>CAZSUA010000210.1:4401-10151 GCA_964609655.1 uncultured Polyangiaceae bacterium | reverse complement strand
ACGAGGCCGTGCTCCGGGAACCCCGCCCGCTCGGCGAAGGCCTCGAGCGCCTCCTGCGTCGAGACGAGATCGTGCAGATGCCGTCCCGGCCCTTGCGCCCTTCCGACGAGCTCAATGCCGCGCACTCTGTCGATTAGAATCACGAACTCCACATCCCACGGGAACAGCCCGAATGGATCCGGCCCGAACGAGCCCTCGCTCGCGATCCCGTAGGAAGCGCCAAGAATTTCCATTCCCTTTTGGGCCTTCTTGCGAACGTTTGCCGAGGTCCACGATGTGGAGGCTGAATGGGGTAGTCGGCACGCTGCAGCTCGGCACGACATCGCGGGTGTAGACACCCTCCTCAATCGGCCCCGTGAGCTCGGCCCCGAGACCGTCGGCAGCGGTAAAGGTTACGAGTTCTCGGCCATTGGAATCGAGTTTGTATCGCATACTAGATCTCCCGGCAGAACTGTTTCATAGCTGAGGCCGGCATTTTTGCCAGCTCGCGTGTCACTGCGAGCCCGCCAAAACCTCCACCAATGACGACGACGTTACGCCCGAGCTTCATGTGAGCCATGTAGCTCGGGCACAGCGTTAGCGTTGCCTTGCATGAGCAGATCCGTGGGGTTGGGGGATGGGAGCTAACCTGTGCATGCTGGCCCTCTTTCAACTGCTCTTAGGGACAGCACGAGCTGGCGCAACAACGGAGGCGATCACTGCGCTGGCGAGCAAACCGAGGACCACTGAAAGCGAGAGCGTGGTACTCACCTTGATGGCTCTGCCGGCTTCGAGTGCAATCCCGAAAAAGGAACCCATGTCGTCGAGGTACGGGGGCACGCTCAGCAATAGGAGCTTCACGCCGACGAACGCTAGGATCAGTATCAGCGCAGGCTTCAAGAAGCGGAACTTTGAGATCAGCGCAGCCAGGCAAAAGTAGAGCGAACGCAGGCCCAAGATGGCGAAGACGTTGCTCGTAAAGACGATAAACGGATCAGGCGTTATCGCGAAGATGGCGGGGATGCTGTCAACTGCGAACACCAAATCGGTGATTTCCACTAATATGAGCACCAAAAACAGCGGCGTTATGGCCCAACGAGCCCTAAGGGTACCGGCTGGAGGCGGATCCTGGGTTTCTTTCCCGGTGCTCGGATCGCGCGTGTACGTGGGCGGAAGGGTTCGTTTGGTGATGAAACGCTGTCCGTCGTAAAACTCGGTGACCGGATACAAGCGCTTGATGAGCCGCACCACTGGATTGTCAGTCGGATCTTTCTCCTCGCCCGCGAACACCATCTTGACGGCGGTAAGCAACAGGAAGAGGCCGAAGATAATGAGGACCCATTGGTACTCCAGAATCAGGCTACCACCGACCGCGATCATGGCACCGCGCATCACGAGTGCCCCCAGAATCCCCCAGAACAGCACTCGGTGTTGATATTTCGCGGGCACGGCGAAATATCCGAAAAGGATCGCGATCACGAAGATGTTGTCCATTGCGAGGGACTTTTCCACCACGTAGCCCGTGAGGTACTGCTTGGCTGCCTCAAACCCAGCAACGGTGCCCGTGATGAGGAGAGGCACTGAGGCGTCCGTGTTGGCCGCGGGATTGTAGAGCGGTGTGTTGGTACCTAAGCCGAACCACTGACCCTCATAGGCCGCGTAAACCACGCCCGAAAACGCGACTCCGCAACTTACCCAAATCACCGACCACGTGAGCGCTTCCTTCATCGAGACTTCGTGCGCCTCGCGATGGAATACACCGAGATCAAGCGCCAGAAACGCCATTACCAACAGCAAAAACAGGCCGTACGCGATGAGCTTGGTGTCCCCGGTTACGACCGAGGTTTGAGAAAGCAAATATAGATCTAGCATGGTTTTCTGGGCCCTTTACCCACGTTCTTCGCCAACCACGCGGCGCGTGGCTACCGGAGTTTTGCCGCCGGGCTCAGCTGCCGGTGGCGTGGAGATCCGACTCTTGAGGACGTGGTCTAGCGTTAAGAATCCCAAGAGCTCACCGTCGTCCTTGACCGTCGCAATCACGCGTGGGTTTTCCTTGGCGAGCTTTAGAAAATCCCCAAGCGGCGCGCTCGCCGGAAACTCAGGGAGGTTGCGGTGCATGATGCTCGAAACGCACCCTAGATGCTCGGTCGCGTGTTCGCGAAGCAGGAGCTCATCTCGATGTACCGCACCCAGCAGCTGCCCTTCAAGCGCCACCGGGAATGCCACCTGGGATGAATGCCTAAGTGTTTCAAACGCAGCGTGGAGCTGCATCGCGGGCTCCAGAATGACGCTTCCGCGCTCATAGGCCTGACCAGTAGTAATCCGCGCCGTGGCGCTTTCAAACCGCACTTGAGCGTGCGCCTGAGAGGCTGACATAAAGAGAAAACCCGCCACCAGTGCCGTGAGCAGGTTTCCGGAAAATACACCGAACAGCCCGATAGCAACTGCCCCTGCCTGGCCTGAGCGAGCCGCCCAAAGCGTGGCGCGCTCCGCCCCAACTTTGAGCGTCAGCAATGAACGCAGGATCCTTCCGCCGTCGAGCGGGAAGAAGGGAAGCAGGTTGAACAGGAACAACATGAGATTGGCAGTGAGGACCACCAGCAACAAGCCCTGCGGCGAAGGGCCGAGAGCCTGCGGCAGGTCCGTCGAAATGAGACCCGTTTTTAGACCGACGACGGCGAGCCCGATGAAGAGCAGCAAATTCACCGCTGGGCCAGCGACGGAAATGGCGACATCCCGCCACGGGCTCTTGGCTTCCCCGTTCATCCTGGCAATTCCGCCAAGCGGATAGAGCGTGACGTCGACCGTTCGTATGCCAAAGCGCCGAGCCATGAGCGCATGCCCCATTTCGTGGAGCACCACCGAAGCAAAGATGGCGAACATGCTCACCACCCCGAACAGCGCGCCTCGTGGGCCGTGGGAGATACCGCCTTGAACGGCGCCGAACAGCACTATCAGCGAGAAGCTAAAGTGCACCAATACGGGAATTCCGAACATTGAACCGATTCGCAGGGAGTTTCGCATGGCAAGTCCTTCTGCCCGTCAGTATGGGGCCTACCGAACGTAGATCAAGACGACAAAAGCGAATGGATATGTTGATAATTACAACATATCGACGTCAGCTAGCCTTTTCACCTGCCGGAGCGTCTCAAGCTCCTGCCGGAGCGCGCGCAATTCGGTCAGAATTTGTCGCGTGTGAGCATCCCCTTCGTCCCTGAGATCTTCGGCCACTTTTGACTGCATGGCATTCACCACCACCGCGATGAAGAGATTGAGCACCATGAAGGTTCCAAGAAGCAGGTAAGTGACGAAAAACACCCACGCATAGGGGGATTGGACCATGACGCTGCGTGCGATATCGGGCCAGCCTTCGACCGTCATGATCTGAAAGAGGGTGAAGAGCGAGGCCCCAAAAGTTCCAAAATACACCGGCGCGATGGCCCCAAACAGCTTGGTGGCCGCGACCGCAGACACGTAAAGCAAGAGCGCCATGAGTCCCATGATCGACGCCATGCCGGGCAGGGCTGTGAGAAGCGCGCTCACCACCCGCCGCATCGAAGGGACGATAGAAACCAAGCGCAGAACGCGCAGCACTCGCAGCGTCCGCAGCACGCTGAATACCTCGCTTGCTGGGAAAAGAGCGATACCGACAACTACAAGGTCGAAGACGCGCCACGGATCTCGAAAGAATCGAGAGCGATATACGAATACCCTGAGCAGCAGCTCAGCGACGAAGAACAGGAGCGCGCTATGATCGAGTATCCTAAGGACCCCCCCGAAGCGCGTCGTCATGTCAGCGGAGGTTTCTAGCCCCAGGACAATCGCGTTGGCCACGATGAGCACAACAACGATCTGATCGAACCGTGGGTGTTCGACGAGGGACTGCGCTCTATCACGCAACGAGGGCTCGTGCTCGTTCAAGAACTGCCCCAAATGGGCGTCGCTTCCCAGCGAAGCAGGCAACCTACACCCCCAAGCCGCATCAGAACGTCACTTTGTTGCACCAAGTCGATCTTGACCGCCAGCCGCTCGGCAATGCGTATCATCTCTTCCTTCAGGTTCACTGTTCGGAGCTCTTGGTGCTCGCAGTCTGGGCATGCTTTCGGTCGAGCCTGGGTGGTTTGGGCCCAGCCGCACTGGGGGCAATTCCAGGCAATGCTGCCCTCGTACTCGCGAGCCATCACGAGTACGTCTATTTGCCCCTGCCGGAGCGCCTCATACGTGGCTGGAGTTCCAGATGCGGCCAAGCTTCCGGTTCGGAGTGCACTTTCGAGTTGCCCCACAGCGCTTTGGGATTGCGCCTGAACGTGTTCGATGAAGGTCGACAAAGTGGCCGCGACGACATCAACCACTCCGGCGTATTCTGAGGTCGGCACCACATCCATGATCTTGGCTTTAATATGGTTTGGAAGGCGCTCACGCACGCGCGCTGCTAGGTGTGGGAGACCAGCCAGAATGAGGTGGGTGTGCCCCTCCGCTGCCATCAGCTTCTCAACCAGTGCGAGCTTTTCACGCATAAAAGCTTCTCCACGATCGCGGCGATGGTTCTGGTAGTGCTCGTGGGTCCATTCCTTCGCCACGCGGTCTCGCAGTTCGGGCCGCTCCACCCATAATTGGCGTGTGATAGTGCCGAGGTTGACCTCCAGGATGCGCGCGCTTTCTTCAGTGGAGATAAGGACGACGAAGCGGTGGTAGGTGTCCTTGAGTTCTACGAGGTGATAGACGTCCGGGGTCGAATTCACAGAGAGCCGACTGGGCAATGGCACATCAAACTGCAGTGCCATGAAAAATGGACGCCTGCCCCCGCGTGCGAACAATGCGATACCTTGGGTTGTGGGCCGAAGATCTGAGGTCAGGTAGCTTTCGATACGGGAGAACCTTTCTTCGAACTCCTCGAGCTCCTGCCCCCACAGCACGTTGCGTATCGCCCGCAGACGCTGGGCGAACTCCGGAACGACTGCGCCATTTTTACTGACGACACGGTGGACGTAGCAGCTGATGACTGGAGTCTCCGTTTCCTCCAGCGTAATGAGAGTCCGAATTTGAGCCTGAAGCTGCGCCAAGTCCACGGCAAGGTTCAGCTTCGTGTTTGCTTCTGGATGCATGTCCATGGCCAATCAATTCCCGTTCGTGCTAGCTATTTAGCGCGGCTCGAAGGGCGGACCATTAGAAACTTAGGAAGGAATATGTAGGAAAAACCGTCAGGGAGCCTCGGCCTTGACGGCGCTGGCGCAGGCACTCAGATAGCTATCGATGGAAGCTAACTGGGCAACCCGGCTCACCCCGGAGCCGTTTCGTGATTTTCTTCCCTATACGTCGCTGTCTGCGTTGAAAGTCATTCACGTGCCGCGTGTGCTGGCGAGCGCGCTCGGCATCGTGCACCACTTTGGGTCGGAGAGCGAACGGGCGCGTTCAGCAGAGACGCTGGCAGCGTCGCTGCGTGAGGCAAGTATTGCCATCGCCGTGGGCCAGTCGGCGCCACAAGCGCCTTTGCTAGGCGTGGAGCTAACGCCAAAGTCGCGCGTTGCCGTGGGAAAACGCGTGCTGGAGCTGTATTTTCACCAGCTCCATGCCCCAGGTCCGTGGTTCTTAGACCTGCGACCGCGTCACTTTGCTTGGAACGAACAGCGCCAGTTGCTAACATTTTTTCCCAGCGGTCTCTGGTACGAGCCCGACGCAGACTTCAGGCGACGCGTTCAAGCGTTGTACGCTGGCTTCTACCGCAACGAGGACGCTGAACTCGCGCAAGGTATCGAGCTTTACAGTTGGAG
>CAZSUA010000210.1:0-4391 GCA_964609655.1 uncultured Polyangiaceae bacterium | reverse complement strand
GTTGGAGTTCGCGGCCTTTAGCGGGGTTTTCAGCTCGAATCGAGCACCTGCTCCGCGAGCACTTCGGGCCGGGCGATGCCTCGAGCATGCGCTTTTCGATCGCGCACTTTCGCGAGACCTTCGACCGCATCTTTCGAGAGGCGATGCAGAGCCGCGCCAAGCTGCATCCGGACCTCACGTTCCTGGGCGTCGGTCTGGTGGGTCTGTACCTGACGTTAGAATCGCTTCAGGTGGCGCTGAATCCGCGCGAGGCCTATGAGCTGGCCGCGCCAATTCGGATCGACCCGCAGGCTGCATGAAACATCTGCCCCGAGATGCGTGGAGTCGTTCTAAGGCCATGCTCGGCTTGGCCGCAGGGCTATCCGGTCAAGAGCTGCGCCATCGCCTGCGGACGAGCTTCAGCAACTCTGCCGAAAAGCTGCGCGGCTCGGAGCTCTCGGCAAGGATCGAACAGGCGCGGCTGATGGTCGATAGCCTGGGGCGGCTTAAGGGCGCCCTGATGAAAGCCGGCCAGCTGCTGTCGATGGACGCGAGCGATCTGCTTCCACCCGAAGCCTTGGCAATACTCGCCAAGCTTCAGGGCGGAGCTGAGCCCGTAGATTTCGAGGTGCTGCGGGGAGTATTGGTCGATGAGCTGGGTCCCGATTGGGCGAACGCCTTCGACAGTTTCGATGAACGCCCTGCAGCGTCCGCCAGCATCGGTCAGGTCCATCGCGCAACGGTCGGCGCAGTGCCGGTCGCCGTGAAGATTCAATACCCAGGTGTCCGCGAGAGCATCGACAGTGATTTGGCCGTGCTGCGCAAGTTCGGTAACGGCTGGTTGACGGTCACGCGTCGCGATATCGAGCTTGACGGCGTCTTCGAAGAATTGCGCAGTCTGCTCCACCTCGAAGCCGACTATGGGCACGAGCGTTTTTGCCAGAGTCTTTTTGCCAGCCTAGTCGCGAGCGACCCGCGCTTCGTCGTGCCGCGCGTGTTGCCCGAGCTGTCGGCGACTCGCGTGCTCACGATGTCCTGGGAAGAAGGGCAGCCGCTCGGGCAATGGCTCTTGCAAGGCCCCCCCCACGACGACCGCCTGTGGCTCGCACAGGCCATGCTCGATCTTTATTGTTCCGAGTTCTTCCGTTGGGGGCTCGTTCAGACCGACCCCAACTTCGCCAACTTCTTGATGCGGCCAGCCGAGCGCCAGCTTGTGCTGTTGGATTTTGGCGCAACGTTGGAGTTCGAGCCCGAATTCCGTCAGGGCTACGTTCGGCTGTTGCGCGCCGTTGCCAGCGGCGATGCGCGTCGCGTCGCCGACGAAGGCATCTCGTTCGGTTTGATTGACCCGCGCGAGTCTCGCGCGACGTTAGACTTGTTCGCCGAGTTCTTGACGACAGCGGTCGAACCCTTCGATGCCAAACTGCAGCCCTTCGCGTTTCGAGATGCAGACTACGCGGCTCGCTCACGAGACATCGGCTCGCGCTTCACGAAAAGCCTGGCGTATTCTCCACCGCCCAGGCGGCTCTTGTTCTTGCACCGCAAACTGGGCGGCATCTTTCAGCTGCTCCGACGTCTCGATCTCGAGTTGGATTTGAGGCCCTATTGGGCGCAGATGGTCGAAGGCGACGACGCAGGCGTTTACTCTTCGCGTTCGACCCAGACATGCACCTCACCCGGCGCTTCGCCTGGCTCGACGTGAACGATGCGCGGTCGACAGCAAACGGCACAATCCTCGGTATACGTTTGCTGCTCGCCGCCGCCCAAATCGACGGCAAGCTCGTCCACCTCTCCGCAGAACGGACACTGGACGGTTGCTGATGAATGGCGCCGCGTACGCTTGGACACAACGTGAGCTTACTTACCCTGGCTAAACGGGTGATACAATCAAAGTGCTTCTCTATTCGAGGAGGCTTCGCAACATCCACGCCGTCTTCTCGTGCAGCTGCATGCGCTGCGTGAGCAGATCGCAGCTGGGCTGGTCGCTCACGTTCTCGGCGAGCTTGAAGACTTCACGCGACGTGCGCGCGACAGCCTCGTGCCCCTCAACCAACTTCTTGATCATGTCCTGCGCCCGCGGCACCCCATCCTCCTCCTTTATCGCCGACAGCGCGCTGAACTGCTTGTAGGTACCCGGCGCCGGGAAGCCGAGCGCGCGGATACGCTCCGCGACAAGGTCCACGGCGAGTGCGAGCTCGTTGTACTGGGCCTCAAACATGAGGTGTAGCGTCTGGAACATCGGGCCGGTGACGTTCCAGTGGAAGTTGTGGGTCTTGAGGTAGAGCGTGTACGAGTCTGCGAGCACGCGCGACAGCCCGTTCGCGATTTCCTCGCGCTTGTTGGCTTCGATGCCGATGTCGATGTCCATCATCTTCTCCTTGAAGAGTCTTACGCTTGGCCGGACTGGCTCATTACTGAACCTGTCAAGCCTTGCGCGCCGAGGCTCGCCCGGGCTTCATTTTCGGCCTATTCGGGCGAAAAAGCGATCGGGTAGACCACCGTGACGATCCCCTGTTCCCGTGCGGGAAAGCTCAGACCAAAGTATGCTGAGACCACGCACGAAACGACCTCGCTGTCTGGCAGCGAAGATTCACCCGCACTCGCATGCATCACGCGTCCTTCGGAATCGATCGCAAAGCGCACGGCGATGCGGCCTGCGAGGTTCGGATTTTTTGCAAGTCCGCGTTCGTAACACATGCGAAAACGTCCGTAATTCTGGCGCACGGTGCGTTGGATGAGCTCGGGCGGTAACCTGCCTGTCACCTTGGTCACTCCGCTTGGTGTAACCCGAGGCACAGAAGTTCGATGGGGCCCAAGCGATCGCTGACCAATAGAATGCCCTAGGTCGATGGGATTTAATCCCTCGCGATCACCGATCGCACCCATATCAATTCCATGCCCGACACCACCACGTTCGCCATTCCCGATGAGCGCCAAGCCCGACCCAACCTGCTCACCCAAGGTTGGACCAAACATATCCCCCAAAAGATCCCGATCCGCCTCGCCTAGTGCCGAACTTCGCCCAAACGTAGCGGAAGGCTGATGATTGAAAGCTGAATTGGTGAGAAGCGAAATAGTGCCGAATGTACGCGCCTCTTCAATCGCTTCGGCTCGGCTTGGCGGAGATGAGCGCTCGGGTTCCTTGTTCATCTTCCTCGATAATCGGCCACTTGGCGCCTTCGGCAGAAACTTGCCGAGCTTGCCCGATTCCCCCGGTGCTGGGTCAGCAGCGCGCTCGCCCGAACTCCCCGTTTCGGCGGAAGGTTCCTGCAAACGCTCCCGTTCAGCTTGGCTTTCCAAGTACTGACGCATCAAAAGAACCCGTTCTTCTTGAATGTCATCACCGTCGGTCAGTCCCATCGGTGGGACGAAAAATGCAGCCACCGCGAGCAGTCCCAAAGTGGCGCAAAGTGAAACCCCAAAGAAGCTCGCGACCGTGGTGTCCACGAAACCAGGCTGAGCTGAAACCGGCAGTTTCGCGCGCTCACCCAGATGAACGAAAAACGAAAACGCTCCAACGTGCACTACGCCACGCCCATTCATCGGTAGCAACACGCGCCTGGGTGCCCCCTGTTCTGGCAATGCTTGTTCAGGCAAGAGTCCGTAGCATTGCAAAAGCTCCTCTGAAACAAGATTACCATTCTCGGTCCAGTGCACGGTACCCTTGGCATCCGGCGGCACGCACAACCACACCTTATCTCCACTCACATGAATGAGTTCAAATTCATCACCCACCAGCGTGCCCTCAGGCACTACGAAATCCGAAGCTTCAGCATTCCCCTCAGTTCCGAGCACGAAGCGCAGAGGAGGGTCCTTTTCGAGTACCTCGAGCGTCGAAACGCCCCATTTCACGATAACTTGCAGAGACACGCCAGGCGCCCAAATCGCGTAATCATCCAGCTCCGCCGCTTTGCGACGAGTGTTCATTGTCATAATATTCTTCCGATTGATGCCAAACGTCGGCACGCAAACCGTTTTGCAGCGTTACGCCGACCGCACTACTCAGCTACCGACAACGAGCCGTACGAAAAGTTGCAGCGGTTTCGAATGCGCTACTGGGCAACACTTCCCGAACCTGCCTCGCCTCGCCCCCGCGCTCAACCCGAGTAGCCTAGGTGAGCAAAACACATACACGCAGTGAATAGCGGAGTTTCATTCGCGCAAGCTGCACAGGCTCTTGTTCCGATCTCGTGGTTAAGCTAGCTTCACCGCCTGGGCTGTTATTGAGGGCTTCGCGCCGGAGAAAACATCTGATGAATTCATCAAGGGCTCTTATTCCGTTGTTGGTGGTGGCGGGCATTTGGAATTGTTCGAATCCAACCGGTGCCCCCAGCATACGCGGTGGCGGGCTGCCTGTTGCCGGCGCTTCGACGTCAGGCGGCGCCATGGCGCAGAACAGCGGTGGGAATAGT
>CAZSUA010000209.1:2421-10179 GCA_964609655.1 uncultured Polyangiaceae bacterium | reverse complement strand
ACTGAAGGTCGCGCGCAAACTCCGATGCCGGCGTTCAAACGCAAGCTCGATCCGAAGAGTATCGAAGATGTGATCGCACTGCTTCGCAGTCGACAAGTTGCTGTCGTTAGCCCAAGTGTGCCAGCCAAGCCACCGCCGCTTCCGCTAGGGCCCGTACTCATCCATGCCAAAGGCCCGGAGCCCCATGGCTTCAAGCGCTTCCCAGAAACCACGGGCGTGGATATTGTGAAGCGGGAGCTCGATCGCGGCGCGCAAATGGGCTTCCTTGATGCACGGGCACCCTCGGATTACATGCGCGAACACATCGCAGGGGCTGTGAGTGTTCCGTTCTACGACCCCGCTCCGTACATCGACAAACTGCCCAAAACAGCCTGGCTCGTCTGTTATTGCGCTTGCCCGCACGCCGAGTCCGGCAAACTAGCACAGCAGCTCCTCGACAAAGGCTTCACCAAAGTCACTGTCTTGGATGAAGGCCTGGGAGTCTGGAAATCTAAGAAATTCCCCACATCAACCGGCGAGAAGCCCTAACTCAACACTCAACACTCAACACTCAACACTCAACACTCAACACTCAACACTCAACTCCCAGACCAAGACCATGCCCCTCCTTGATAAACCTCTCGCTGAGCTCGAAGTCTACACCGGCAGAAATCCCTGCCCCAGCGATCACGCTGAATACTGGGAGCGTGCACTCGCCGAGATGCGGCAGCAGTCGCGCGCCATCGAACTTCAGCCCGCCAGCTTTCAGATCCCAAGCGCTGACTGTTTCAACCTCTATTTCAAAGGCGTCCGGGGCGCGAAAGTGCATGCCAAGTACCTGAGGCCGAAGCACGCTGCACCTAAGCACCCGGCTATCCTAGAATTTCACGGCTATTCTGGCTCAAGTGGGGATTGGAGTTCCAAGCTGCGTTGGCTGGCACACGGCTACAGCGTCATTTCCATGGATTGCCGTGGCCAAGGCGGCTTGAGCGAAGACACCGGCGGAACGCTCGGCCCCACACTCAACGGCCACATCATCCGCGGCCTCTCCGATCGCGTCGACAATCTCTTGTTTCGACACATCTTCTTGGACACCGCCCAGCTTGCCCAAATCGTATTCGAGCTGCCTGAGGTGGATCCCGCCAGAGTGGGTGTCTTGGGCGCCTCGCAAGGTGGCGGGCTTGCCCTTGCTTGTGCCGCACTCGCTCCCCAAGTGCAGCGCGTCGTCCCGATCTTTCCCTTCCTTTCAGATTATCAACGCGTCTGGGAAATGGATCTCGCCGATCGTGCCTACGGCGAACTTCGCACTTTCTTCCGCAATCACGATCCCACCCACGCCCAGCACGACGAATGGTTTCGTAGATTGGGCTACATCGACGTGCAGCACCTCGCCCCACGCATCGAAGCCGAGCTTTTGATGGGCATTTCGCTCATGGACAACGTTTGCCCTCCCTCGACCCAATTCGCTGCCTACAACAAGGTGAGCTCCAAGAAAAGCCACATTCTCTACCCAGATTTTGGCCACGAAGATCTGCCCGGCTTCGCCGACGCCGTCACGCAATTCATGTTGAAGCTCTAGCGCGCCCCCTAAGGGTATGCCTTCACGATAGTCGCTCGAACGCCCTCACACAATCGCTCGAGCTCCCCTCACACAATCGCTCGAGCACCTGTTCGCCAAGCACGCGTTAAAAACTCGGTTGAGCACACACTGTTTTGCGTTCGTCGAGCCGCAGAGCCCTCACGTCGCTTTCGAGATAGTAAGCATGCTTACTATCTCCCGAACGAATATAAGGCCTACTCCAACCCTGCGAACCGCCTACTCCAACCGTTACGCCTTCCGAGTTTTTCGAAAGCCTTGCGGTGCAACTCCTGAAAACTGTTTGAACAGACGACTGAAGTAAAATTCGTCGCAAAATCCCAGTTGGTCGGCAATTTGTTTGATGGTGAGTGAGGTGCTCTCGAGCATGTCCGATGCCGTTTCGATCTTTAAGCGATTGAAGAATTGGATCGGTGAAGTGCCCGTTCGCAGCTTGAAATTTCGAATAAGATAAGATTTGTTGATCCCAACACGCGTGGCAACTTGCTGAAGATCGAGCGACGCCGCCAAGTTGGATTGCATCCATTGCACCAGCTCGTCCACATAGCTGGCTGTACTTAACGTGGTGCGCTTCTTGGCGTTAGAGGCCAGCTCATACACCAGGGCTGAGAAAAGATGCGCACCCGAGGTGCGTAGCAGAGGATTCTCAGACTGGAGCTGCAGCAGCATCTCCCTGAATCTACCCTCAAATGGCGGCCCCAGTCGCACGGTGCCGCGCGGCTCAAACGCTCCCCTGAGCGCCGGCAGGATCCGTTCACCTGTGGCGCCGATTCGGAAGCGAAAATAGTACCAACCGATCGGAGCACCACTTTCGCTACCTTCGGTGATTCCGTGGGGCGTGTGCGGCTCCGTAAACGTTAAGCTGTGATCAGGCAAGCTTACGCGTCGCTTACCACTCACCATCGTGCACTTGCCGCGCGGCAAATAGTGAAACTCGTACTCATCTTCATGCACATGCGTTTCAAAGCCAAACGCGTGCGAGAAAAAGCCCACATATGAAAGTTCAAACGGGAGCGCTGCGCTCCCTAATTGCGGCTCACCCGACGCTCTAGGCATATGGCTCACTGTTTTGAGGTTACGTGGCATCGTGAGCTTCCTTCCGATACTTGTCACCGGATGATCGCGGGACAGCAGCAGAGAGTTTACGACTTTACACATGACCGTCAATTCAATGCATGGCGTTGGCCAATAAAGTACTGCAATATCTGTATCCTCGGGCACACGGCGTCTCATTCTAGATATGCCGAGAGTGGCCCCTGCTCCAAGCCTTATGGACTCTCAACTCCCGCAAAAACCGCAAGGCTGGTGGACGACCCACCCCACCTTACTCACCGTTTCCGTGCACGGAGCGTTTGACTCAAATGGGGACGGCCTAGGTGATTTCGAAGGAGTGCGGCAAAAGCTGGATTTCTTTCTCGAAGCTGGAATCAGCGCTTACCGCTTTCAACATGTTGGCTACTACGGAAGCGATCCGGAATGGTCGGGCTTGGTCCAGCAGGATTGGGCGAGCGTTGATCCCCATTACGGCAGCATAGAAGATTTTGAACGTCTGATGGCCGCTTGCAGAGAGCGCGACGTCAAAGTCATCATGATGGCGGTCCCAGAATACGTGGGTTGGCAACATCCTCTCTATCTCCGAGCGAAGGCCGCACGCGAACGCGATCCTAATGCTCTTGAGGCCCAATGGTTTGAGTGGAATGACGACGGCACGGTGCTGACCTGCTGGGATAGGCCCGCACCCGATTGCTCCAATCGCGCCTATTTTGACGCATTTCTAGAGCATTTAGGTTTCTGGATGGACAAGGGAATCGCAGGTTTCGATGCCGATGCCGTTCCCACCTGGCACAACGCTGACCAAGCCGTGTTGCGACGCTTCACCGGGTTTGTGAAGGAGCGCGGCGGATTGGTTACCGCTGAGAACTTCGTATTGCAAAATGAGTTGTTGCGAACAGGGGGCTTCAATGCCGGCACCGGCAAGCTCCGTCACGAATTTTACAATGAGCTGGAAGCCATCACGCAACACAAAGCAGATTTTATCCGCGACGCGCTGAAAGTGCGAGCGGAGTTGATTCAAAATGGCATGTTCCCCTACCAACAATTCGGGGATGTCACACATGCCAAGATCTTCAACAGCTGGGCCTGCCATCGCCTGGAGACGTATAGACTGCAGGTCGCCTTCAACGCCGCGCTGCCGGATCAAGTGTGGATCCTCGCGGCCGGGCTAACCTTCACTGAGCGAAAGGTTCAGCGGCCAGAAATCGTCGATTTGGGCGTCGATTGGCCCGCTCTGGAGGCCCAAAAAGATGACCCGGATTCAGCATTTTCGCACCTGCGCCGCCTCTTCGCGCTGCGCACTCAACACAAAGAGCTCGGCATCGGCCACATCGAGGAAGTGGCCACTGACTGTCCGGAGACCGTGTTTGCAGCGTTGCGCACCTCTGAAGACTTGGAAACACAGGCCCTGGTTATTTTCAACTTCTCAGATCAGAAACAACCGGTCACGATTCAGCTTCCCGCTCTTACTGAGCGTCGCCTCAAGAATTATCTGAGTGGCGAAGTGCTCGAAGTCAAAGGTCAGTCTCTCAAGCTCGATCTCCAATTGTACGGCTACAAACTCCTGAAAGTACTTCCATGAAATTCAAATTTGGTGACTACGCGCTTCTTCCTGGCATCTCAGCGATCTACCCGCTCGGCGTCGTCGACGTGCAGGCCGCGGCGGGAGCGCTCACCGTTACCGGCTACGATCGGCTCGCCAGCAAGCGCCCAGAGTTCTTGGATGGCACCACGATCACCGCGCGCTTCTCCTCGCCGGCACCCGGCGTGCTCAAGGTGGAGATCGTTCACTTCAAGGGCAAACGCCCCAAGCTTCCAAGCTTTGATCTTGCGGCTCCCGCTCTTGGTTCTCCGGTTGCCACCACCGGCAGCGATGCGCAGTCATTCTGGCTAAAAACAGGCCCTATCACGGTCATGGTGCCGAAAGAAGGCCCGTGGCGGATTGCCATCTTGCGCAACGGCGAACCGCTCACGAGCAGTGAGCAGCGAGCGATCGGCCTGTTCACGGATCAGGACGGCAACACCTACCTACGCGAGCAGCTTTCGTTAGACGTGGGCGAAACGGTGTACGGCCTGGGCGAGCACTTTGGGCCGATCGTCAAGAATGGCCAAGCCTGCGATATCTGGAACGAAGACGGCGGCACGAATTCGGAGTGGGGTTACAAGAACGTGCCGTTCTATGTCACGAGCCGCGGCTATGGCGTGCTGGTGAACAATCCCGGCAAGGTTTCGTACGAAGTTGCGTCGCATCATATTAACCGCGTACAATTCAGTGCGCTCGGTCACCGGTTGGAATACTTTCTGTTCGGCGGGCCCACCATCAAAGACGCCCTAGAGCAGTACACTGCGCTCAGCGGCAGGCCACCCTTGTTGCCGGATTGGTCCTTTGGTTTGTGGCTCTCCACCTCTTTTCTCACGAGCTACGACGAAACCGACATTCTTGCGAACCTCGAAAGGATGGAGGCCTCCGGCATCCAAGTGGGCGTGTTTCACTTCGATTGCTACTGGATGAAGGAGCTCACTTGGACGAGCTTTCTCTGGGATTCTCGGCATTTTCCCGATCCCGCGGGCATGCTCGCCAAAATCCAGAAGAAGGGCGTTCGCGTGTGCCTCTGGATCAATCCCTACATCGCTGAAGCCTCCGCATTATTCGACGAGGGCGCAGATGGCGGTTACCTACTGAAGACGCCGGAAGGCGATGTGTATCAGGAAGATCGCTGGCAGCCTGGCTTGGCGTTTGTGGACTTCACCAACCCTGCCGCCAAATCCTGGTTCCAGGAGAAGCTGCGCGCACTAATCCGCATGGGCGTTGATACGTTCAAGACTGATTTCGGCGAACGCATCCCCACGGCAGTTCGCTACTTCGACGACTCCGATCCGGAGCGCATGCACAACTACTACACGTACCTCTACAACCAAGCGGTGTTTGAGGTGCTTGAAGAAGAGAAGGGCAAAGGCCAAGCCATTGTGTTCGCTCGCTCCGCAACCGCGGGAAATCAGAAGTTCCCGGTGCACTGGAGCGGGGACAATTCCTCCAGCTATGTCTCGATGGCAGAAACGCTGCGCGGCGGGCTCTCCTTCGGGCTCACCGGCTTCGGCTTCTGGAGCCATGATATCAGCGGCTTTTTCGGCACAGCGACGCCGGATTTGTACAAACGCTGGGTCGCCTTCGGCATGCTCTCATCGCACAGCCGTCTGCACGGCTCCGACAGTGTCCGCATGCCCTGGCTGTTCGGCGATGAAGCGGTGGATGTGCTGCGCTTCTTCACGGAATTGAAGCAACATCTGCTACCCTATTTCTTGGACGTAGCCCAAGAAGCCCACGAGCACGGCTGGCCCGTGATGCGCGCCATGGTCCTGGAGTTTCCCGGCGATCCAACGTGTCAATATCTAGATCGCCAGTACATGCTAGGCTCCGCGCTGCTTGTAGCGCCCGTGTTCCAAGCGAACGGCGAGGTGACGTATTACATCCCGGCCGGAAGCTGGCGCCACCTTCTCCGCAACGAAGAAATCCAAGGTCCCGTCTGGCGCACCGATACCTGCAGCGCCTTCGAGTTGCCACTCTGGGTGAGAAACACAGGCAGCCGTGTAGCTCCCTCGTTCACCGGCGTTCCGCAGCCAAAGCGCCTGAGTTCCTAAGCGCCGACCGCTCGCCATGCCCTCCCACCGACAAATCAGAAAGTAAGCATGCTTACTATCGGATTCGACGTTTTAGCGGGTCTTAGCGCCGCTACCGGGAGCTAATCGTCCTTCAGACCCCTTGACGCCTCGCTCGCGCGCTTTACCTTCAGCCACTAGACCGTTCAGTCTAACCCGATGGAAGCGTCCACCAAAGAGCGTCTGCTGGAGGCAGGCATGAGCATGCTGCTCAAGTATGGCTACAACCATCTTGGGATCCAGCAAGTGCTCGCCGAGACCTCCGTGCCGAAGGGATCCTTTTATCACCACTTCGAGAGCAAAGAAGACTTCGCGCTGCAAGTGATCGATCGCTACATGGTCGAAGTGCATGGCGCGCTCGACGTTTGTCTTGGGGATCAGAGTCTTCCTCCGCTCAAACGCGTGCGAAGTTTTTTCGAAGGTACACGCGAGAAGTACCGGCAAGACGGTTACCTTGGATGCTTGCTTGGCGGGTTGGGTCAGGAGCTGTCTGGAGTTAACGAGGTATTTAGGCGCAAGATTGAACGCTGTTTTGCCGAGATTGGCGCGCGTGTCGCGTCGTGTTTAGAGGAAGCGATCACACGCGGTGAACTTGCACGAGGCACGAACGCGAAAAAGCTCGCAGACCTCTTGGTGGACTGCTGGGAGGGGGCCGCGCTGCGCACTCGACTCTTACGAGACCCTGCGCCGCTCCAAGCGATGTTGGATTTCTACTTCAGGGCCGCCGGCGCCCACTGATCGAGGCTTCGGGGTCTGCGCCAGATTTTAGCCAACTTTTACTAGACCGACCGGTCTACTTTAGGGTATCAGGGAACTAGACCGAACGGTCTAGTTCGGCGGTGCCAGCACGGGGCCGCCCCAAACCAGAAAGGCCAGCACTCATGCAACCCCTAAACACCCTGTACACACGCCTTGGGAGCACCGAAGGCATCTCAGCACTCGTCAACGACATCGTCGCGGCTCACATGGAGAACCCGACGGTCAAGGCCCGTTTCCTGCCGTACCTTGGCGATCCGGCACGCCTTGCCGTCCTCAAGCAACATCTGTGTCGCTTCCTTGAATCGGGAAGCGGCGGGCCCGCGAAGTACGAAGGGCGCAGTATGCCCGATGCGCATCGGGGCATGAACATTAACGCTGCGGAGTACGTGGCTGCGGTCGATGATATTCTGGCAGTGCTGTGCAAGCACAACATCGACGAACAGACGCAGAAGGATGTCCTCGCCATTGCCTACTCGCTAAAGGGGGACATCGTGCACCTCTGAGACCACCAGCACAGAGGCTTACCAACCCACGAAGGCGTGAGCGCTCGCAACTCTTGCGGCGCCGCGCCTTCGACCATCAGGCTACCGTCCTCGCAGCTTGGCAAGCTCAAGCTCAAGCTCGGCCACGCGAGCCAGCGCCTGCTCTTTTGCCTGGCGTTCCTGCTCTTTTGCCTGGCGTTCCTGCTCTTTTGCCTGGCGTTCCTGCTCTTT
>CAZSUA010000209.1:0-2321 GCA_964609655.1 uncultured Polyangiaceae bacterium | reverse complement strand
GTTCCTGCTCTTTTGCCTGGCGTTCCTGCTCTTTTGCCTGGCGTTCCTGCTCTTTTGCCTGGCGTTCCTGCTCTTTGGAGCGTCGCTCGTGCTGCTCGGATTCAGCGAGGCTGGGGAAGAGCTCATCGCCGCGGGTGCCTAGGCCAACGCGCAGGCGCACCTCGTGTTTTTCACCGACCACACGGAAAAAACAGCCGAGAACTTCTGACCGCACGCGATCACCGGATGTCTTTTCGATGCGTTGAAAACCGTCTGGTGTTTGGCGGAATACCTGCAGCGCTGTTCGTTGCGGACCGGGAAACGGATCGAAGATCACCAGTTCTTGAACGCCGAGCTCCGCGTAGCGCTTGGGTGATTCGTCGTAGTCTTTGCGATAATCTGAGGTGACGATTTCCAGAGCGAAGCTCGGGACCACCTGCGTTTCCCAGACCTTCCAGCTTTCGATGGCAATGTCTTGGGACACGCCTGGCAGAACGTAAATGTCAGGAGACACCGAACAGGTTGGCGCGAATTCCCTCCAGTAGATGAACTGATCGGAGCCCACATGCGCACGCATCCCGATGGATGCTAGATAACGCTCAAGGAGCGGGCGCAGAAATTCAAGAATGTAGGTTTGGAGTTCATGCTCCCCCACGTCGTCCTCCACGGGATAGAAGGTTGGATCAAACTTGGGCAGGCTGGCGGGCGCGACCATTTGGGTGCTTACAGCCTAGCATGCTGGGCCTCGCGACTGTGCCAGGCCCGCAGCAGATGGGTGCAGTTCCAGGGCCAAGGGTTGCCGGTGGCCCAAGAATATCACTAGGTTGCGGCCTAAGAATGGCAGCTACACGCATTTTGAACAGCAGGTTTTGCGAGGGGTGGACTGGGCGCACACTGCCGCTGGGTCTAGCGGCGCTGATCAGCTTGCAGGGGTGTTCGTTGATTTTTGCGAGACGCCCGCCGTCAACCCATTCTGGGACACACAAAGGGAGCTGCACGTCCTCGGCAGCGTTGCCGGTTCTCGACGGCGTGTTTGCGGGAATTGAAGTTGTTCGAATAGGTTTCGCGGTGGATGGTCCTGACCAAGTCGATGGAGCACCGTTCAACCGCACAGTGGACATTCTGCTCGGGGTCGCCTTAGGCACCCTCTTCATTGCGTCAGCAGCGTACGGCGCCGATGTCGCGTCAGACTGCAAAGCCTACGAAAGAGAAGAACGCCGCCTCAAGGCATCACGCGAAGCGAACCCGGAGACGCAAGCGTACTCACCACGGACACCAACGCGCGACGAAGACGAGGCCGATGCCGACGAAGAACCCGCGCACGCACCCCCCTCGGGCGGAGTCGGCTTCGAGTTTGGCGAACCTTTAGAAGCCGTCCAACAACGTTGCGCAGCTCGGCAAGGAACCTGGAGTGCTGACGCCAGCGGCTCCTCGTGCAGCTGGACGAATGGCCCGAGCCACGTGCGGGTGGCCTTGGATTTCTGCGATGGCGGTGTGGTGGATCTGAAGCCCCGCTCTTTGTGCCACATCGGAATGAGCAGCACGCTGGCGAACCAAGATGGGCTCGCTTGGGGTAAGCTCTTTACGTCGCTCACCGCGGAGCTCCGGCGGACGTTCGGGAAGCCGGCGCGGGTGAGGCTTCGTTATCCCGAGGAATGCAGAAATCCGGCGCTCTTCTACCAGTGTTTGCTAGAACGCAAAGTGGTCGCGCGCCACACGTGGGACTGGGAGAATGGCCACACGCTGTCGCTGACACTCGGCCAAGGTGGGCAAGGAACGCCCGCTGTTGAGGTCAATTTCGCGACCCGCTCCTATCTCCCGCCACCGATCAATCCGGCACCGGTGACCCCGCCTTCCTCAGCGGATACCTCTGCCGCTACTCCTGCTGCTGGAGCGCCAGCTGTCCCGTCATCGAGCAACCTGCCCGTGGCTCCAGCGGCGCCTAAGGCTCCTCAGCAGAGATTTCCGGACGCCAAGACGCCCACGCGCTGAGCGGCACACCCGCTTTTCCGTGCGACCCATTGATATACCGAAGCTTTCCTCCCTCCCCAACGTGAATTGGGCGTAGACGAGTGGCATGGATTGGCAGTGCCACTTACAATCCATGCCATGATCCCGCGTGACATCGCTCGATCCTTGCGAGATGCGGCACGTCACTACCCCGTGGTGACGCTGGTGGGGCCACGGCAATCTGGAAAATGCACGGTGTGTGCTCACGCCTTTCCCGCGAAGCGGGTGGTCTCGTTTGAGCCGCTCGATCGTCGCGAACTCTCCGCCTTCTTTGCGAGAGAATTGTTAGTCGAGATGACAACCGGGGTTGAGCGCGCACTGTTCGGTTGTCA
>CAZSUA010000208.1:3811-10223 GCA_964609655.1 uncultured Polyangiaceae bacterium | reverse complement strand
TTCGAGCCCGGGCTCGAAATTTTGAGGACCTAGCTAAAATGCTCAGTTTATTTCGTAAAGGCGGCGTTGCCCAAGTCCTTCTAGGCGGCGTGGTGTTCACCATCATCCTGGTCTTCGTGCTTGAATTTCAGCGCGGCGGCGGGTCCGCAGCCGGCAGCCTCCAGACGGAGTGCGCCGTCGAAGTCTATGACTATTGCGTGTCCGCTAAGGAATACAACGCGGCCTACGGCTTGGTATCGGTTCCAGGCATTGAACCCAAAGATGCCAAGCGCCTCAAGCTCCAACAGCGCGTGTTGGATGGCCTAATTGAACGCGAGCTGCTCCTCAAGGTTGCCGATCAATATGGCCTAACTACGAGCGACGACGCACTCGATGAAAATCTGCTCCGCGGACACGCCCATGTTTCACTGCCAGCTGCGGACGCCGCGCAAGTCGGCTATTACCTCTTGCTCTGCCGCCATGATCCTTCCGGCCGAGGCTGCGAGCCCGGTGGCCCCTCGCTCGTGAGAAAGCTGCGCGTGGAGGGCCCCGATGACCAGTTTGACTCCAAGCTGTATGAGCGCGAGCTGCGTTTTAGAGCGAATCGAGGCCCGAAAGAGTTCAAAGAAATGCAGCGTCGTGAGGTCACAGCCGCACGCATGCGGGATCTGGTGCGCTCGCGCGTGCAGGTTTCCGACGAAGAAGCCTTCGCGATTTTTTCACGCGAGCGATCCCGCGCCACGGTTCGCTATGTCGATCTCAATCGAGATTGGTTTGGCAAGTTCGCCGCGGATGTTTCCGACGCAAGCGTTGCGGCCTTTGCTGCGACGCACGCTGCAGACGTGGACGCCGCGCTCAAGCAAGAGCAGAGCCGTTTCAAGGAAAATTGCCCGCTGGTCAGCGAAATTCGTGTGGATTTTCTGCCCGGAGCGACAGATGCCGACAAGACGCTCAGCCGCGAGCGCATCGATGCGGCGCTCGATCGACTCAACAAGAAGGAATCCTTCTCGAGCGTAGCGCGTGAAGCTGGCGATGGCCCGAGCAGCTTGCTGGGTGGGCGTGTGGGCTGCCTGGATGAAAGCTACGGGCCTGGCGCGGAGGAATTATTAAAGGCCGTGAGCACGCTCAAGCCCGGGGAAAAATCCGGCGTTGTGGAGACGGAAGCTGGTTACCGTGTGGTGCAGTTGAACGCACTGCTTGCGAAAGCTGATGTGGCGCGCGTGGCACGTGAGATCGTCACCGCCCGCTTAGCGATCGAGGCCAGTGCCAAGACCCTGCTCGCCAGCTTCGCCAAGGAAGCGTTAGCGCAAGCCCAAGCCGGGCACGCCTTAAGCGACGTAATTGCTCAGCTTTCACGCCAATACGCCCACGTTCCTGAGAAGGCCGAGACTTCGCCTGCGCTTGATGCCGCCAACCGGCCCAAGGTCGAAATCAGCGCGCCCTTCGCGATCAGCGACACACCCGTCGCGAATGCGCTACCCAGCGAAGCCGTTGCACAGAAGGTCTTTGAACTGAAAAAGCTCGACGAGCTGCTCGCCAATCTTGTGCAAACATCTGACGGCCTTGCCCTCGTGCAGCTGAAGGAACGGGACCCCGCAACCCGCGCTCAGTTCGACAAAGACAAGAGCTTGCTGATGACCGGGCTGCGCGGCGTGCGCGCGCAAGAAGCGCTGACCAGCTACGTGGCGGAGCTGAGAAAAAAAGCCCAAAAGGAAATCCGCATCAGCCCAGCGTACCTCCCGAAGGCCGACTCCAAAGAACCCAATCCCGAAGGCTGAGCAGGCCCGAAGTTCGACCGAAAACAAACCGAATGAGTGCGCTTTCCGAGCTAAAATCCCAGATCACCCGATTGCCTTCGGGTCTCGCCATCCATGCGATCAGGATGCCCAACGTGCACCGCGTGGTGCTTACAACGCATCTGAGAATCGGCCCGCTGTTTGAGTCCCGCGCCCAAAATGGTCTGAGCCATTTTCTTGAACACATGCTGTTTCGGGGCACCAGGGAGCATCCTTCCGCGCACCTCCAAGCGCTCGCCTTCGAACGCTTAGGCGGAACGCTGCTCGGTGCCACGTACGCCGATCATGGCACGCTCTCCATCTCTTTTCCCAAGGAGAACTTCGCCGAGGTGCTGCGCCTGCTGGGCGAGACGATCCTGCACCCTGTATATAGCGCCATCGAAATCGAACGCGGTATTGTGCGCGAAGAAATTCTGGAAGGCCTCGATGAAGACGGGCAACTCGTAGAATCCGAAACGCTCGTGCGCGCCTTGAGCTTCGGTGATCATCCGCTCAGCTACCCCATCATTGGCCACAGCGAACATCTCGATACCTTCGATCAGGCAACGCTCGAACAGCACCATCGTGCTCACTACTCTTCCAACAACTGTATTGTTTCGGTAGCAGGCCCCATCGATCCCGAGGCGGCCACACGCGCCATCGAGCACACCTTCCGCGAGCTGGCCCAAGCGAAACGGCCCGAAAGCGCTCCCCCTTCGGTACAAACGGGACCCCGCGCAAGCTTCGTCCAACACAACAACAGCCAAACGGCGCTGCGTCTGGTCTTTCGAGCACCCAAAGAACACGATCCGCTGGAGCCAGCTTGCGATTTGTTGCTTCGCATCCTGGATGACGGCATGTCGACCCGGCTCTACCACCGCATCTGCGATTCTCAGGGCCTCTGCTACGACGCCAGTGCTGGCTACGAAACCTATTCTGATACCGGGTTAGTTGAATTGTCTGCCGACGCGTCGCACGAGCGGGCGCCATTCGTGGCTGAAGAGCTGCTGCGCTTGACGCGAGAACTGTGTGAGGCTCCGCCCACTTCAGAGGAGCTCGACAAGGCACGCGCACGCCTGTGTTGGCAAATGGATCTGTTGCTGGACGAGCCTGAATCGTCAGCCGAATTCTTTGCGCTTGGGGAGCTCTCCGCGCGGCCCGATTCGCCGGCAGTGCGGCTCGAGCAGCTGCTGGCCGTGCGCGCAGAAGACATTCAACGTGTCGCCAACGAAGTGTTTCGCGCCGACGGGCTCTCAGCGGTGGCGGTGGGAATGCTGAATCGCAAGCAGCAGCACGCGTTCGAAGAATTGATTCTCAACCGAAGCTAGTTGCAAGGACCCACCGCGCCCGGGCCGACCGCACCGACGCTAGCCCCGCGTGAGTCCCCGCTTCGAGCCCGACTCCGCGCCTTCTTCCTTCGCATCCTCGCGCGCCAGGGCTTCGGCCACCCGCAGAATACGCTGGCGTGTGGCGGCGCTCGCGCCACGCAGCACGGAACTCAAGCGATCTTCTCGGGCCTTCGGACGCGTGGGAGCAACAAACAACTCGGCAACCTCGACGCCCAGCGCCACACTCAACCGCGCGAGCGTTTCCAGCGAGGGATTGGCATTCGCCGACGGCTTGTCTCGTAGGACGCGCTCAAGCCGAGCCACCGTTTCTACGGTCACTCCTGCGCGCAGGGCAAGCGTCGCTTGAGTGAGATCCGCAGAACGCCGTAACTCTCTCACGCGCTCCGCTAGCTGTACTGCAACATCCTTCATCGGGAACAAGAGTCAGTGGATTGAATCTTGCTGATTAGTTAGTCCACCCGCTGGGGTTTGTCAGGGAGTTTTTGTGACAAAGTTTGAGGTACTTGGCCCTCACCAGCGCGAACGTTTGGAAAAGCTTTCACTCCTGCAACGTATGTCTAGACGTTTGCAATCAGGAAACACTCGTGACGCTGCACGGCACAACTCTGCTCCGAGATCCTATTCACGCGTCTTGTCCCGCGAAACGCGCTGTTCGATGCGTTGAAAGCGCGCGGTCATGAGTGTGCGATCGGCAAGCACCGTGAGTCGCTCGAGCACGCGCAGCAGCGCTCCGCTGTCGCTTGATTGAGTGAGGAACACAGCGGCAAAACACGCGCCCGGTCGCGCGGCTATCAGTACGGCACGACCGAGTGTCTTAGACGCGCGCCGAGCCTGGGCCAGGCTAAGCTCCCCTTCAAAGCCCCCCGGCACCGAAACTTTGGCTTTCTCGAAGGTTGCGCCTGGCGACTCCAGCTCAGGCACTCGTGGCAAAGCTTGCCGAACCTTCGAAGCACATTCTTCAATCGTAAGAATGCGTGAAGCGCGCCAAGATCCAAACCACAGCTGCGAATGGGTGGCGGAATGGCTGAGCGAGAACCAAGGACCGGTGTTGGCCTCGGCGCGCCACCCGCGCGCGTCGGGCAGCGCCACACGGTAGCCCCCACCCGGTGCGCTTCGCCAGCCGAACAGCGTTCTCGGATCCGAGAGTGGATCGGGCAACGGCGGGGCCTGAGCAACGGGTGCTTTCGGCATCGGTCTGTCAGCGAGCGGGGCACACGCGACCAACCAGAAGAAAACGGCGAACGCGAGCCCGCTGAGCTTCAGGGCTCGCGCACCGAATGGCACAAAATTGCGGTGGGTAGTTGGAAGCTCAAGCATCGTTGAAAGCGTGGGCAAAGAAGCCTAAAACCACGACGCTTGCAAGCGCTCTTGCGCGCACCACCCAAACTCCCGCAAAGCCAGAAGATTCACTATGGGATCGGAACTCACGCCCGCAAGCTTCAAAAAACAGTACCAAGCGCTCTTGGCGCGATCAGGACGCACCCAGGGCAACACGGAGTGCGTGGAGTGTGTGGCGTGCAAGGGCTGCGAAAAGTGTACATTTTGCCACGGCAGCCAGAGCCTACTGAGCTGCCACTATTGCGAAACGTGCGAGGGCTGCATCGAGTGCCAACATTGTCGAAACTCGAAAAATTTGGTGAGCTGCCAGCACTGCGAAGCGAGCGAACGCTGCAATCTCAGCTCCTATCTGATCCTGTGTGTCGGGCTTTCGCGTTGCAACTACTGTTTTGGTTGTGTCGGCATCGCCAACGCAGATTATCATATATTGAATCAGCGCTATGATCGGCGGGATTATTTCCGAATCCTAGAAACGTTGCCAAAAACGCTGAAAGCCGCCATCCCGGCTCGAAGCTCCAAACCGAGAGCGCCCCGGAAGCCCGCACCGAAGAGGCCATGACCTAGACGGCGGGTGTTCTGACCCCCGAAAGCAGTGCTTTCAAGCTTGCAACCTGGTCCCTTTGCGCGTACTTCATGCGCACAACCTGCCACCTCGTCTGCAGTCCGTTGCGAACGGCAGCCTAATTAGGATTCGGAGATAATTGAACATGACACGAAGTCTCGGTTTTTCGGTGGTTCTTTCTGGCATCGCGCTCGCCTGTGCAGCTGACCCGCCGCCCCCCGCAGAGTCACCACTAGCAACAGCGGCGCCCGCATACACGGCCCCCGCATCAGCCGCCCCGGTGGCTCCTCCTGGTCAAGACCCTCAGCAATCCAACGTCAGCATTTCCGACGCGATTCGCAAAGCCTGTGGCATCTCGGAGACCGAGGCCTATTTCGCGTTCAATTCCTCGAACGTGCGCTCCCAAGACAAAGCCGTGCTGGGCAAGCTGGCAACGTGTTTCATGTCGGGTCCGCTGAAGGGCCGCCAGATGTTGATCGTGGGCCACGCTGACTCACGCGGCGAAGATGAATACAACATGGTGCTCGGCGAGAAGCGCGCGGGCAACGTGAAAAATGCGATTGGCCAACAAGGCCTGACCCTCGCGAAGATGACCACCAACTCGCGCGGCGAGATGGACGCGAACGGCACCGATGAAGGTTCTTGGGAAAAAGATCGCCGCGTCGATATCGCACTTGGCGAATGAGGCCAGGCTTTTTTGCACTTTCTCTTATCCCTTAAGGAGTTCGTTTGATGGCTGAGCCCGCACTAAGCGCTGCCGCAGAACCCGCGCTCAATCCCCTGAAACTCATTTTGGGGGCCTCCGGCGTAGGCTTAGCCGTGCTCGGATTGCTCGCCGTGGCATCGACTGCTGTCTGGGTGATTTGGTTCTTAAAATCATCGCAGCTGCGTGGAATGCAGGCCGCACAGCTGCGCTTCGAACGCGCTGCGTCCGAGTTGGAGAATGCTTCTGATCTCGTTCAGCTCGCGCTCGACCATCGCCAATCTCCCGGAGGACGCGTGGTCATTGAACTGGCACGCCGCTATCAGCAGAGCACCCCGACCACGGAGCTCTTGTTGGCAGTGGCCAAGCGCGCGATAGCCGACGAGCAGCAGCGGGCCTCCAGCTTGATGCCGACCTTGAGCAGCATCGCTTCAGCTTCTCCGTTCATTGGACTGTTTGGTACGGTGTGGGGCATTATGGAAGCCTTCTTGCTCATCGGCCTGCATAAGAGTGCTTCTTTGCCGGTCGTGGCACCGGCCATTGGTGAAGCGTTGATCGCCACCGCCTTTGGGCTCGTCGCTGCCATTCCGGCCACTATCGGCTTCAACTACGTGGACGCACGCATTGGGCGCCTGCTGGATGAGCTCTCGGCCTCTGCGGAAGCTTGGGTCGAAACCTTGATGAACGACGCCCGGGCAACCGGCGC
>CAZSUA010000208.1:0-3711 GCA_964609655.1 uncultured Polyangiaceae bacterium | reverse complement strand
CCTCTGCGGAAGCTTGGGTCGAAACCTTGATGAACGACGCCCGGGCAACCGGCGCGGCAGCCACCACCCGGCAAGCGTAGGATAATAGCCGTGGGCATCAAGCTTGGCGGACGCCGCGGTCGCGGGGGTGGCTTCAGGGAGATCAACGTCACTCCGTTGGTCGACGTGATGTTAGTGTTGCTGGTTGTCTTTATGGTGACGGCGCCTCTCCTCACCACGGGGCTCCGCATCGATCTGCCGGAAGTGAAGGCCGCCGAGACTCCGGTCAAAGATGCGCGGCTACTTATCACCATCACCAAAGAAGAACGCGTGCTGTTTGGTGAGGAAGATGTCACAGGCCGCGTTCCGGAGGCTCTGCAGCAGAATCAGCGCGTGCAAACGGAACGTGAGCTCTACATCCGAGCCGACAAAGACGCGCGCTACGGGATCGTGGCGAGCGTGGTCGCTGCCGCGCGCAACAGCGGCGTGGAAGCCTTGAATCTGCTGGTGCAGCCGGAAGTCGAGGCACTGCCTGAAGCAGGGCCTCAGGCAGCCCAAAAGACGCTAACGGCTCCAGTGAAACCTGTCGCTGTGCCGCGCTAGGAACACTATGGCATCGACGCTGCCAGCATTCTCACCCAGCGAGGTTTCAGGCGCGGTGATCTTGGGCTTCGCAGTTCAGGCGCTATTTCTGGGGATGTTTGTGTGGGCGGGAGCCAGCACAACTCACATCAAAGAGCGGGAAGAGCCGCAAGATAGGGCCATCCCCATCGCCGTTAAGCCCGTGATGGATGAGCTACCTTTGCTCAAGCTCGGTGGCAAGCGCGTCCGCACGAAGCTGCCAGATATGTGGAAAAAGCAAGCTCCGGTGAAACGCTTCGAAGAGGCCAGCGCCCCCTCGCCCCTGGCTGCCAAAACGCCGGAAGCTCTCCCCACGAGTAAGCTGGCTGAGCTCGACGCCGAGGCGCCGCCACCCGACGCCGAAGTTGCCAAGGAAGTCGACGAAACCCTGGATGCTTCCGTGGACGCCGAAGCTCCGAATCTGGAACAAGAAGGCGCGGCGGATGGGGTGAAAGAGGGCACTGAAGCCGATCCGTTGAAAGCGCGTGCGGTGAGTCAATACAAGATGAAGATCTTAGCTTGGTTCAATGCTCGCTTCCGTCCACCGCTCGGAGAGCTCGACTGCAAAACCCTGAGCGCCCTCTCGGCGAGCGTCGCGGCCACCATCGATGGCTCACGCCAGATCTCTGGATTTTCGCTGAGTCGCCCAAGTGGCAATCCAATCTTCGACGCCAAGGTGCAAAGCACCATGCAATCGATCATTGGCCAAGAGCTTCCCCCACCGCCCCCGCTCTACCCCGACATTCTCGATAGTAGCGTCTATCCAACCTTCTCAGGAAAATCTGCCGAATGCGCGTCGCAACCCTAATTCAAGCTCTAACGAAGTACGGCCTTGTTTCTCTGCTGTGCCTGAGCACAAGCGGCATTTCGAGTGCACAATCCAAGCCCACAACACCGGGCGCGGCGGCTCCGCCCAAGAGCGCACCTGTCGCGAACCCCGCCGTGAGTAAGCCCAACGAGTCGCTGCTCGGCGAATTCGTGGTGACCGGTGTCGTCCATGAGAAGCTGCCCAAGATCGCAATTTTACCCTCACTTTCACCTGATTTTGAGGATGTCGTGCTGCGCGGGGTGGTGCGGCGTGATCTGGAGTTGAGCGGCTTGTTCGAGATGATTGATGAAGCGAAGGCGCCGCCTGGAACGTATGGTTTTCAAGACCCAGTGGATATCGACGCTTGGCGCAAGCTCGGTGCCGAATCCATCGTGAAGGTAGCCGCTCAAAAGAATGCCAAGGGTCAAGTGGAAGTCGTTGGGTTGGCTTACTTTCTCGACGTGGGCAAAGAGCCCGTCTACGAGAAGAAACTCGTGATTCAGCCCGATGAAGTGCGCATCACCGGCCACCGCATCACCGACGCGCTCTTGGGCGCGCTCACCGGTCGTCCTGGCGGCTTCGCCAGCCAATTCGCTTTCTCCACCAAGTGGGGCAGAAATTATCGCATTTTCACCATGGATGCCGACGGCAACGCGCTCACCCCCGTGACTCCCGCCGACACCACCGCGATCTCACCCGCCTTTGGCCCACTTGGCTCGCTATTCTACGCCAAGCGCGATGCCCTGGCGCCCTTTCGTCTGTATCGCAACCTAAAGAAGCAAGAAACGCGCATCAATTTGCCCCCGAATGCTTCTATTTACAGCGTGGCCTTCAACAAAGACCACACGCAAATGGCACTCGCGATCGCTAACCCGAACGGCACCGGCATCTACACGGCCAATCCCGACGGCAGCAATCTAAAACGCGTTTCCACGACACCGCTCGCCACGCACCCTGTGTTCAGCCCCTCGGGAAAGTTAGCTTGGATTGGCGGTTCCGAATCGGGTTCGCAGCGCTTATGGTTAGCCGGAAAACCGATATCCCCGTCGGGCTTCACGGCTGCAGCACCCACCTTTTGTGATACCGAAGACGGCATCCGCGCGGTCTACGCGGTCGTGGTCGGAGATCATCAAGATCTTGTGATGAGCAGTGAGTCCGGCAAAGGCACTCAGCGCTTGACCCAAAACCAGGGCTCGAATTCGTACCCCGCCTGCAGCTCCGACGGCCGCATGCTGGCCTTTTTCTCAACGCGCAAAAAGGAACCGGGCCTGTACCTGATGTCGCTCAAGCGCTTCACCACGCGCAAAGTTGCGAATCAAACCGGCATCGGCTTGCGCTGGGATCCACTTCCTGCACCGGCTCCCGCACTCAACGCACCGCCGGCCGCTCCCGCTCCCGCAGCCAAACCTGCAACTTTGCCGCCGACCGTACCCACCACGCCTGCGCCCGCAGCCAAGCCAGCAACCGTACCCACCACGCCTACGCCCGCAACCAAGCCCGCGGCGACTCCTCCTCCCTCCAAGAAGAACTGAGGCTGCGCAACTTGATCCTGCGCAACTCCGTTCAGGAGCTGGTAAACAGCGGTGCAAGCAGCATCAAGAGCGACGGATCGCCAGCTATCTGAAGCTTGCCTTGCATCATCAGCTCTATTGGATGCGCGTCGCCTTTTTGGACGAGCTGAAAATCTTCGAGCTCCATCGTGATGACACACTCGGCTTGGCTCCAATCAGGCTCGGCTTGACCGAGGCTGAGCAGCAAGCGCCGCACCGAGCCGCCATCTTTGATCGCGAATTCGACACCACCCTGAAGCTCCCGCAACTCAACGAGTGCAGCTTCCTCGGCCAAGAGAACCTGCAACGCTAAACCTGCTCGTTGATCGCGGAGCTCCGCTGTGACGCCTGAAAACAGGGCTCCGAAATCTGCCTCAGCCAACGCAAGCGACACCAGAGCTTCCGGATCCCGGCCGGGATTCACCACCAATCGACCATCTTTGATTCGGAGTGAATGCGCCGCTTCATCCACGCAAAAACACACACTCAAGCGGGAAGTGCGACCCGCTAAGAGTTGGGGATCGGAAAAGAGCTCCGGCAGAACGCGGTTGAAAAACTCTCTTGAATCCACGGGCACTTGGCTTAGCACAGGAGCGGCGCGGGCCAGACCCTAGATTAGATCCGCATCAGATTGGCTAAAAGGTGCGTTTCCCGCGCACCGAGCAAGCCAAATTGCACGCCAAAGCCGTCGGGCCGCACCCAGCGTATCGTGCCAGGAAACTTCGTCGGTGTGGCTGCCCCAGGCAAATGGCA
>CAZSUA010000207.1:0-10290 GCA_964609655.1 uncultured Polyangiaceae bacterium | reverse complement strand
CGTTGAGCGTGCGATGATCCCGATGAAGCATAGAATTTTCTTCCCTTGGCTGGCTTTGCATACCGTACCATGTTGCTCGCGGATCCGGAGACCCTCAGCGTGCAATCTCGCGCCTTCACTCTCCTTGTATTCAGGAATGACGCGAATGCTTTCCCACTGTGTGCCACATGGTGCGCATTGACCGGCAGGGTACCTCTTTGGCATTTCTTGCGCGTGCTTGGCTCCACCGTGCACACAACTGAGCGTTTCCTTGCCGGAAGCATTTCGATTCTGCTGTAGAATTTTCTTCACAACAGCCAGCTGCTGTTGTGCTCTCTAAGGGCGTGTTTTTGTGCCCATTGACGACGCGCTGCGTGGCTCCTGGCTGCCAAGCCAGCGGAGCCCTTGTCGGGTTGTCGATGGTGCCGTTGTGTCCTTGCCTGTATTGCCGGCGCTCCAACAATGAATCCGCCTTCCTCAGGACAGAGTACCGCTCCCGGCGCGCGCCCGAAGCTCCAGCCCAAGAAGCTCTTTGGGCTCCTGCGTTATTCGCGCGAGCACCGCGCAACCTATGCGCTGATGCTGGGCTTCATGGTGTTGCAGATGGCAACCTACCAAGCCCTCTCCTATTCGCTGAAGTACCTGATTAACGACATTTTTCCCAAGCGACACGTTCCCTCGTTGTTGTTGTTTGCGCTGGCGTGGATTGGGGTCTTTGCTGTTCACAGCCTGTTTACGCTGCTTGCCGCCAAGAAGCGTATCTTTCTGATTCGTAATCTGATCACACGCATCCGCGAGGAATTGATCAAGAAGCTCCAGGTGCTCTCCATCAGTTATTTCGATCAACGTGGGACGGGCTCCACGTCGGCGAAGCTGTTGATGGACATGGATAAGGTGCAACAGTTCTACGATTGGGTTTTCGTGAACTTGGTGCAGTCGGTGTTTGGGGTGGTGATCGGTGTGCCCGTGCTGTTCTCGATCAACCCCACGCTCACGCTCTTTTCCCTGTTCTATGTACCGCTCGTGCCGCTGCTGCAGCGCGTATTCCGCGGCAAAATTCTCAAACAATCCTACCAGCTCAGGAACACGAACGAGAAGCTCAGCGCCTCCATTGTGGAGTTCATGACTGGGATTCGCCACGTCCGCATGTTTGCCGCTGAGGAGGAGCACAGCCGGCAAGTGATCGACGATGTGCGCCAAGCGCGCGATGTCGACATGCGCTACTCGATGATCATGCGCATTTTTGGCATGACGATCCAATTCATCGGCGAATTTACGCCCGTGATGCTGTGGGTCGTCGCGGGGGTGATCATGACGCGCGACGCGAACCTTCAGCTTGGGTCGATCATTGCCTACATCGCACTCGTTACCTTCATGCTGGGGCAAATCGCGGTCGTGTTTTCCTCATTCGATCAGATTGTAGCCGCTTCGCCCTCCGTCACCGCCATCCTTGGGATTTTGGATAACGACCAAATCGAAAATCCCAACCCCAAACTGACCGAGTTCGTGATTGATGGCTCGGTCGCCTTGAAGGATGTCACTTTTGGCTACGCAACCCGCGGTGAGCAGCACCAATTGCGGAATGTTTCGCTTGAGATTCGGCCGGGTGAGCACGTGGCGTTTGTGGGCCGTTCTGGCTCCGGGAAATCCACCGTGGTTAACGTGCTTCTGGGCCTTTATCCGGTCGATCAGGGCAGCGTAAAATTCGGGGATCTCGACCTGAGCGAGCTTCGATTTCGCACGCTGCGCGAACAGATCGCGATCATGAATCAGGAGGCATTCCTCTTTAACACGAGCATCCTTGAGAACTTGTTGTTTGCCAATCGCACGGCGAGCCTGGAGCAGGTGATCGAGGCGTGCAAGAAAGCCGAGATCTACGATTTTATTGCCTCGCTACCCGAAGGGCTCAACACCGTTACCGGCGAACGGGGCGTTCAACTATCCGGTGGGCAACGCCAACGTATCGCCATGGCTCGCATCTTCTTGCGTGAGTTTAAGCTTCTCATCTTGGATGAGCCATCTTCCGCGTTAGATGTTCTCACGGAGCACACCCTGTTTGAAACGCTGCTTCAGAATATTGCGGGCAAGACATTGATCATCATCGCGCACCGGCTTTCGACGATTAAGAGTGTCGATCGCATCTTCGTCTTCGATGAAGGTGAGGTGGTGGAGCAGGGCAGCTTCAGTGAGCTGGTAGCTCAAAAGGGCCTCTTCGCGCAGATGGTCGAGGCCAGCTCGTTCGAATCCGTGCAACGCACCCAGCCCGCTGCCTGAGCAGGGCGGCACAGTGGGTTCCACTCGGAGGATCCACTCGACGGAAGGCGCGTTGACCCCCGCTGAACAGATGTGACGAGGTGCGGAACAAAACCCATCCACGTTCGGGCTAGTGCGGACCAATCCCCTCCACGCCCGGGCCAGCGAGACAGGAGCACTGCACAGGAGCGCAGGCCATTCTGACGCTGGATTGGCGACCTCTGATGTTGGTTCGCCCAATTGCTGGCCGACCTCTTGACACCCCCCCGGGCCTGGCTAACTTGCCGCGCTGCAACTGTCAGCACTCGCACCTCGTGAGTGCCAAGCGGCGGCAAACGGCTGAAATCAAAAGGTTTCTCCGGTTCCTAGGGCGATGCCCGGCGTCTTTGCGGCTCGCCTGGCAGCTTCGCCGACCTTCCAAGCTAGTCCACTCCAGAGGAGTGGCGAAATTCCAAAACCAACAAATACGGAGGCAAGAACACCGATGGCAAAAATCCGACCCCTTCAAGACCGCGTGATTGTTAAGCGCGTTAAAGAAGAAGAGAAAACCAAGGGAGGGATCATTATCCCCGACACCGCGAAAGAGAAGCCTGTTGAAGGCGAAGTGATCGCGGTTGGCAATGGCAAGGTGCAGGACGACGGCAAGATTCGTCCGCTCGATGTCAAAGCGGGCGATCGCGTGCTGTTTGGCAAATATGCCGGCACCGAGGTGAAGATTGAAGGCGAAGAGCACCTGATTCTACGTGAGGATGACATCCTCGGCGTGCTCGAGAAGTAACGCTAAGGAGACTATAGATCATGGCTGCTAAAGAAATTGCGTATAACGAAGATGCCCGCGCGCGTATCCTTGCTGGCGTTAACGCGCTCGCGGATGCGGTGAAGGTAACTCTCGGTCCGAAGGGCCGAAACGTGGTGCTTGAGAAGAGCTTCGGCTCTCCCACGGTGACGAAAGACGGCGTGACCGTTGCTAAGGAAATCGAGCTCGAGAATAAGTTCGAAAACATGGGCGCACAAATGGTGCGCGAAGTGGCTTCGAAGACGTCCGATGTGGCCGGCGACGGCACCACAACGGCAACCGTTCTCGCTCAAGCGATTTTCCGTGAAGGCTCCAAGCTGGTTTCTGCCGGGCACAACCCGATGGAGATCAAGCGTGGCATCGATAAGGCTGTTGAAGCTGTTGTTGCTGAGCTGAAGAAGATGGCCAAGTCCACGAAGGACCCGGCTGAAATCGCCCAGGTTGGTACGGTGAGCGCGAATGGCGATGCCAGCATCGGCAAGCAGCTCAGCGAAGCCATGGAGAAGGTTGGCAAGGAAGGCGTGATCACCGTGGAAGAGGCGAAGAGCGCCGAGACCACGCTGGATGTCGTTGAAGGCATGCAGTTCGATCGCGGCTACCTCTCGCCCTACTTCGTTACGGATCCGGAGCGCATGGAAGTCTCGCTCGAAGATGCGTATTTGCTGTTGAGCGAAAAGAAAATCAGCAACATGAAAGATCTGTTGCCGGTCCTCGAAGCGATCGCTCGTCAGCAGAAGCCTCTCTTGATCATCGCTGAAGACATTGAGGGCGAAGCGCTCGCAACCTTGGTGGTGAACAAGCTCCGTGGCACGCTTTCCTGCGCTGCGGTGAAGGCTCCTGGCTTTGGCGATCGCCGCAAGGAGATGCTGAAGGACATGGCTGTTCTGACCGGCGCTCAGGTCATCAGCGAAGAGCTGGGCCTGAAGCTGGAGAACGTCACGATCAGCGATCTCGGCCGCGTGAAGCGCGTCAAGGTCGACAAGGACAACACCACGCTCATCGATGGCGCTGGCGACAAAGACAAGATCAAAGGCCGCCAGACGGAGCTTCGCCAGCAGGTTGAAGCCACCACCAGCGACTACGATCGTGAGAAGCTCCAGGAGCGTCTCGCCAAGTTGGTCGGCGGCGTCGCAGTGATCAAGGTTGGTGCTGCTACCGAGACCGAGATGAAGGAGAAGAAGGCACGCGTCGAAGACGCTCTGCACGCAACCCGTGCAGCTGTCGAAGAGGGCATTGTGCCCGGCGGCGGCGTGGCTCTGCTCCGTGCACAGAAAGCTCTCGATGGCCTCAAGCTGAGCGACGAGCAAATGGTGGGCGTGCGGATTATCCGTCGTTCATTGGAAGAGCCCCTGCGCCAGATCGTTGCTAACGCTGGTGAAGAAGGTTCGATCGTGGTTCAGAAGGTGCGCGAAGGCAGCGGCAACTTCGGCTTCAACGCGGCAACCGGCGAGTACACCGATTTGGTGGCAGCTGGCGTGATTGACCCGGCCAAGGTTGTGCGCACAGCCCTCCAGAACGCTGCCAGCGTTTCTGGTCTGATGCTCACCACCGAGGCGCTCGTGGCCGAAAAAGCCAAAGACGAGAAGCCCCAGGCTGGTGGCGACCACGGCCACGGCCACTGAGTAACGGCGAAATAAACTCCCTGCCGTAGTGGCAGAGTGAGTGCGAGAAGGCGAGTTCGAAAGGGCTCGCCTTTTTTGCGTGTTTGGGCGCGTCGAATCAGTGTACGCGATCTTGGGGCTTGTCTCGTGGTCTCAGATCTGAGACACTCACCAAGTGAAGGTTGCCAAGTTTCACCCTGCCGCGCGCGACGCACTTCGCCAGTTTCCGGAGGACGTTCGCCGAGGGTTTGGCAAAGCCATCTACGATCTTCAGCAAGGCTATTCCTTGGCGATGCCGCTTTCGAGGTCGATGCCTGGGCTCGGGGCGGGGGCAGCTGAACTTAGAGTGCGGGATTCCGCTGGCGTTTATCGGGTTTTCTACTTCGTGAAGAGGGCAGACGTTGTGTTGGTATTTCATGCTTTTGCAAAGAAGACCCAGAAAACGCCCGATCGGGAAATCGAGCTTGGCGTGAAACGCCTGAAGGAGATGCTGTGATGAAAAAGAAAGCTAAAGCTGTCTTGGCTCGTACCGCTGGCGAGCTCGCTGAAGTTCTTGGTCTCGATCGAGCAGATGGAATCGAAATTGCGGTAAGGAGCGCGCTAAACACCAAGATCATTCAAGTGATCGAGAAGCGAGGTCTCACTCATGCGGAGGTGGCTGCTCTTGCCGGCACATCGCGTACGCGCATCACCGCCGTGATCAATCGAAACACCAACGACATCTCTACCGACCTGATGCTCCGGGTGCTCGGTGCGCTCGGCGTATCGGCGAAAGTGACCTTCGGGCGCGCTGCCTGATTGCGCCCTCACTAGCTTCACTGGCCAGCGGGCAGAACCCAGGAGAGATTAGGGCGGGTTGCAGGTGGTGCATCGGGGGGTTGAGCGTTGAACCCATCCCTTAGCCCCGTGCCGCCTGAGCTGCGTATTCCGACGCCATTCTGTCTTGACATGATCATATAGATGAGCCAGAACATGGTCATGTTTCGGATCAATATTCACGAAGCGAAAGCTAATCTTTCCAAGTACTTGGAAGCAGTGGCTGCTGGCGAAACGGTCGTGATCTGCAATCGAAATGTACCCGTTGCGGAGCTTCGGCCCCTCTTCCGAGCGCGTTCGGTGCCTCGTCCTATTGGGCTCGCCGCTGGAAGCTTCAAAATCCCGAAGGGTTTTTTCGAGCCTCTGCCCGAAAGCATCCTGGCTGAGTTCGAGGGCAAAGCGTGAAGCTGTTATTGGACACGTGCACGTTCCTTTGGCTCACGCTGAATGCCAAGGAGCTCTCTCGTGCGGCTCGGAAGGCGTTTACGGATCCCGACAATGAAGTGTTCTTGAGCTGCGTCTCCGCGTGGGAGATCGCAATCAAACATGGTCTGGGGAAGTTGCCCCTACCCGAAGCACCGACCGAGTTCGTGCCGAACGAGCGCGGTCGACACGGCATTGATACGCTGGCGTTGACGGAGGTTGCAACACTCACGCTCGGGCGCCTACCCGATCTCCATCGGGACCCGTTTGATCGAATGCTGGTGAGCCAGGCGATCGCAGGTGGTTTGTCGATTCTCACCCCCGATCCGTTGATCCAGCAATATCCTGTGATGACACTCTGGTAGGTTCGAAAGGTCGCTTGCCATCGGTGTTTCTCAGGCTTAGCGCGCGCTAGGCCTTGCTTCCTTTCCGAACTGGTCGTAGCACCCGGCCGCCATGATTAGTATTTCTGGGCTCAGCAAGAACTTCGGCTCGAAGGTGCTCTTCGAGAAAGTGACGCTGCAGCTGAATCCGGGTGAGCGCTACGGCTTGGTGGGCGCCAATGGCAGCGGCAAGACCACCTTTCTGAAGATCCTGACGGATGACGAAAGCTCGAGCGATGGCGTCATCATGTACGGCAAGCAAGTGCGGCTCGGCATTCTGCGTCAAGATCAGTTTGCTAACGACGAAGAACGGATTGTTGATGTCGCCATGCGCGGCGATAAGCAAGTCTTCGCGGCGTTACAAGAACTTGACGCGTTAGCTCACGATCCAGATCCGAGCCCAGAAAAGCTCGGCGATGTGAATGATCTCTTGCATCGCGAAGAGGGCTACACGCTGGAGGCACGTGCCCGGGAAACCCTGGAAGGCTTAGGCATCGAGAGCGCGCTGCTGGATCAACCGCTTCGAATTCTATCCGGTGGGTTCAAGTTGCGAGTGCTGCTCGCGCAGGTGCTCGTGGGGCGGCCGGATGTTTTGCTTTTGGATGAGCCGACGAACCATTTGGACATTCTTTCGATTCGTTGGCTCGAAAAATTCCTGCAAAATTTCGCTGGCTGCGCCGTTATCATTTCTCATGATCGCCGGTTTCTCGACTCCGTGTCGACGCGCATTCTGGATGTGGATTACGCCACGATCATCGATTATCCCGGCAATTATACCGCATTTTTGACCCGCAAGGATGAGACTCGCGATCGCAAAGAAGCCGAGATCACCAAGCAAGAAAAGCTTCTGGCAGAAAAGAAAGCGTTCGTAGAGCGCTTCCGCGCCAAGGCCACCAAGGCTCGCCAAGCTCAGAGCCGCGCCAAGCAAATCGATAAGATCGAGATCGAAGAGCTCGCGCCCACTTCGCGCCGTTTCCCCAAATTCAAATTTGAACAGCTGCGCCCCAGCGGCCGCGATGTGTTGAAGGTGGAGGGGTTGCACAAGGCGTATGGCGATAAGCAGGTGCTCACGGGCGTTGGCTTCGAAGCCCGACGCGGCGAACGCATTGCCGTGATCGGCGCTAACGGAATGGGGAAATCAACGCTGCTCAAGATCATCACTGGAAATCTGCTCCATGATTCCGGGAGCAGCGAATGGGGGCACGAAGTACGCGTTGGGTACTTTGCCCAAGATCACCACGAGCTGCTGAATGATCCGAAAATCACCCCGTTGAATTTTCTATGGGATGCTTGCCCGATGGAAGCGGTGAGCTACGTGCGCGGTCAGCTCGGGAGAATGTTGTTTTCCGGGGATGAAGTGGACAAGCCGGTGACAGCCCTTTCAGGCGGCGAAGCGGCACGCGTGATCTTCGGCAAGCTCGCCATCCAGAAGCCGAATGTCTTGGTGTTGGATGAGCCGACCAATCACTTGGATCTGGAGGCGATCGAGGCGCTCACCGATTCGCTCAAAGCTTACACGGGCACGCTGGTGTTCGTTTCGCACGATCGACACTTCGTGTCCCAATTGGCCACGCGCATCATTGAGGTGAAGAAAGATGGCCTGCTGAACTTCAATGGCACCTACGATGAGTACATTGAGAAAGCCGGCGACGACCATTTGGACGTGAGCACGGTGGTGTTGAAGGCCAAGAAGAAACCAGAAGCCGGCGACAAACCCCCAACGGGAATCGCCGTGCCCGAGGCGAAACAGACTGCCAAGATCAGCGCACCCGAACCCAAGCTGAAGAAGCCTCTCAACAATCGCGCTCGCGAGCTCCCGAAAAAACGCGACCGTCTGCTGGCAGAGATCGAAAAGTTAGAAGCAGCGAAGGGAGCCATCGGGCAAACCTTCGCCGCACCAGGTTTCTACGAAGCCACCAGTCTCGAAGACCAGATGAAGCTCGGTTATCGCCAAGCAGATCTCGACCTTCAGCTCGAAGAGTTGATGCGGGAATGGGAAGGGATCGAGGCCGAGATCGCGGCACTTGAGGGCGCTTAGGGCCGCCTTCACTGGGATTTTGTGCCCGAAACTTGGCCGTGCCGGGCCCGAGTCGTTACGCCGGATAACCCATGACTTCACGCTCCCCCGCCCGGATGACCCAGCTCGCCCTCAAGCTTGCCCGCACCAACCCAGAGTTCGCGCTGCGAGTCACTGAGCGTTTGCAGGGCGATGCCCGCCGTTCCTTCATGGAGGCGATGGCTCAACCCGTGAAGCCAGTGCTCTCGACTCGGCCCGGGCTGAAGAAGTGCGCACCTCAAGCCGTAGGCAAGTCCCAGGCGATGCAGCCAATGAGCCTTGAGCTGTTTCGCTTCGCGCGTAGTGTTTCCCGGGTTGCCGGCTGAAGATTGGGCGCTACCCTCGGCGCCGCCATGATAGCCACTGGGCCCTTACAGGGCATGCGAGATTTTCTGCCGCTCGAAGTGCGGCAACGCGATTTCTTGATGACGGCGTTCAAGGCCGTCTACGAGCGCTACGGCTTTGAGCCGATCGAAACGCCTCTTTTAGAGCGCCTAGATGTCTTGCTGGGCAAAGGCGGCGACGAAAACGAGAAGCTGATCTTCAAGGCACTCAAGCGCGGAGCAGCCTTGGAGCGAGCGTTGGAAGCGAAAGAAGAATTGGCCGACGCCGGCTTGCGCTTCGATCTCACGGTGCCGTTAGCTCGCTATTATATGGAGCACCGTGCGGAGTTGCCGCGCCCCTTTCGGCGCTATCATATGGGTCCCGTATTCCGAGCCGATCGACCCGGCCGCGGTCGCTTTCGTGAATTCTACCAGTGCGATGTGGACATTATCGGCGTGAGCGAGGTCTCCGCCGAAGTGGAAGTGCTGCTGGCGACCACGGGGGCGCTCGATGCCGTCGGTTTTTCTGGATTTAGCGTGCGTCTGAATGATCGGCGCTTGCTCAAGGCGGTGCTCGGACACCTGGGGGTGGCCGAGGAACATCAGGCATCCGCCGTGGTAGCTCTGGACAAGCTGGATAAAATCGGGCTTGAGGGTGTGAGCAAGGAATTGCAGGAGCGTGGGCTTGCCGCGGATGTGGCAGAGAAGCTGAAGCTGCTAGATGCGCCTGGAATTGGTGAGCTGCCGGCCGCCCAAGGGCTGGAGTTGCTAAAAACGCGTCTGGGCTTGACGGATGAAGAGCCGGCTCTGATTGCGCTCGGCCGGATTATTTCCGAACTTTCCGAGGTGCGAGGAGAAGCTGTGGCGATATCGATCGAGCCGCTCTTAGCGCGTGGCATGGGCTACTACACAGGCCCCATTTTTGAAGTGGGAGTCGAAGGGGTGCCTTTCTCTCTCGCAGGCGGCGGACGCTACGACGGGCTCGTGGAGCGTTTCGGCAAAGAGAGCGTGCCAGCGGTTGGTTTCTCGATTGGCTTCGAACGCATCGCACTCCTGATGAGCGAACGGGGTGCGTTCCCAGCGGATCTCGCTCGTGTAGATGCGTATGTGACGGTGTTCAGCGCGGAGGATCGAGGCTATTCGCTGAAGCTCGCGGAGTCGTTGCGAAAAGCTGGTTTACGTGTGGTCACGTCGTTGCGAGCAGGCGGGTTGAAGCACCAGCTTAAAGAGGCGAGCGAGCGGGGCGCACGCTATGCGATCATTGCTGGGCCCGATGAACGAGCGCGTGGTGAAGTGCAGCTGAAGAATCTGGCGACGGGTGAGGCGAGTCAGGTGAAGGAGGGGGATGTCGGCAGTTGTCTTCAGGTGGATTGAGCGAGAATGCTCTAGACTCCTTTCAGGAGCTTCTCGAAACAGTTGGGTCGTGGTAGCTTTCGGATACTGAGCCAATTGGGCTTGGCTCACCATCGCGAAGGGACACTCTTAGAATGCGAAACGTTGGACGCTACCTAGCCGTAGCTGGGCTCGTTGCTTACTTCGGTGCATGCACCAGTGAAGATCGAAATTTTGGCGCAAATGGCAGCGCGGCAGCGGGCCAGCCAAATGGGAGCGGGGGTGGCCCGAACGGAACAACCGGCGGAGCGGCTTCGAATTCGGGTGG
>CAZSUA010000206.1:0-10312 GCA_964609655.1 uncultured Polyangiaceae bacterium | reverse complement strand
AGAAATGGCGCGTGGATGAGCTGTACGAAGAGACAGTTCTGGGCGCGGTGGATACCCTCGCTGAAATCGCGGTCTGGGTTGATAAATATGTGGTGGATGGCATTGTTGCCCGGTTAACAGCTGGCGCTGTTGCTTTTTCAGGCTACGTGCTGCGACAATTCCAGACCGGCAGAGTTCAGACCTATTCGGCGGTGATGGTGATTGGTTTAGGCGCCGTTGGCTGGCATTTCGTGGTTCCCCACACAGAGGTCCTGACGAAGGTCGATGCCTCGGGCGGCAGGGAGCTGCAGGCGCCGAGTGGTTTTGGCTATTCCTATCAGTGGGATAAAGACGGGGACGGCAAATGGGATTCCGTCGAGCGCACGGTGAAAGTCGAAGCGAGTGCGGCTTCTGCGATTGTTCGGCTCCAGGTAACGAACGTTTTCGGGTGGGCTCGGCTGCGCAAGGTACGTCCTGAGCCGACGAAATCCGATTCACCGACACTGACCTTGCGAGCGACCCCCTCGGCGATGGGCGCTAAACCCGGAATCTCGTTGGATGGAGGGGCACGTTGATGAATCCTTTGGCTAACCTCTTCTTTGAAAGCGTCCCCTACCTGTTGGCGTTTGCGCTGGGCGCGGCGATCCCGCGGCGGCAGGCGTGGTTCGAACGGATTGCAATTGGTATTGTGGGCGCGTTGGCAGTGCTCTTGGTGAAGGGCCTCTGGCCGAGCGCTGAGGCCAGCGCGGCCTTAGAGTCCCCGACCGAGTGGAAGCATTTGCTTGATTTTGTGGTGTTCTTGCCGATTTTCTCGGCGGTGGCACTGTTGTTTCTGCCCCGACAATCGCCCCAATTGCTCAAGCGCTTCACGCTCTTGGTGCTGACGGTGAACGGTCTGCTCTCGCTGCTCTTGCTCAAGGTGCCGATGACGGATGGCTGGCATTTTCAGCACGTTGTCGAATGGATCCCGAGCCTGGGCATTCGCTACCACGTCGCTGTGGATGGCGTCAGCCTGTGGCTGATCCTGCTCTCGGGCCTCACCACGCCGATCGCCGCTTACGTTTCCTTTGGCTCGTTGCGCGGCCGCGTGAAGGACCTGTGCTTCTCGTTTTTACTGCTGCACGGGGCGATGATCGGCGTCTTTGTTTCGCTGGATCTCTTTCTATTCTTTGTGTTTTGGGAGCTCCTGCTGGTGCCGATGCTGGTGATGATCGGTGTCTGGGGCGGGGTCGAGCGGATCAAGGCCGCTTACAAGTTCTTCATCTACACCATGGTCGGCAGCATGCTGATGCTGGCGGCAATACTCTACTTGGTGTGGACGCACACGCAGCTCGCTGGTTACCCATCGTTTGATTATCTCGCGCTCAGCCGGCTGATCTTGCCGCGGACCGCGTCAATTCTGTGTTTTTGGGCGTTCACGCTCGCGTTCGTGATCAAGATGCCAATGGTGCCGTTCCACACCTGGCTTCCGGATGCTCACGTGCAGGCACCGACGGGAGGTTCCATTGTGTTGGCGGCGGTGCTGCTGAAGTTGGGCACCTACGGGTACATCCGTTTTTGCATGGGCCTGTTCCCGAATCAAGCTTGGCAAAATGGCTCAACCTTGGCGTACGTCGCCGTGTGGGGTGGCATTCTCGGCACCGCACTCGTGGCGTGGAAGCAAGATGATGTGAAGCGCCTGGTGGCTTACTCATCGGTTGCGCACATGGGCTTTGTCATGTTGGGAGTGTTCAGTGCGACGCAATCCGGCATGGAGGGCGCCTTGCTCCAGATGATCAATCACGGCATCTCGACCGGTGCGCTCTTCCTTCTGGTGGGTGTGATTTATGACCGGCGGCATACGCGTTTGGTGGGTGAATTTGGTGGGCTTGCCAAAGTGATGCCAATTTATGCGGTTCTCTTCATCATTGTGACCATGTCCAGCGTGGGCGTGCCTGGCACCAATGGCTTCGTCGGCGAGTTCATGATCCTGATGGGGACTTTCGTGAGCTACGGTGTCGGTGGTAGCGGGTTCCCGCTCGGTGGGCACGCGCGCGTGCTGGGTGTGACGGCCTCGCTCGGCGTGATTCTGGCCGCGCTATATATGCTGAGCGTCGTTCAGAAGATGTTTTTCGGGCCCACCAACAACCCAAAAAACAAAGGGCTTCCCGATCTGAACGTGCGAGAAACGGTCGCCATAGCTCCGCTGATTGTCTTGATCTTCGTCGTGGGATTCTTTCCAAATCTGTTCCTGAGTCGGACCACGGACAGTGTGGGTGCCACCTTGAATCGTTTCCGGGCGGGAGCCAATGCTGAGAAAGACCAGTGGAAGTCCAGCACGGATACGGCATTGCTCTTGCCGAGGCGTGGCGGCGATTTTGAGAAAGGCTACCCCGAGCAACCCGGCCTGAAGGCGGCTGTCGCAGAGGTTGAAGTGGCACCTGCGCTGGCTCAACAGGGAGCACGCTAAAGCTATGAATAGCATCGTATTTGGTCTTTCGCCGATTCTTGCTGTCGCCCTGGGCGCTCTCTTACTCATGTTGGCAGAGGCTTTTGGTAAGCCAGATCCTGCAGCCATTGCCGCAGGGGCATCGCCGCTGGATGCGGGGGCGGGGCGCTCGAGTGAGCTCGCGTTGGGCGCGGCCATTGTGTTGTTTGCCGGCGCGATCTGTTCGATGGCTGTGTGGTTGGTTGGGCCGGAGAATTTGCCTGGCTTGGAGAAGCTGGCGCCCTATCTCTTGGTCGATAGATTCAGCCTGTTCTTTGAGTTTGTGCTGTGCGTGGGTGCCGGCCTGGCGGCGCTGTTAGCCGGTGGCTACCTCCCCGAGCACAAGCTGGATCGTCCGGAGTTCTTCCCGCTCTTGTCGTTTTCTACCGTGGGCGCGATGGCGCTCGTGATGGCGGGCGATCTGCTGACGCTGTTCGTGGCGCTCGAAACCATGTCGCTCGGCGTCTACTGCATGGTCGGGCTTCGGCGTCAGAGCCCGCGTGCGATCGAAGCCGCGCTCAAGTATTTCTTGTTGGGTAGTTTTGCCGCTGCGCTCATGTTGTTTGGCGGAGCCTTGTTGTACGGAGCCACGGGCCACACGGATCTGCGCGGGATTGGCCAGGCGATCGCTGGCCTGGGCCAGAATGGAACGGGCGCGACGATCTTGCCGGCGCTGGCTCTGAGCGTCGTAGGCCTGGCTTTCAAAGTGAGCGCCGTGCCGTTCCACATGTGGACTCCGGATGCCTACGAAGGGGCCCCGACGCCAGCCACGAGTTATATGGCGGTTGCGGTAAAGACAGCGGCCTTTGCCTCGATGCTTCGTATGCTCATGCTTGCATTCGGCGATGAACGCCTAGTGAGTTGGGCTTCAGGTTGGCCGCCAGCGATGGCGGGGATGGCCGTGGCCACCATGACAATCGCCAACTTGATAGCTGGACGCCAAGAGTCCGTGAAGCGGATGTTGGCGTATTCGTCGATTGCTCACGCCGGATACATTCTGGTGGGCGTCGCAGCGTTACAGCGTTCACCACAGGCGCAAGCTAGCGTGCTTTTTTATCTTTTGGCCTACTCCGTTTCAACGGTGGGAGCCTTCGGTGCTCTGATCTGGGCCGGGCGAAGGGGGTCGGAGACGGTGAGCTTTGAGGATTTGGCAGGCCTCGGGAAGCGTCATCCTGTAGTCGCGCTCGCGTTTTCGCTGTTCCTGCTCTCGCTCGCTGGGGTGCCGCCAACCGCCGGGTTTTTCGGCAAGATGTACGTGTTTCAGGCAGCGATCGACGCCAAGCTCTATTTTCTAGCCGTGATCGGCCTCCTCAATAGCGTGCTCGGCGCTTATTACTATCTCAAGGTTCTGGTCTACATGTACATGCGCGAACCGCAGTCGGGGGCTGCGATCGCGATCCCGATGCGTTCTGGCTATGTCGTTTCCGCGTTGGTGATCTCAGCGGTGATGGTGTTGGTGATCGGGATCTTACCGGATTGGTCACTCCAGCTGGCACTCGCGGCAGTTCAAGGCCCCGGCTGAGACTGCTGGGTCTCGACCACGCGAGCAGCCTCGCCCACGCCAGGCGCCTCGGCCTACGCCATGCGCTGTGTCGGCCCACGCCTAATTCTTAATCGGAACGCTGAGTCCGTCAGCGTAAGTGCCATCCACTAAGCGTGGGGCGTAGGTGAGCTGGAAGTCTCGCGCACTCGCCGGGACCACAAAATTTAGCCAGCCCTTGGCGGTCTCTCCCTTGGCGAGGGGGGGCGCCTCAAACAGCGGCTCACAGCCGCCAAGCACAGCTGGGTATTTCCGGTCGTCGCGGTCCACGAGCGTGGCGTAGTAGCGATTGGCGGCGATGCCAAAGTCGGTCAGTGCTTGGAGCTCTATCTGGATGCTGAGTGGGGTCTGGCCCGGCGCGAGGGTCGTGGCTTCCTCCTTGGTGCAGCGTCCTTGATTCTCAACGGTGAGTCTTGCGGCTGGGCCGACCGCCGCGGGCGGTGCCTGGAAAGGTTGGTCCCTCGGATGGTTGCCAAGCTTGGCAAGTGCAGGCGCCGCTTCAGCACGGGCATTGTCGAGCACCTGTCGGAAACGTTCACCAGGGTTCTCGCACGCAAGAGTTGCGGTCGCGCCCGAAAGCGACAGCAGCAAGCATGCAGAACTACGGCGAACCGAGCGGACTGGTGGCATCGGGAGCTAGCTTTACCCCGTCTAGGGCGCCGGCAAAGTAATTGGCTTTTCGTTCTGAGCTGCTCGTTTGGTATACGTCTCGGCCATGATGCATAGAGTGCTGGTCGGGCTGATTTTGGGGCTTTCAACCGGGGGCCTCCCTGGCTGTGACACGCTGGGGCCAAAGGCTGGGGAAGCGAACCCGGTCGAAGGCCAAGCGAGCGGCGGAGGTGAAAAGCTTCCGGACGGGGTCCCGTTCAGCCCGCGGAGTGCGAAGGTGCAACAAGTCGTGAATTCCGGAAAGCTTCCGGCTTACACCGGTCCGTTCGCGACCCTGCGCGGCACGGTGACCGTGAGCGGGGATGAGGCCCCGTATCAGCAGGAAGTGCTGGCGGGGATACCCGCGGAGTGTACGCGAGCGCGTGTCGTGTATGAGAGGCTCTTTCGCGAAGGGATGAAGCGGACAGCTCCGGACGCGCTCGTGAGCGCGATTGGGTACGAGGTATATGTGCCGGTTGTCAACGATGCCGTAACGGTTGAGGCGCGGGGCTGCTCATGGCAGACGCGCACTGTTGCTCTGACCTACGGTCAGCGCATTGATGTTGTGAGCCGGGATGAGCGCAACTACCTCCCCACGTTGACCGGCAATCAGGACCCTGCCTCGTTTGTAGCGATTGCGAATGGCAAACCTATTTCGATTTTTCCGAAATCCCCTGGCCGATTCCTGCTCAACGAAGGCACGCGCCCGTACATGAGTTCGGAAGTGTTTGTGCTCAAATACCCCACGGTCACAGTCACTGGTCTCGATGGAAGGTTCACACTCAATCGCGTACCCCCAGGCAAACTCACCGTCACAGCCTTTCTCCCTGCGCTACTCCAGAAGGTGGACACCGTACTCGAGGTTCGTGCCGGGCAAACCTATGAGGTCAACCTGGAAATACCGTTCAACTTGGCCCGGTATCAATCGGTCAGCCCCGCCCCCGCCCCCGCGCCGGTCGAAGAAAAAAGCGCAAACGGACGTTAGTCTAAGGAGCTGAAGCTGGCACGGACCCAATGCTGACTCCAACCTTGCGGTTCAGGAGCAATGCTAGCGTTTCCAGACTCTCCGCGCTTAACGGCGCTGGCAGCGGTGCTTGGGCCAGCAGCTCCTTGAACATGGTCTCGTCGATCTGATGCGCGCTCAAGAACAGCAGCACCACCCAGCTATCGATGTCAGTCCTGTCGGCGGCATAGCTGCGCCTCGCGATGCGCAAGGCAAGCTGCCACTTTCCGTGCTTGAGTGCGAGGTTAGCCAGGCGGGATGCTCCTAGCTTGAGTTCGGTTCCAAGCGCGAGGAATTGGGGTTCATCTTCTGCCGCTAAAGCGGTCAGTAACAGCCGACTTTGCGGCTTGGAACCCGCGTTGAAGCGGTCTTGAGGCGCGTACTCGCGCTGGAGGTCGGACAGAAGAGCAGGATCGTTTTCTGTGAGGCGTACGAATTCACCCAGTGCCGACGGAGTGGGCTTGCGTTGAGCTAGAAAGGCTCGATACCAGCGCCTAACCCCTCCGGTATCGTGTTTCGCCCGGAGCAGGATCAGCATCTGGGCATTGGAAGAGAAGCCGCTGGGGTCAAGGCTCACCGCCCGATTGGCCGCGAAGAGCGCTTGGTCCCGATCGCCCTCTTGGAAATAGCAACGGCTCAGTTCAGTCCACAGCGGGGCGTAGCGTGCATTCAGGTCGCGGGCGGCATCAAAGGCCGAAAAAGCCGAACTATCCCGGAGTGCACAACGCGTTGCGCCCACGCGCACAGCCAGCTCAACGCTCTTTTCGTCGTACTGTTGGGCGACCCCGTAGTTCTGGAGCGCCTCGGCATTGGCACCACTCAGCTCCAGGACTCGGCCGCGTGCGTAGTAGGCGTAGGCGCGTTCATCAATGAAGCGTCCTGCTTGGAGCTGTCCGTCGACGAGTCTTTCTACCTGTTCGGAGGCTACGCAGCCGAGCGCTGCCGCCGAGAGCCAGGATGCCGCAGCAAGCCGGGCCAGGCGATGTTCCAAGCCGCCGCGTGACCTCTGTGCACGTGGAGTTGTCATAGGGCTTGCCTGAGCTCCAAAAGGCATTTTTTCGCGGCTGTCAGTGTGATGACGCCCAGCCTTGAGAGGGTAGCAGCGACGCGTTCCACTTCAGCGCCAGTGGCCCCCGCCGCTGCCGCCACCGAGCGAGCATGCAGCGACATGTGCCCGCGCTGGATGCCTTCTGTAGCGAGTGCGCGCAGTGCGGCAAGGTTCGATGCTAGCCCAACCGCCGCCGCAACCATGCTGAGCTCTCCTGCATTAGCAACACCCAGCATCCGAAGTGCAATTTGGGCCGTGGGATGAACGCGCAGCGTGCCGCCCACCATCCCAAGCGCTAACGGCATTTCCAAAGTGCCGACGAGCTGGTTGCCTTCACGCCGCCAAATGCTGAGCGGGGCATAGCGACCGCTGCGTGCCGCATACGCATGCGCTCCCGCTTCCACAGCCCGATAGTCATTGCCCGTAGCGAGCGCAACGGCATCGACACCATTCATGATGCCCTTGTTGTGGGTGGCAGCTCGGTACGGATCAAGTTCAGCAAAACGCGAGGCCTGAACGATCGCGTCGATGACGTCAGATGCCGCGGGCGAATCGAGCGCTGGCGGGAAATAGCTCGACCCTCGATCGCCGCGGAGAAGCAGCTCGGCTTCGTTGATTCTGCAGGTCACCTGCACACGCCGTTGGTCGCAAAGGTTGGAAAGGATCCGCAACCCCAACTTGCCCCCGGCCAGCTCGGCAACGCGAGGCCCAATGGACTCCGAGACGTGATTGACGAGGTTAGCGCCCATGGCATCGCAGCAATCGATGAGCACGTGAATGACCAGGTAACCTTCACCCAGGTCGCGCAGTTCAAGCCGTTTTGGCCCGCCACCTCGGGCTATCAGGTTCGGCACGGAGTCGCGCGCAAGCTCCAGAAGTTCGGCGCTGGCACCCTCCAGCTTCTGCAGCGCCGCTTTTGGATCTTGGACGTCGTAGAGCTGCACTTGCCCCGTCATCAGGCTGTCCAGCATGTGCGCGCGGAATCCGCCGCCAGCTCGCACCATGCGTGCGGCGTTGGACGCGGCCGCGATCACACTCGGCTCTTCGACCACCATGGGGACGAGGCAGTCTCGACCATTGACTTGTACGTTGAGTGCTACGCCGAACGGGAGGGCGTACAGGCCCAACACATTTTCAACCACCTTGTCCGCAAGCTCAGTCGTCAGGCCGCCGCCCGCGACTGCGCCGACCAGCTCAGCTAGTTCAAGCTGCGCACGTTCAGCGACGCACTGCTGGCGTTCCTCAACCGATAGTCTGTAGAAGCCTGGAATACGGGAGCCTTGAGTCATGTTGCGCGCCCTCTGGCTTGGGGAAAGTGTAGCCCAGGCGCCCCAAGAACGAGCGGGAGACGTACGAAACCAAGCGCCTGCGCGAGTTCTACAAATTGAACACCTGGCTCTGTGGCTCCCACGCGGAGCATCACGTCGCCACCTCCCGCACCGGAAGGCATGCACAAGGCCCCCTCGGCCTCCGCGAGGCGATCGAGCTCCAAGGTGTCTCGTGTAACAATATCAATATCCGCAGCTTCGCCGAGGAGCTGAAGCTGTGAGCCTTGAGCCCGAAGCGCTTCAAAGAGGTCGCTCGCCTGATTCAGTTCGATGGCCCGAGCGGCGTCTTCCGCGGCCTGACTGAGTGGGGTGAGAATTGAGTCAAAACGGAGCCTATCCATGCTGCGAAACTGCCTGACCTGGGCGATCATCGCTGAGGTGGATGTCGAACGGCCTGAGAACCACACCGACCAATGGAGGCCAGGCGGAAGAGTGACTGCCTTGAAACCTGGCAGCTCGGCTTCGGTCTGGGTCCGCACAACGAGAGTGCCGCCCTGTACGCTCGCCAGCACATCGATTCCGCTGCCTCCACCCTGCGCCGCGCGATGGGCCAAGAGCGCGCGTCGGGTGAGCTGAGCCAGCGCCTCGGCAGTCGGGGGCTCTGGTTCCAGCGCTCCGAGGCTGGCAACCAGAATTGCGGCACTTGAGCCCAGGCCAAGCTTACCGAATTCGCTCCGGAGCTCGCTGGCGTCGAACGCGGGTGCGGGCACGTTCGCGGGAAGCGCTGCCAGAACTTCCGGTGTCACGAAATCAGCCGCGCGTGAGCTGTCGGTCGTCACGTAGCGATCCACAGCGGTCACAATTGCAGGTGCACCAAACAGCACCGCGTAGGCGCCGGACAACACCAGTTTGCCAGGTGCCTTGGCAATCACGTGGGCTCAACCTTGACCGCAGCATCCGGCCCGGGTGAGCACACCATCACCTGTTTTACGCCTGGCACCAGCTCAAGCGCCGCCGCGAGCGCCCGTGTGTTGATTGGTTCGCAAATCACTTTCACATGCGGCCCGGCGTCCATGGTTGCGTAGGCTGGCAGGCCAGCGCCGCGCAGTTCGGTGACGCGCGCCAAGAGCGCCAATGTAGTGGGTAACCAGTAGTTAAGTGGGGGATCAGCGGCAAACATGCTGGCGTGCATCAAGAGTGCGCTGTGCTCTGTAGCGCGGCCCAATTTTTCAAAGTCTTGAGCGAGGAGTGCTTCGCGAATTCGCGTGTAGACGGCTGGTGCACTGGCCACCCACGCCGGATAGTAAGGGCTAGTTTTTGCGGTGTGGCCCATGCCCAAACGAGAACTCTTGTCTTTGGGGAGAGTGGTGACGACGCAAACCAAAAGCTGAAGTGGAAAGCCATCTCCAGATAACACTGGAATGGCTGAGAGCGCGTCCAGCTCAAGCGCGACGTAGCCGCCGAATAGCGAGCGGGCTGCTGAAGCCGATCCCAGGCGCGCCAGAGCACTCACTTCGCTCCGGGGAAGTTCCAAACCAGCAGCTCGCGTAGCTCCGAGCGCCAGCGCGGCGAAGCCGGAGGCGCTCGATGCCAGCCCGGATGCCGTTGGAAAGTTGTTATTCGATTCGACGCGCGCCGCGAGGGCTAAACCGGAAAGATTGCGAATTCTATCCATAAAAAGCGACAATCGCTCCAAATCTTCACCCGTTAGCCGGGAGCCGTTCAGGGTGACTTCGTCTTCCTCTAGGCGCTCCACGAACTGTACCGAAGTGGTCGTGTGGAGCGCGTCGAGTGTCATCGACAGGCTCGGTGTGGCGGGCAGGTTCTGCGTTTCGTCCTTTTTTCCCCAATACTTGGCGAGCGCAATATTGGAATGCGCGATGGCCGTGGCTTTGGGGAGGCGGTGACGCGTCATGTTAGCCAATCTTGGTGAAAAAGGCCTCAAAACCTTGGCTCTTCCAGGCGCTTAGCACGGCGTTTGGGTCACCATCCGTGAGCGCGATCACCGCTCCGCCGCCGCCGGCTCCGGTAAGCTTTGCGCCGAGCGCACCGGAGCTTCTGGCAACCTGACACGCATCTTCGATTTCGGGCGTCGAAACGAAGAGCCCTGCAAGCAACATCTGATTAAAATCCATCAACTTTCCGAGGCCGTAAAGATCGCCCGTTTTCAGGCAGATTTCGGCATTGTTCACGATCGAAGCGATACCTTCCAGAGTCTTCGCGACCAGCTCAGGGCGTCGCTCTTTCAGCCTGGCGACGCTGCGCACCATCTCGGCGGTGGGCGCGGGTGGGCCAGCAATCGCGATCGCGAGTGTGATGGGCTTTGCCAGCTGAAGCGCTTGGGGTCCTTCAGCGCGCG
>CAZSUA010000205.1:0-10313 GCA_964609655.1 uncultured Polyangiaceae bacterium | reverse complement strand
ACGAGGGCGCCGGAAAACATGTATGACCAGGCGCTCGACGCGGAGACTCGTAGACGCTTGCGATACGCGCGTACATGAGCGCACATGATGCAGGTTTGAGCGAGTTGCATGTTTCGGCCTGCCTGGTACGCTCAGCGCACTCATGGGTATGCCGTCGCTCGTCAGCTGGTGGTTTCTTTTTATTTCGACCGCAAGCTTGGCAGCGTGCACGGGTGAGGCCGCCGCCCCCGCAAGAGGCACGCAGGTGGGTGGCTCAGGAGCGAGCAGCACGCAGGTGGGTGGCTCAGGAGCGAGCAGCACGCAGGTGGGTGGCTCAGGCACCGGAGGTTCAGGCACCACCACCGGCGGCGCGGCAGCGGTGCCCCAAGGCCCGTGGATCCCTGGCAATCTGAGCGATCCCGCGGCGGCGGCCGTCCTGCCCCTGCGCATGCTGACTCGAACTCAATACGACAACACCATCGCGCTCGTCTTCGGTGACGAGTACGGAATACCCATCCCCAACCTGAAAGCTGCTGCTGTCCTGCCCGGAGAAACACTCGATGTCTCGGGATTTCTGAGCGTGGGGGAGATCAGTGAGGTCCATGTGCTGCGCTATATGGACGCGGCCAAAGCCGTGACAGATGCGCTCGCGCCCTCGTTGCCCAAGCTCCTCGGCTGCGACTTAACGACCGTGGCCGACGATAGCGCGTGTGTGCGAGCCTTCGTGGCCAACTTTGGTGAGCTCCTCTACCGGCGCCCGCTGGAAACCACTGAAATCGATGAGCATCTTGCATTTTATCAATATGAAAAGACGAGCTTGGGGCAAGCTCCCGCGGCCGCAGCCACGCAGCTGATTCGAACGATGTTGCAGTCGCCTTACTTTCTGTACCGCTGGGAGCAGGGTTGGAAAGTAGCCGAGCGCCAGGGCGAGGTCGTGCGTCTGAATCCGTACCAGGTCGCAGCCCGGCTTTCGTTTTTTCTTTGGGGATCAGGGCCGGATCGCCAGCTCATTGAGCTCGCTAAGAGCGGTGCCTTCACCACCGACGCGCAGCTAGCAGCCCAAACGCGGGCGATGCTGCAGAGTCCCCGAGCCGAGCACGCGTTGGAATCGTTCCATGAGCAGTGGCTCGCTCTCACCGAGCTCGACGCGATGGTCAAGGATGAGCAACGGTTTCCAAACTGGAACGGCGAGCTTCGGACCGCCATGCACCAGGAGATCCAAGCGTTCACGCGCGATGTGATCCTGAATAACGATGGCACCGTCGCGGCGCTTCTGGGCGCTTCGTACTCGTTCATCAACCAGGGCTTAGCGGGGGTTTACGGAGTTCCTGGGATCCAGGGGAACGCTCTGCAACGGGCCGAGCTCGATCCCACGCAACGTGCAGGGCTGTTGACGATGCCTGGGCTCTTGGCCAGTGCTTCGGATCCCAGCGTTGCCAACCCCTTTAAACGCGGCAAGCTCATCCTACAGAAGGTGCTGTGTCAAAAGCTGGAGCCGCCGCCCATGGTGCCCGCCCTTCCCACGCCGGACCCTGCCGTTCCGAAGCCGGAACGTGAAGTGCTCGAGGCAATGACGGCCCAAGTGCCCTGTTCTGTTTGCCACAGTGTGATCAATCCGATCGGTTTTGGCCTCAGCAATTTCGACGCTATCGGGCAATTCCAGACAAAAGACGGCGCCGGCTTTCCAATCGACGCGTCGGGCGCGCTCCCGAGCGGCGCAACCTTCAAGACGCCCAGCGAGCTTGCGGCGGCGCTCAGCACCCACAGCGACGTCCGCACCTGCATCACCAAACAATGGTTTCGCTTCGGTTTTGGTCGTGCCGAGGAGCCAGCAGATCATTTTTCACTCGATGCTGCGTACGGCTCGTTTGACGCATCGGGCTATAACATTCGAGAGCTTTTGGTTGCATTCGTGACCACGCCCTCGTTCTTGCGGCGTGTGGTTGAGCCAGGGGAGATCGTCCAATGAAGCGTTCTTACTTTTCTCGTCGCTCGTTCTTGGCTGCCACTGGCCTCAGCGCCGCCATGGTTCCCCTGATGGCTCGCCCTGGGCAGACCCAGGCAGCTACGCCCATTCGCCGCTGCATCTTCATCGGTGTGCCGAACGGGTACACCGATAAATGGCGGCCAGTAGGCGGAGAGACAGATTGGACCATCAACCCGGACGCCGATTCGCCGCTGAGGCCGTTGGAGCCGCACCGTTCAAAGCTGAACTTCGTGGGCGGCTTGTGGCTCAAGAACGGCTGGGACACGACGCATGTGGTGCCCAACAAGGACAACCGTTTCGGGCCGGGATCGATTGGCGGCCACGCGGCGCCTCCGATCCTCCTCACCGGGCCTGTCGGTGCACCGGGACCCGAACAGTTTGACAACTGGATGATGACGGCGGGCGGACCCTCCATCGACTCCTACATCGCCAACAATCAGGCGGGTGCGGAGGGCGTCAAGTTTAAGCCGTTGGCACTCCGCGCCACCCGTCGCAACTCGGCGAGTTCCTTCATCTCTTTCCAAGGCGCTCCCATCACTCCGGGCGTGCAAAACACCACCTCGCTCTACGATGACCCTGTGACGCTTTTCAAGGATATGTTTGGCGACGCCTCCCTCGACGCGGCGGAGTTCGCCAAGATAGTGGCCGGAAGAAAGCACATTCTGGACTTCACCACTGGCCACCTGCAGGCGCTCCGCAACCGCTTCGGTGCGACTAATAAAGCACGCATCGAAGCCCACCTAACGGCCGTCTCCAAAGCCGCCGGCAGCCTCACGAATCTCGCAACCTGCCAGCCGCCAGCCGCCCCGAATCCTTCGTTAGACTACCTGAAACCCGGCTACAACGACTTGTACCCTGAGATCATCAAGACCCAAATTGACATGACAGTGGTGGGCATGGCGTGTGACCTCACGCGCTCGGTTTCCATGCTGTGGAGTGATGGCGCCAACGACAACATCGCGTTTCCGTGGCTGAAGGACAAGGATCCGCAGTTTGGCGGCCTTGCACCGGACGGTCAGATCGGCGGTGGCCAAATCCGATCGCACCACAACATCGCCCATCACGACTATGGTGCGCTCAAGAACTACTCGGACCAATGGTTCATTCAGCAATACGCCTACCTTCTGGATCGCCTAACTCAGACCATGGATGCCGATAACCGCCCGCTGATCGAGACAACCGTCGTCGTCTATTGCAATATGCAAAATTCAGGGGGCGGGCACGGTACTCAAGATTTGTTCTGGATCCTGGGAGGCAACCACGACAACTATTTCAAGACCGGACGCCATCTACGTTGGGCGGGCGGCCAGGCCGGCACCACGATTCCCCAGAACCAAGTGCTCACCTCTCTCATCAACAGCTCCGGCTGCCCGCAAGTTGCTCATTTTGGTGATGCAAAATACGGCGGAGAGCTCACAACGCTGCGCGCATAAAAGATTGCGTCGCCTCACCAGGGCTCCTAGAGCAGGCACAAGGCGTCAGTGGATCCCGATTGAATTCGGAAGGATGGCGGCAATCTGCTCGCGTGAAATCGTGCCTTGCTCGTCGACGGCGTAGTCATCGCTCTCGACGCGAAAGGTGTTTGACGCCGTGACATCGGCGCGTCCCTTCAGTCGGTACGGAATAAACGGCGCCGAGACCGACTCCGCGAGCAGCGCTAGCCCAACGTTGAGCGGGATGCTGACGGGAACACGCAGGGATGTGGTCCGCTCCGAAGCGAGCCAAACACCATTGCCGGGTGCTCGAAAATTTACGGGCAACCCGTACTTGCCTCCCATGACCACCTCCCCCCGCACCGCGCGAACGGCAACGTCGTAGCTATTCGGGTTGTAGACGTCGAGGACGACGGTCATCAAGATCCCCACGCTCGGGGGAAACGCTGAAAATCGAGCGCCGCTGATCTCGGCATGGTTCAAACGCATCGTGGGCTTGCTCACGCACGCGCACAAGGCTGCGAAGGAGAGGAGAAGTAGTGCACGAGACCAGTGTGCAAAGCTCATCATCTGCGAGGCTAGCAGTCTTGGGCGATGGCCGCGAGTGGTGGGCGTCCTTCCCGTCAGGTCAATCTGCTTAAGCGCGCCATCACGGAGTCAGTGCTCTCTCAATTCCTCGTCGAAAAAAGCGAGTGAGGTCAGCCCATTTTTGATGAAACGAGATAGTAAGCATGCTTACTATCGATATGCTGTGACAGAGCGCCATGTCCGCCAAAGGGGATAATCAAGGCCAAGCGAACTGACAGCTGGTGGCTGCCAGTTATGGGTTCGGTCCGCGTGGCCTCAGTGAGCTGACGGGCTGGAACCCGGCAGATTCTTGATACGATAGATCTGAGGCACAGCACCCTTAGGCCCAGGCTCGTGCGCCAGGAGGAAATGCTCAAAGGTCGAAGCTGACGCGAGCGCCGTTGGCCTCAACTCAGCGCCCGTTCCGAGGAGCTCTGAAAGCGGATGCCTGCTCACGAACGCGCCCTGACGATCGATCACGGTGACGCGATTGCACTGGGTATCTAGCAAACAAAGCCCTGCCCCACAGGGAACCATGCTGCTCACCCAACACAGCGCCTTTTCCGAAGGGGGCTCGTCACTCAGAATTTCAGCGAGGCGACCCTTCTTAAGATCGTGGATGATGAGCTTGCTCTCGCCCATCGAGTTTCGACCCGTGACGTAAAACGTGTCCTCGAAGCGGGCGACCGCAGAAATCGCAAAATCGTCCAAGATCCAATGGGCTTCCACTTTGCATTCTGAATTCTCGATCTCAACGCCCATCAACGTGCGCATGCGATTCACACCACCACCCACCGAGCCAAACGCCGTCAGGGAGAGCATGCCGTGGGGCTCTGTCTTCGTCGCTTTCCTGGTATCTTCCGGTTCCTCCGCAATGCGTTTACGGCGACCAAACGGCGCATCGCAGGCTGGCAATATCTTCTTGCCTGAGATCAACGCGCACTCACTCCAACCACAAGCTAACACGCTCCCATCGGGTGCAACGGAAAGCCGATACGCTTGGAACTTCAGCGCAACGCTGCCGTTTCGCCCAAATTTCTTATCGATCACGAGCTTGCACTCGTCCCCTTCCCCCTGAACGAGATAGTGGCGAACGCTCACATCGTCGGGCACATACAGCCCGCCCTTACCGTCTGGGGCCAAACTGCGCTGGTTCGCGCCCACGAGTGCGCTGTGGGTGAGCGGCTTGCCTTCAATCTGGCATACGTGAGAGCTCAGCTTTCCAGGCGGCGCTGGCAAGCTTGCGGGTGCCGTCGAGGTTGGACCCGTCGCAGTTCCAGATGCCCGAGCGGTGGGCGTGACTTCCACCGAAACGGCAGCCACCGGAGGCGGCGCTGCGGGCAGCTCGAGATCGACGGAAACCGGCGTTGCGCTGGCCGGAGGCTGGCTCGGCTTACACGAGAAACAAATCGCAGCACAAACAATGACTAAGCGCTTCATGGTTGCATTCCTTTGAGCGCATCAGCGAGAACCTGCGCCGACTGATTGCCCTTCGTGTAGACATAAAGAGGCTGTTCGCCCTTTTCAAGTTTCACCACCGAATTGGCTCCCTCGCTTGGAGCGGGCCACGCATTGCCCGTCACGTCTTCCAACATCAGTCCGCGGATGGGGACCTTCAACGTGCGTTCATCTTTGGACCAGGCCACCAGCACACCGCGCTTGTTTCTGCGATCGTCGAAAACGTGCAGCGTGGCGCCGGCCGGGTGAAAGCTGGCCTTGAGATCGCTCAAGCCGAGATGGTGGATCATCGTATTCCACATCGAAACACCCACCGTTGGCAGCCCTTCCGGATCCCAAAGCTCCGTGCCCGAGCCGACGTAATCCCAGAGGCTCTTTCCATGTTGGTCATAGCCGATGGCAAAGACGATGCATTTTTCGACGCCCGCTGCAAACATATCGGCCCAATTGGTCACCATCCAATTGGCAACCTCCACCGAGCCGGAGGGTATGACCTCGGGTGAAGCATAATCGGTGGCTGAGTTGACGAACGTGAAGCCTTCGTCAAACCAGATCTTGGCCTTGTTCGGGCCGTAGGCATCGATCATCTGACGTAAACGCCGAATCTTTCCGGCATCCCCAATCTTGCGCGGGTGATAATCGTGCCACGTGTAAACATCGATATCGCGAGCACCGCCCAGCTCAAAAAACCGCTGAAAATACTCTGTTTGCCGGCCCAGCGTGGAATTGACCATGAAGATGGCATCGGGCTTGATGCGTTTGATGATCTTCGAGGTGCGCACTGCGAGCCGGTAATGAAGATCAGGAGTTAAAGTCACGCCCAGATCGGGTTCATTCGACAGCTCCCAAACGTAGGGCTTATCTTTGTAGCGTTCAACAGCTCGCTCCACGTATTTATCAAAATTGGTCTTGATCTTCAAATCGTCCCAACGCGCATCGTTGACGCCCCACTTCATGTCGCGGGGCAGTCCGTTCTCATTCTTGTCCCTGGCCCATTCCGGGATGCCTTCGTAGAGCACGAACACGGGCAAGACACCACGCTGCTCAAGGTCCTTCAGTTGAGCATCCGGCCATTCCCACTCGTTCGGCCCTTTTCGTTGCACGTCCCCCCAGCCCACGTTGCCGTACCAGCGCGTCCAGCGAAATCCTATTTTCTGAGCCAAAGCGAGCGTGTGCGGGCCTCGCATGCCAATCCCGATGCGCTCATTCGGATCTTGAACAGTGTTAGCTTGTGGGTGCGCCAGCACCGTGAAAGGAAAATCAGACTTATCCAACAGCTCGCCGTCTTCGCTGAGCGCCGAGACGCGCGCCAATATCAGCCCACGGCCCACGAGCGGCATCGGAACGGTTGCGGTTTCAGTGGCACCCGGCGCCAAGGTGAAGGTCTTTCGCAGCGCCGCTCCGTGCTTGGAAGTACCGGTGTAATCATACAGCTGCCACTGCAGATTAACTTTCTGGGGCTTGCTGCCAGGATTATTGACGGAGCCTCTTATTTTGACGATTTCACCCGGGTCGAAGAGATTCCCCTTCTCTGAGCGATAACCGGGCAGATCCAGCGCATCGGCGGCAACCTCGACGCGAGCACGCGGCTCATAGCTCTTTTCGCCGTCGGTATAAGAGACGCTGACGCCATCGATCCAAACATCTTTGGCGCTAATATTCAGCATGAAAATGTGGCTTTGGAACCACTTTTCGACAGGAATGTTGTACTTGGCCTTGAAGCTCACGCGCTTCCACTCTGGGCCCGCTTCAAAATACTTTGCGGCATCGTGATCCCACAGCAACTTCAGATTCTGGGCAGTTTGCCGATTGGATGGGAAAAGCCAAAGCATGATGCCTTGCTTAGTTTCCGCCCGAATCGAGAGGCTCACCGTGACTTCGCGATCACGTTCCAGGTAGAAAGAGCCGGCACGAATATCGGTACTCGTGCGCGGCCCTTCGCCCTTCTTGCGCTGGCCTTCGGGTGTTGGATCTTCCGAGAGCTTCAGCGAGTAACGACCAAAAGCTGGGTTTTTCGTGTCCAACATGGCATCCGTCGCGCCTGACCAATAACGGCCGGAACCCTCGAAGCTGCCGTTCCGGAGCAGATTGGTCGGGGGAGGTGCTTTCGGCTCAAGGCTCGAAGTCACCGCGGCAGGCTGGGGCTCCGGTGAAGCCTGTGGAGACGCCGCCTTCGGAGCAACGGCCGCTTGGCAAGCCAACAAGCTGAAGCACAGGACACTTTGCGCCAAGGCAAAGCACACACGACCAATATTTTGACGCATCGCTATCATGTCGGATCTCATTGGGGTAACGCTCGGCCCGGACCCTATCAGACTAACCCTTCCTTGCGTAACCCATCCGCGAGCTTGCCCGCCCCGAGGCCGACCCAAGCTTCCCGCCAGGGCACGCCCAGGCGTAAGACTTAGCCTAAAGTCGGAGTCACTTAACATTCGCTAGGTTGTCGGTTGCGCAATCCCGTTCAACAGCATGTCCACGAGTGCGTTGGGGAACTGCTCGATATCGCCGGCACTCGACGGAGGAAAGTGTTGAGACGCGGCAGCTCGAACAAACTGGGGCAGCGTCCCCAGAGCAACGGTGCCGACCAGCGTCGCCAGCAACGGGAGATCTTTTCGAATAGCACCGCCAGCGATTCCATCTTGGATGGTTGCGAGGATCAGCGGGATGTGCCCGCGCTTAAAGCGCTCCAGCAGGCGTGCGAAGCGGGCAGAGGAGCCGAGAGCTTCACGCGCAATCAGGCGGAGGACGGAGAGTTCGCGCGCCGACACCTGCCCCAAGCGTGTGTAAAGCCGCAAGAGGCGCTCCTCGATGCGTACGTTTGGAAGCAACGCCACCCCAAGGTCGCTCAGCAGCACGGCATAGACCTCCTCGACGACCGCTAGAAAGAGGTCATCTTTCGTCGGGAAATAGTAGTAAATCATGCCGATGCTGGTGCCGGCGTCCTCGGCAATGCGCCGTAGAGATGCACCCTCTACGCCCAGCTCCACGAAGCGTACGCTGGCTGCGTGAACAATGCGGGGTTCGATGTCACTCTTGGGGCGAGCCATTCACACCAGCTTTTTCGAAAAACGCAACGACGCGAGCAGCACGAGACCTGAGAGGATCAAGACCAGCGTCCACATCTCCGGCGCCAACTCGCTCAGCTGGCTCCCTTTGAGTGTGATCCCGCGCACGATGCGCAAAAAATGGGTGAGCGGCAGAAGCTGCGCCAGCATCTGGGCTGGCCTAGGCATCGATTCAAAGGGGAACATGAAGCCGCTCAAAAGGATGTTGGGCAGAATGAAGAAGAATGACATCTGCATCGCCTGCTGCTGCGTCTTGGCGAGCGTCGAGAAAAACAGGCCAAGCGCCAAGTTGGCGGAGATAAACAGAAATGCCATCGCATATAAAAGCGGCAACGAGCCAACAAAAGCCACCCGAAAGATCACGCGCCCCGCCAGCAGAATCAGCGTCATCTGCACGTAGCCCATGAGGATGTACGGCAAGATTTTTCCGACCACCAATTCTAGCTTCCGGACGGGTGAAACGATCAACTGTTCCAACGTTCCTCGTTCCCGCTCGCGCGCAATTGCCATCGCCGTGAGCATCACCATCGTCATCGTGAGGATGACCCCAATCAAACCGGGCACCACATAGACCGCGGTGCGAAGATCTGGATTGTACCAAGTTGCCACTTCGAGCGTCATGGGCTCCGGTGCAGCGCCTCCGCCCTTGGCGATCCTCGCCAGCAACATTTCGCTCGACCGAGCACCCACCAAGGACGCGGCTGTATTGGTGGCACTCGCTACAATCTGCGGATCAGAGCCATCCACCACCAGCTGCACTTTGAACGCATCGCCGCGTGACAGCTTCGAGGAAAATTTCGGCGGGATCACGAGTGCCACCCGAGCCGCTCCCGTACGCATGGCGCGTGAGATATCGTCGTAGCTTTCAACGGAGCCCGCAAGAGCATAAAAGCCAGTGGCTAGCAGGCTTTGCACCAGATCTCTGGAGGCTGCCGTGCGATCTTGATCGTAGATCACGGTTGGGATGTGCCTCACATCCGTGTTGATCGCGTACCCAAACAGCGTCAGCTGAAGGATGGGGAGCACCACCATCATCGCCAGCGTCATTCGATCGCGTCGCAATTGTAGCAATTCCTTCCACGCGATCACGAACACTCGGCCCGTCATGAAGGAACGCCTTCCGCTTGGCGCCTTTGATCTTCGCGGACCATCGACACAAACGCATCCTCCACGTTTGCACGCGTTTCTCTTATTGAGCGCACGACAAGCGCCTGGGAGCCGAGCAGTTCGTGAGCGAGCGCCAAGGCGTTTTCACCACCACGGGTAGCCAGCCGCAGCATGTGCCCATAATGAGCCACCTCCTCGACCCGCTTGTCCGCGCGCAGCACCTCAGCCGCAAGCTTAGCATCGTCCACCTCGAGTTCTGCGACCGAGAGCGCCCGCCGTTCCACGATCTGCTCGGGGGTCCCGATGTCCAGAAGCTCCCCGCGAAAGATGAACGCCAGGCGATGGCAGCGCTCGGCTTCGTCCATGTAATGCGTCGTCACCAGCACCGTTGTGCCTTCCGTCGAGAGCTTGTAAATCTGCTGCCAAAAGTCGCGCCGGCTCACCGGATCGACCCCGGCGGTGGGCTCATCTAGGAAGAGAAGTGGTGGCTCATGTATCGTCGAGCTGGCCAAAGCCACTCGCTGTTTCCAGCCTCCAGAAAGCGTCCCCGCGAGTTGTTTCCGGCGGCTGCCAAGTTCCGCGCGTTCCAATACTTGTTCGACACGAGCACGGCGTCGCGCCCGTGGGACTCCATAAATTCCCGCGTAGAATCTCAGATTTTCTTCCACGCTCAAGTCTTCATACAGGCTGAAGCGCTGGGTCATGTACCCAATATTC
>CAZSUA010000204.1:0-10326 GCA_964609655.1 uncultured Polyangiaceae bacterium | reverse complement strand
GTATTGCAGGTGGGTGCCGCCAGTGTTCCCCCGGTCCACCGTTGCGCGAAACCACTCGCCGCTCTTCAGATTGAACATCAAATTGTCGAACAGGCCGAGATCAAAGCCGCTGGTCCCGAAAGCGCGATGCTGCAGAATCGAATAATGTGCGCAAAACCATGCGAACCAAGCGCAAAGCAGCAGAACGACGGCAGCCCCAATCCAGGACACCCCTCTGCGACGGAGGCCGTTGAAGAATGGATGCTCTCGCCCCGGAAGCTGGAGGAAGCACGCGCGGAATGCACGCTCCAGCCCGACCGCCCAGATCGCCGCCAACACAACGCGCAACAAGCCCACGCCTCCGAAGACTTTAGAATCAAAGTAGAGCGGCAGCGGCCACAGCCAAGCTGCAGGAGCCATGAGGTTCGTCCAGCGCTCAATCCATGACAGCGTCTTCTCAACTGGCCGAACCAGCAGATAGCCCCCGGCCAACACGGGCAACACCACGGCGCCGAGCGCTAAAAAGGTGAGGCTGAGAGAACGCATCCGGACATCCATGGCGTTCACCGCGACGAACTCCGCGCGACCGGAAAGAACCAACAGGATCAGAAAGAGCGTTGCCCCCGCCCCTAGCCACCCGAGGCGAAGTGACACACTCACCAAGCGTGGCAAAACAGGCTTTTCAAATCGGGTCATGGTCAGCTGAGCTGCATTCAAGTGCCCCAACGCCAAGTGTCAAGCGATGTTCCCCTAGGGCGAGGCTAAAGGGCGCTGGGCAGCGAGTTGTCGCTAGGTACTCAGCGAGGCGACCAACCCTAGGAAACGCCGGAGCACCGAGGTCGCGGCGTCAGCATCCCGCGTCTCCGCCAGAATGGCAGCTGGATCGGCCCCCTCCGCAAGCAATAATTCCCAGCGGGCACGGACGTACGCTGCCATGACGTCACCAGTTATCTCCGGATGAAATTGTACACCCCACACACGCTCTCGGAAACGCACGATGGCGTGGGGGTCTTTCGCCGTTTGCGCCAAGCTTTCAGCGCCTTCCGGCAGACGCGTCACTGCGTCCACATGGGTCATGTTAGCGAGGAAGGGGTGCGCGTGCGGGTCGAGCAAGGCATCTTCCTTCAACAAGGTCAGCTCCACGGTACCGATTTCTCGGCCTTGAGGATTCCGTTCAACGTTCCCGCCGAAAGCTTCCGCCAAGAGCTGGTGACCGAAACACACACCGAGAATGGGTGTCCCCAGGTCCGCTTCGTCCCTGAGGTACGCCTGAGTGCGAAGCATCCACGGGTCCCGTTCGAGAACGCTTGCGGGCGAGCCCGTCACGATCACCGCCGCCACCTCTCCTAAAGCGAGCAGAGGATCGCTGTGGCGGGCGTCAATTTCCTCCCACTTTTCCCGCCACGCATCCCCCGCGGCCTCCCGTATGAGTGTCGAGAAGCTGCCCTGCTTGGCCAAAACACTCGCCACAGGTTCCCCAGTTGTGATGATTCGGACGGGCTTTTTTGGCATATGCGTGAACGTCGTAGAAGTTTAGGCCCTTGTCCTTGGGACTGGTAGTGTTGGGTCGCGTGCTTCCGCCGCGGTCCTTGTCTGCTACATTTAGCGGAGCCAACGCCTTACCTCTATCACCGGGTGTGCATGAATCAGCCCTTGATCCTCAAAAACGAACCGTTGCCGCCACCCTCTGTCCGACCCCAACTCACGTTGCCCTTGCCCGGGTTGTCCTCGGAGCTCCTGGAGCAAAAACGAATTCCGCGTTCGGAGCGCGTGTTCGTCAGCCGCAATCTCAAACTCGGAGAGATCGAATGGGTGGGGTTCGATATGGATTACACGCTCGCCATCTACGACCAAGCGGCGATGGACGCGCTCAGTGTGAATTTGACGGTGCAAAAGCTCATCGAACGTGGCTATCCGGCATCGCTGGCGGACAGCAGCTACGACACCCGTTTTGCAATCCGAGGGCTCGTTGTGGATAAGCAACGCGGGCACGTGCTCAAGATGGACCGCTACAAGGATATTCAGAAGGGGTACCACGGTCTCACCCGGCTTTCGCGTGCTGAGCTTCAATCTCTCTATCACGATCAACGCATCCAGCCGCACACGAAGCGTTACCATTGGATCGACACTCTGTTTGCTTTGAGCGAGGTGACGGCCTATTCAGCCATCGTTGCGCAGCTGGAGAGCGCCGGTGAAACTCCCGATTTTGACCGCTTGTTTTCCGATGTTCGCTCCTCGATCGATGCCGCGCATGCGGACGGCTCTGTCTATCGAGCGGTCACCAGCAACCTTCCACAGTTTGTGAAACGCGATCCAGCTCTTGCGCGCACGCTGCACAAACTGCGCTCGTCCGGAAAGCGGCTGTTTTTGCTCACGAACTCGCCTCCGCAATACACCGAGCAGATGATGACGTATCTGTTGGGGGATGCGCTGGCCGAATATCCCTCGTGGCATCAGTACTTTGACGTCGGGATCTGCAGCGCCAAGAAGCCCTCCTGGTTCCAGGAGGGAAGCGCCTTCATGGAAGCCAGCCCCAAGGGCTCACGACCCATCAACGAAGGCCCTTTCGAGAAGGGCAAGCTCTACGAGGGCGGTAACTTGAAGGAATTTGAACGCCTCACCAAGGTCGTCGGCTCCAGCGTGCTCTACGTGGGGGACCATATCTACGGCGATATCCTGCGATCCAAGAAGGAGTCCTCATGGCGCACGGCCATGATCATCCAGGAGCTCGATGCTGAAATTTCCGCCCACGAAACCTGCAGCTTAGATCGAGACCGCCAGCGACAGATCGAGGAGTCCCACGATCTCCTTGAGGATGAGCTCCGCTATTACCAGCGCCACGTGAAGGACACGTCGCGTCAGTTGGAGGCGTCAACCCGGAATCCCGTTCTGGCCGACGAGCTGGTGCGATTGAAGCGCGCGCTCGAGCGCGTGCGCGCGGAGCTGAAAAAACTAGACCACGAGCACAACGTGCTTGAGGACAGGATCGATCAACGGTTTCACCCGTACTGGGGCTCGCTGCTCAAAGAGGGCAACGAGATGAGCGTATTCGGCCTCCAGGTAGAAACGTACGCAGACATCTATATGCGGCGCGTGTCCTGCCTCCATGCCTACTCCCCGCAGCAGTTCTTTCGCTCCCCACATGATCTGATGCCCCACGAAGTGTAGCTCCTAAATGGAGCTGCCAAGTGGGGCACCGGATTTTCTGCCTGGATCGGGTCCGCTTGTCTCCACCCGTACGAGTTTGCGAACGGGAGACCCACAAAAAGAGCGTTCGGGCGAATTGTTCCGCTAGGCCCCCGCCCCTGAGGTGTGGTAGGCGGTAGCGGCCGAAAACGTGGTGGGGCCTTGTCTCCGTTAGTTTTGGGCAGTGTCAGTCAAGTATCGATTTCGCCCAACTACCGGGCGAGCCAATCCCCGAGTGGGCAGCTGAGAGGTCTTTAGAAAAATGAACATCGTCGAATGGATCCAGCGTTTGATGACCCAGTTTGGCGCTGGGTGGGTGATGTGGACTCTCATTGCATTGAGCGTGATTTCGGTTGCGGTCATGCTGGAGCGAGGTTGGTTTTATTTCACGCTGCGCGATGACCTGCCGAAGCTCGCAGCTGATTTTCGGGCGCTCCTTCGTAAGGACGACCTAGCTGGCGCGCGCAAGCGGCTCGAGGCTTCTCCGAGTGCGGAAGCCACGGTGGTGCTTGCTGGCCTGAATGAGGCAGACAACGGCGCGAAGTCAGCCGACGAGGCGATGATCGGAGCTTTGGCTCTGCAACGAATGAAGCTTGAACGGCGCCTGGCCTTCCTTGGAACCCTCGGCAACAACGCGCCCTTCATCGGTCTGTTCGGTACCGTCATTGGTGTTGTGGAAGCCTTCGAAGGCTTGGCGGCCCAGGATGCAGCGGCGGCCCAGGCACAGGGCGGCAGCATGGCACCGCAACAAGTGATGGGCGCGATCGCTGAGGCGCTCGTGGCAACGGCCGTGGGCCTGGTTGTGGCTATTCCTGCAGTGGTGATGTTCAACTATTTCATGCGGCATTCAAAGGCGATCCTGGCGAATACCGAGGCTCTGACTCGCATTCTTCTGGCTTACTTGGTGGCCGAGCCCCCCGCAAAGTCTGCTGACGGCGAGGAATAGAAGCGATGGCTGGCGGCGCGAGTTCAGACGATGAAGAAATGATCTCCGGCATCAACGTTACGCCGCTTGTGGATGTAACGCTCGTGCTTCTCATCATCATGATGGTAACGGCGAAGGTCATCGTCTCTCAGGGAGTGGGGATGAAGCTCCCCAAAGCGAGCCAAGAGAACGCGCAGCAGCTACCACTCACCTTCTCCGTGGATGTGACGGCCGATGGGAAAATATTTGTCGACAAGCTTCCAGTAAAGACGCGCGAAGCACTGCTTACCTTAGCCATTGCAGCCAAGCAGACACAGCCGGAGCTTCGCGCCATTATCCGCGGGGATGAGAACGTCGATCACGGGAATGTCATGCAAGTCCTGGACACGTTGAAGAAGGCTAAGATCGATAAAGTTGCCTTCGCGGTGACCCCAGACACCAAGCGGTAGGTCGCCCCTATTTTAGCGGTCGACTCCAAATGGTGGTTGCCTTCTTAGGAGCTGAGCCCAAGGTTTGTCGGAACTAGCCGTGAATGACCCCCAGCCTGCTCTAGCGCCCACAGTTTTCACTTCTGAGACTGACCGAGGCCGCGTCGCTTGGGGAACCCTCACGGCATTGGGACTCCATGGCCTGATCTTCGCGTACGCCATATCGACAACCACAGAAGTTGGTGGCTTTGCCCGCAGCGTCCTCGAACACGCTCGGTCACGCTGGACGCTCACTTACGAAATGAACGAGCTGCCCGCGCCGCCACCTCCACCGGTCACGGAAAAACCGGAACCCACGCAGCCGGAAGAGAAAGCACCCACGCCAGCCAAGGCGCCACTAGAAGAGCCTCCTCCTGCTGCTGCCGAGGCCGCCCAGGTGCTCGCCGCCGAGCCCGATCCATCAGCTCCGCTCGACCTAACAGGGCAAGGCTTCATTACGGGCAACGCCGAGAGTTACGCGGGGGGGTACACAACAGCGAAGGGTACAGCCAAGACAGCCGTTAGCCGGAAGCCTGCGGCGGCGGGAGTCCCAGGCGGGATCGGGAATGGGGCTTCCCCCAAGGCTGCCGCCGAAGATCTCTCAAAGCCTGCCACTTGGGCGTCGGGGGATATCCTGCGTCGCTGTGGATTTCCCCCGGAGGCTGATGCGGCGCAGGTAGATTTCGCGCGTGTGGTGTTGACGGTTTCTGTGTCGGAGAACGGGGCCGCGCGGGCGGTCTCCATCCTGTCAGAAACGCCGTCTGGTCTAGGCTTCGGCGGCAGGGCAAAGAGCTGCGCAAACCGAACTGTTTTCCTGCCTGGCAGGGACCGAAACGGCAAACCCGTCGCAAGCACGGCTGGCCCCATCACGGTCAACTTCACGCGCGCCCGCTAGCCCCGCCGCACTTTTTGTTGGGAAACATGCGCGAGCCCTAGGCGGATTCGCGCAACTGTGCTGCTATGGCGCTTCGATCCGACTGACGGCTTGGGCATGGATGAAATTATCAAACAGCTGAGCCTGGTCGAAATCTTCTCCGGCCTGAAGCCCGAAGGGCTCCGCCTCATCGCTGAGGTTACTGAAGAGGAAAGCTTCAGCACTGGAACTAAGCTCTTTGGCCACGGCGAGGTGGGCGACAAGCTGTACGTGATCATTGAGGGCAAAATCCGGATCAGTCGGGAGGTGGCCGGAATGGGCGAGGAGGCCTTAGCCGTCTTGGGCGCCGGTCAGGCTTTCGGTGAAATGGCGCTACTCGACGAATCACCTCGCTCCGCGGATGCGAAGGCGCACGAAAGGTGTCGCGTGCTCTCCATCTCAAAGGCGCGCTTCGACGACTTGCTCTTCATGCACAAGGATCTGGCCTACGAAGTTCTTTGGAGCATCGTGCGCATGCTGGTCCGCCGTCTGCGTGAAACCAGCGATAAGCTCACCTTCCTGAGTGTGAGCGGCAAGTTTTAGAGAACAAACTCGCGCGGTAGGCGCTGCCTGGCCGTTCAGTCGCGACAAATTTGACGTCCTAACACCCGTTCAGTATGCTCCGCCGGCCATGCAGGGGCTTACCCAACGACAAGAACAAACTCTTTCCTTCATCCGTTCCTCCATCGAGGAGCGCGGATACCCGCCGACGCTTCGAGAAATCGGCACCCATATGGGGATTCGCTCAACCAACGGGGTGAATGATCACCTGCGAGCCCTGGAGCGCAAGGGCTACCTGAGCCGCGAGGACATGAAGAGTCGAGCACTCAGGCTGGTCCACAGCAGCGAAGCATCAGCCGTGGACAGGGTCGACAGGGCGGACAGGGTCGAGAGCGCCGATAAATTTGAGGTGGAGGGAGATCTCCTCGAAGTGCGGATCTTGGGCCGGGTCGCGGCGGGTATGCCTGCCCTAGCACAGGAAAATGTCGTCGATGTTGTGCGGATCGACCGCATGCTGGTGAACGGCGGGCGCGATGTATTCGGCCTGCGCGTGGCAGGCGATTCGATGATTGAGGCGGGCATCTTCAATGGCGACTATATTTTCGTGCGAAAGCAGGCAACTGCCGAACGCGGAGACATCGTGGTTGCGCTGATTGGGGATGAAGCAACCGTGAAGTATTACTATCCCGAGAAGGATTACGTGCGCTTCGAGCCGGCGAACTCGCAGATGGCGGCCATCCTTGTTCGCGCCATGGATTTCAAGAGCACCATGCTGCTCGGTAAGGTGGTCGGCGTTTTTAGGCGCCTGTAGGCGCGGCGTGGGCCCTAATACGCCTGGGTGCCTAGGAAGGGCTGAGAGCGCTGGAAATGCGGGGCCCGCTGTGGAAGCCATATTGACGCCATCTTGCTGGGATTGCTAGCGTTCTGAAGTCGTAAAGCTGGGCCCGCCTTACGCCTTGCTGCAAGAATGCACCTACCACTGGGATCAAGGTTCAAGTTGCTGGAGAAACGCCGCCTCTCAACGCCGACGCAAAGAGCGGTCCCTTTTGCTCTTCTCGCCTTAGTGTTGTTACTAAGCAGTTGCGGCAACACGATCTATTCGATCCGGATCAATGCGGCCGCCTCTAAGCTTGAAGAAGCGCATGAGCTCGGCGCTGAGCGGTTAGCCCCTTACGAATATTACACTGCCAAAGAGCACCTAGAGAAAGCGCAAACAGAAGCGTCGGAGGCAGACTTCGGCGACGCTATCGATCTTGCTTCCGTGGCCGAGGAGTACGCCGATAAAGCGATCGTCTTTGCTCGTCAAGCGCACCAAGGTGCCGGCCGATGAGGGTCTGCCGCTCACTCCAGCGACTATCGCTGCTTGGGTTCGTTGCGTTGCTCAGTTGTGCCGCTGGAGGTCAGCTCCGGGGGCAAATCGAAGGCCTCAAGCAAATCACTGCGCAAGCTGAGCGAAATGGCGGTATTCGCTGCGCGCCTCGTGAGTTGGCGATTGCCAAGAGTCAGCTTGAATTCGCGGAATTGGAGCTGGCTCAGGGCTTCATTTCGAAATCGGAGGCTCACCTCTGGAAGGCGGAAGCGAACGCGCACGCTGCCCAATTCTTATCCCCGCCTCAGTATTGCGCGGAGCGTGCCTTCGTTGAATCGAAACTGCCGCAGAAAGGCGATAAAGATGGGGATGGTTATTTAGACCCGGAAGATAAGTGTCCCGAGCAGCCCGAGAACTTCAACGGCTTTGAAGACCAAGATGGTTGCCCCGACGATCCCGATACCGATGGTGATGGCATTGCCGATTCGGTGGATGCTTGCCAGCTCGATCCTGAAGATCGCGATCAATACCTCGACGATGACGGCTGCCCTGAGCTCGACAACGACAGCGACACGCTTGCAGACGCCCAGGATAAATGTCCCAACGAGCCGGAAGATTTCGACGGCTACCAAGACGCCGATGGCTGCCCGGATCCAGACAACGACCAAGACACGGTGCTGGATGTCGACGATCAGTGCCCGAACGAAATCGGTCTAGCAACCGCAGAGCCAAAGGGATGCCCCACCAAGCCTGCGCTCGCAATCATTACGGACTGCGAAGTCAAAATCACCCAGCAGATCCACTTTGCGTACAACAAAGCGGTTATCCGACCCGAAAGTTACCCCGTCTTGGACGCAGTGACGGACATTCTGCGCCGCAATCCGGACGTGAAGCTCGAGATCCAGGGCCACACCGATAATCAGGGTGGCGACGCGTACAACAAGCGGCTCAGCAATCAACGGGCCGCCTCGGTCGTCAAATATCTTACTTCGCGGGGCGTTCTTGCAGAACGCCTCACTTCCAAAGGCTACGGCTTTGACCGTCCCCTCCTGCCCAACGACTCCAAATCGAACATGGCGATCAACCGCCGAGTTCAATTCGTGAGAACCGAGGGTGTGAAGGACGGTTGTCCCAAGACCGGCGGCTAGTTCCCATCGTTATTATGCATCCCTTCACGGAGATCCACGTGCACCGTAAATCCCTGATTAGATTCCTCCTTCCCCTCCTCCTCTTGCTCGCAGCAAGTCCAGTGCTTGCACAGTACCCGCGCGAAAAGGCGGCACTCCAGAAGATCGATGAGGCGATCAATCAGCACTATCTCGCGACGGAGTTTGATAAGGCTGAAGCGGTACTCACCGGCACGATTATCGCCTGCGACGACAAGTGCAGCCCAGCCACGTTGGCCAAGGCCTGGATGTACGTCGGCATCGTGCGCGGCAGCGGCAAGCAGGACACCCAGGGTGCCACGGAAGCTTTTGCTAAAGCGCTGGCGATTGATGGGAATGTGGTGCTCGACGAAACCCTCGCGAGCCCCGAAGTTAAGGCCACCTTCGTGGCTGCTGGGGGAGCTTCTGGCCCGGCTGTCGCAGCGCCAACCGGCACCGATGCTCCGGCTACCGCGAAGGGCGAAGAGGGCGGGAGCATGGTGTGCAGCCCAGATGTTGGAGACGTTCAAACGCGTCGCGCCATTCCCATGTCGTGCTCCACGGACGAGAGCGCGGCACGCATGGAGATCCGCTACAAAGAGTACGGCGGCAAATGGAAAACTGCACCGATGCAGAAAGTGGGCGAAGAATTCCGCGGGCTAGTTCCGTGCTCAGCCACCAAGGTGGTAGGCACCCTCAGTGTCTATGTGCGAGCCCTCGATTCGGGCGACGATTTGGTAGATAGCCTCGGCAGCAAGAGCAAGCCGCTCGCGTTCAAGATCGCTCAAGAAGTGCCCGGTGAGCCCCCTTCGTATCCCGGTGAGAAGCCCCCATCCCGTTGCGCCGAAGACGTCGAGTGCCCTCCCGATTTTCCGGGCTGCGGCGATACTAAGAGCGCGAGCGCCAACGGTGGCATGTGTGGCGATAAAGATTGGGGCGCTTCCTGCGCGGGCTCGAAAGAATGTAAGTGCGGCCTGTTGTGCGTGGATGGCGGGTGCGAAACGGCGCCAAGCTGCACCACAGATTCAGATTGCCCAACTGGCGTCTGCAGTGCTGGAAAGTGTGCGGCAGCCCTCGACGAAGAGGAGTCGAAGCCTTTCAGCCGCAACATGTTCGGTCTGCATATCGGCCAAGACATTTCCTCGATCGGGGCCACCGATACCTGCGTTCTAGAATACCAAAGGCCGGGGAAACAGGCTGAAGGCTTCTCTTGCTACAAGGCCGGCACGGAGTCTCCCTACGTGGGAGAAGCCTTCCCGGGCGACAGCACCGCTCCCTCAACGGTATCCTTAGCGACCACGCGCGTGTTGTTAAGCTATGACCGCGCGCTCATGGAGCACTTCACCGTGGGTGGACGGCTGGGTTACGCTTTTGGTGGCGGCCCACCTGCCGGCAAGGTCGAGGAAACGGCCACCGCGGGCGGCAAGCCCGGCAATCCCTTCTTGCCCTTTCACCTTGAGGGGCGTGGCGCCTTTTGGTTTCGACCGCTCTCAGCTACCGGAGTCTTGCCGTATATCCACGCTGGCGGCGGCTTGGCGCAAGTCGATGCCAAAGTTACAATCACAGGCGTTCGGGATTGCTCAAGCTTGAAAGGCACCCCTGCCTTCGCGAAGTGTATCAACGTCTCGCCAGTCACCGGAAAGCCCGAGGCCCCCCCGAACATCATCGAAAGCCCGGGCGACGACCTCGACGCCTATAAGAAGATGGGCCAAGGCTTCGTCACGCTCGGCGCTGGCGCCCTGTACAAACTGAATCCTGCGTTTGGCCTCCAGCTGAACCTCAACGTCATGATCATGCTGCCCACCTCAGGGCTCGTCTTTGAGCCCTCATTGGGCGGCGTGTACGCGCTCTAGATTTGTGAGTTGCCCGCCCCCGCTGCCGCGCTTCGCGGCAGCTTGCCC
>CAZSUA010000203.1:0-10363 GCA_964609655.1 uncultured Polyangiaceae bacterium | reverse complement strand
TTAGAAACCTCCCAGACGCCGTTCTCAAGCGCATCTCCTCGGCTCCTGAGGATCGTCTTGAGCTCTGGGCTGAGCGCATTATTCCTGCAAATTCGCTCGATGAAGTCTTCTCAGATTAACGTCCGTGACCGCGGTGGGGTTGCTATGTAGCTCGTGAGACGCGAGCTCCCGAACGGCGCAGCCGTCTCGGGTCAAAGTCACCACGAGCAGTTGCAACGCTGCACTCCTTTGGCACGGACCACCCAGCATCGCACATCATAGGCTCTACCCTCACCGCCAGGGGCCCCATCGGAGCCCAAAGTAAAAATAGTTAACGGTTTCGGCGGTTGGTCAACGCATCCTAGCGGCCGCCCTTCTTGGTCCTTTAGCGTACTGTGTTGGTGCCCTAGGCATCCCCCCTCAACGCTTTGCAATGTATCATGGCATGCACGGCTCACGACCGTGAAGGTTTGAATGTAATAAAGCTGCAGTAGCTGATCCTGAACCCACCGGAACGCCATGAACAACACCACGCTCGCAAGAAGCCCCATAACCAGTACTGATGGGCGAACACTCTTCATGGTCACCAGAAGAACCAGAAAATATCCTGAGCCTTGTGCCAAGGATCATCCTGACGCCTTTCCAGTTCATCAACTACGGTATTCGTGAAGTCATAGCAATCACTGAGTCCAAAGAAGTAGATGGGACTTCCTGGCGCGCGATTAAGGGGGAATTTTTCACGGATCCAGTCCTCAAGCTCCTCGTCCTCCTGAGGCGTCGCGGCGTGACATGTGCGCTTTGTCGAAGGATCCGAGATTTTGTCTGGATCCTCAGGATGCCTGACGTCGCCGGGTGCTCCAAACGGACTCGTAAACGGATAGAATCCGTAAGTGCGCTGGGTATCGCCACCGATCTCAACCCACCGGTGCCTGTAGCTGGTGTTTGTCGAGACAACGCAAACGTCCTGTCCGTTGACATCTGCGAGATTGACCGCGTCATGCATAGCATAGACGTAAAGATTCGTCCCCACAGCGCGGAATCTACGCGGGTCCTTCGTCGTTGACACCCCTCAGGCGGGTCGGATTCGTGATCAACCCTTGCGCTTCGCCAGTTTAGCTCCGGCTCGCAGCTCCCGCACCATTTGGTCGGGATCGTCAGGGGTAATCATGAGTGGGAACATCGTCCACGAGCGAACGATAACGACCGTTTTGGAGGGCGCAAACTGTCCCCAAAGGGACGGAAAGGTCGCGCTCAACAAGGGCACCAGTTCCCAGCCGCTACGGATCCGTCGTACAGACGTAATCGTTTCCAGTTTAACAACCTTCTTCCGGGGTATTGAACCGGTCATTGCAATTGTGAGGTACCCATCCCTGATTGAGTACGAGAAACGAAGAAGACTACAAGCGCCAACACTGATGGCGATTGCGGTCAGCGACAAACACACGGCTTCAAAGACGGATATCATTGTGGTTGCGTTAGATGCGGGCCAGTTGTCTTCGTGTTGGTCTGGTACCCACTGACGCTGGCACCGTAAGTGCTACCTAAGAAGGGCGGAGAGAAAGAGGCAATATAGTGGGTGCCGTCTGTTGAGAATTGCCCCGAGAATTGGTACGGCCCAAATCCAATGTTGACCGAGTACGTGTCAAATGGCCCGCTTAGATCGTACGGGTTCTTGGCATTCGCGAAGAAGGCGCTTATGCTTAAAAGTTTCCATCTACTGCAACGATGCGCCTTCACACTCTCGACCATCCCAGCGGCCACCGGAATCCAGACACCGGTCTATTTGTACCTGACGGTGAAACCACAACGCACTGACCAGCAAAGCAAGCAAGACAACCGCCGCCACGATAATTCGGCGGGGCGACATTGTTCTACGATGAAAGGTCGACATCAGTACTGCGGGTTGAGCCCATTGGGGCGATACGGGGAGCAAGCTTGTCTGCACTGGTCCTTATCGTCTGCCCCGCTATTGCGACCGTGATGATTTGCCGTCTGATCAGCTGAACACGCACTGGCAGGATCACCCTTCAGATTCTCATCAACCCACTCCCTAGTATCCGAAATTGTTTCTGCGACATCCGCTCTGCCGCGTGCTGCCGCCTCGCAGTTTGCCATGCAGTGGAAGTACTTGTCCGCCCCGATCGTGTTCGCGTCCCGCATATCGTCGTAGTTGTCCAAAAATGCGTCCACTGCGTCGGGATAGCTGGCGATCCGATCGAGCTGGTGCTTGATCCATTCCAAGGCTTGCTGCTCACTCAAAAACGGTGCTCGCCCCGTAGCGTCCAGGTAATTGACCGGGTCGTTCCACGAGTACACATACAGATTGTTCCCGCCCGCGAACCGGCTTGGATCCTTGCTCGTCCACCTCCCGATCTGCGCATCATAGTCCCTCGCCCCAAATCTCACAAATCCCGTGTCGCTATCGAAGATCCCTCCCGCAAACCCAAACGGCTGAAAGCCAGAACTAGAATCACTTAGCACTCGACCGAATTCATCATAGATTAACTCCTGAGCCACCTGTCCCGTCGACGCATTCACGACCAGTCGGATGCTACCCACTTGATCCTTGATGAAGCGATAGATCTGCCCACCCTTGAGCATGAATTCTGGACTGTGCGACGCTCGCGCACCTCTGGCGTAAACAAACTGACTCACGAGCGTGCCGGCGCCGTCGGTCTCACCCGCAATCTTCAGCGAGTCTCTGTAAATCCAGCCGCGGGTGAACACGCCGTTCACCTTCTTTCCAACGCGACGCCCGTACGCATCAATGACGTAATCGATGGCTTTGCCGTTCGGGAGGTCCACGCTCCGAAGCGCCCCACGAACGTCGTACTGATAGCTGGTGGTGCTATTCGAGACGGTGTCTTTCTTCGTTAGAAGTTCACCATTCGCCGTGTAGGTGTACGCGTTGTTGCCGTAAGCTAGCATCCGATCTTGATCGTCGAACGAGCCAAGCGTGGTGCCGCTTGAATTGGTCATACTCTGCCGGTTTCCGTTCGAGTCATACACGTAGCTCGTCTGAACGGCTCCATCCGTCCACGCGGGTCGTAAGAATACTGGAACCGCACTGAGCCGCTAGCTGTCGTTTCTCTCTTGGTTAAGATGCGGCCAAGCGCGTCCCGGGGAGCCGTGGGCGTGTCATATTCCGCCGCATAAAGTGTGGTTGCGCCGTTTTTAACGGTGTACGTGGCAAGCTCGCCTTGAGCATTCTGCGTCCAGGTTTCTGCGAGGTTGCCGAGCGTGCCTGCAGCGATCAGCCCGGTGACCGAGCTATAGGCGAGCTGAAGGGCATCCGTGCCGGGAGGCGTGCAGGTTGTGGGGGAGGCGCAGGTGACCAAGCCATCGGCGTCAAAGGCAAACTTTGCGGTCGTGGTCACGGTTCCGGCGTCGATAGCTTCCTGAATCACCCGAAAATCCGAGTCATACGTCCAGGCGACTCCCATGCTCGTTGTGCCGCCGAAGATGCCGCTCCAACGAGCGCTCTTGGTTAACCTGCCGTCGTAGGTGAGATCGATCACGCTGGTGCCAGGGCCGCTCAGGCGCTTGAGCTTGCCGGGGGCGCAGCCCACGCACGTCGTGGTCGCGTAGTAGTCGTAAGCGACCGTGCCGGTGGGCCACGTCTTGGTACGGAGCTTACCCGCACTATCATACGTGGACTGAAGGGTGAGGCCGTCGGGACGCACGGTCGTGGTGTCTTGGCGATCGAGGTTATAGGCGAAGTTGGTTGCCGGGGTCAGAACGCCAGAAACTTGTGGTGGCGTATAGCTCGAAAGTAGCCCGACGGGACTGTATCCCTGCTTGTGCTGGGGCTTTCCAGGTGGTGTGATGGCGGTGAGGTTGCCAGTCTGATCCCAGCCAAACCCAGTGGTTGCGTTGCCGGGTTCAACTTGCGATAACACGCGACCGAAGGCATCGCGATCGAAGCTCGTAGTGCGAGCGAGCGCGTCGGTGATTTGTTGCAGATAACCGTTTTTGCCGTCGGATGTGGAGAAATAGCTCAGTGCCAGCTGGCGTGGACCTTGAGTTACCGTTTTTATTCGCCCCTGAATATCGTAGAGATAGCTAAGCCCATCGAGACCATTAGTCTGAGTTTGCGTGACGTGGCCTAGCGTGTCGATGGTATTGAACAGCTTCCGACCGACCGGTGTAGTTGTTGTGAACGTCTTTGTGCTCGCATTGAAGACCCTCCTTGCTCGGGTTTGGACCAAGGTCAATCCTAGGGCACGAGTTTTCCAAGGGCGAGGCGCACATCCCTGGGGTTAACCCTTAGCTGTCTCTGCTACCGAGAACATTCGCTGCTTCTCAGTGCTCCAGAGTTATCCCCAACCGAAAGCGTATGACGGTTTGATTGTTTCGAAACACCCGGCGGTTTTCCGCTCGGAAACAGTCGCAACCATCGAACTTTGTCACATGACGATCTTGACCGCCCCCGAGGACCTCCGACCACAACCGCAATCTGCACTGATCAACCTGTTCCGGGTTTTCACAGGCCGTCACGCGAAGAACACACTCGCGTCAAAAACGTTCCGAGGGAAACGGGCACCATGTCGGACAGCCCAGAGCTTCTTGTAACGGGCCTCCTTCGTCGAGAGCTCTCGGGTCATTGCATTGCGCGTCCGACCGCGGAAAGCGAGCTTCGCCTCGATCTCAGGAATGAGCGTGCCGAAGTCGATGAGGCCCTTGCGACGGCTTATGTTATGCGTGCTACAAGGATCTTTGGAGAGTTCCTCCAGCACTTATAACATGATCATTGGCAAAATTTACGTCATTTTCGCTCTCCCTGGCCGAGACTCCACCCCTCCCCTCCCCCTACTTCCGCTTCCGCAGCCGTCGAACATCCAATTGATGGTCCGACGTCACCAAGTAGCGAAAGCTCAAAACTGCTGCCGTCATGGTGCCAAGGCTGGTTGCGCAGGCGATCATGAACATAACGACCAGTTGGTACTTAACGGCTTCAACGGGTGACGCGCCACCCAAGATTTGCCCCGTCATCATTCCGGGCAGGCTCACAATTCCAACAACCGCCATCGAATTGAGCACCGGCACCATCCCAAGCCTCACCGCTTCCCGCACATGAGGCCGGCAGGCTTGCCAAATCGTGGCACCTAACGCCAATCTCCCTTCCACCTGGTCCCGTTTTTCGTCGAGATCCGCCATCACGCGATCAAGAGTGAGCGAGAGACCTGTCAGTGCATTTCCCAGCACCATCCCAAGCAATGGAATCACGTAACGCGGCGAGTACCAAGGCGTCACCCCAATCACTACTTCCACCACCACGAAGGTGGTGACAACGCTGCTCAGGGTGACCGACCAAAGGCCCGTTTGCCAGATGCCAGCGAAGCGGCGCTCCGTGCGCTGAACGGCCGCAATTCCAGCGTTGATGACCATACTCGCGAACACCGCCAGCACCAGATACCAGCGTTCCAGCGCGAACACCCACTCCAGCACGAATCCAATTAATCCAAGCTGCAGCACACTGCGAAAGGACGCCGTGAGCAAGCGCCCCCCAAGGCCCAGCTTGAGCGCAGCCGACACGCCACCCGCCACGCTGATCAGCAACGTAGCCACCACGAGATCCACGTAGCTGAGCGGGAGTGCACTCACAACGACCCGATTTCGTGCTCAGGCGTTAACAGGCGACTCTTCAATATTAGATAACGGACTTTGTCGCCCAGCAGCGGGAGCGGCTCGTGACTCACCACCACCAACGCTCGCTCCCCTACCAACCATTCCGACAGCAGGCGACAGAGCGCAGCACCTGCGTGTTCATCAAGCCCGGCAGTTGGCTCATCAAGCAACCAGACCGAAGGATCCGCCAGGATCGAGCGCACGATCTGCACGCGCTTCAGCTCACCACCAGAAAGCTCGCTCAACTTTCGTGATAAGATGAACTCCGGAAGAAGCAGCTTGGAACAATAGCTGAGGGCTCGTTGTTCATCGAACTCTGCCGCACCCTCCGCGAACTCAAGCACTTCGCGGAACGACTCAGACACCGTCAGCGGATACCGGGCTGGCGTCTGTGCTGTGTAGGCAACTCGGCGCCGAAAACCTGGAACGGCTTTACCGTGGGCGCTCTGTCCTCGCCACAGCACCTCGCCCTGTGCTAGTGGCTCAAGCCTCGCCAAACTCCGGAGCAGCGAGCTCTTTCCTGAGCCTGAAGCGCCACGGATCAGGAGGCAATCGCCAGGCGAGAGCGAGAATGAAACATCGGTAAATACGCCCTGCGTGGTCGGTGTGTTCGAGCCTTTGGTGTCGCCATCCCACTTCAGCGAAAGCCCGCGCGCCTCGAACAGCGCTGGAGGCAACGTGACAGCACCACTCTGGTACGCTTGGATCTCATCGGGATTTTCTATCGCCATGCCGGGGTCCACGCCGCCGCGCCCTCTTTACACTACGCGCATCCTCGAAAACACTGATCCACATGAGCACTCCCTCGACGATCGCCTTGGCTCTCGTGTTTCGTGCCGAGAAACTGCTGATCACGCGCCGCCTACCCGGCACCCACCTGGCGGGCAGTTGGGAATTTCCGGGAGGCAAGCTGAAGCTCAGCGAGACGCCTGAACTCTGCGCTGAACGTGAAGTTGAGGAAGAGACCGCGGTCGTCTGTCAGGCCCGCGCCTGTCGAGCCTCATTTTCCTTCACGTATCAAGATCGAAGCCTACTCTTCATCCCGGTCGACTGCGTTTGGACCCGCGGAGAACCTGAACTGCTCCAGGTGAGCGCCGCCTGCTGGATTTTGCCAGCAGAACTCAAGAACTTTGAATTTCCCGAAGCCAATTCGGCGCTCATCGCCCAGCTCGCTGGCGTGTGACGCTGGCCACCCCACCGGCTCGCCCCGCTCCATTTGCTCATCTCGCACATGGCGCTACCGGCCCAAGCCCTCATGAGCTAAGATTGCGCGGATGGATGAAAAGCGAGTGGCTCGGAGCGAAAGGGCCCAGGCGCGTCGGTTGAATATGACGGGGGAGGTCGTACCCGTGGGGACGCCCAAGTCACCACCCTACGCTAACAGCACTCCGGACGAGCGACTCGCGGCGGCGGTACGCCTCATCCAGCATCATGAGCAACTTCGTGGCCCGCGATGCGCACTGGAACGTGCGAAATGGCCGGGCGAGGCCTTCGTCATTGGCTCTGACGGTGCCTAAACTTCCGCAAGACTTCGCGGATTTCCTGGCCGAACTGTGCGAGGCCGAAGTTGAGTTTCTGGTGGTGGGGGGCTGGGCGGTCGTCCTTTACGGGCATGTCCGCGCGACGGATGATCTCGATATCTTCGTTCGTGCGTCGGAGAAGAACTCGGCACGAGTCGTCACCGCGCTGCGAGCCTTCGGTGCACCCCTGGGAGCTCACGGCATCACGAACGCTCACTTCTCAACCGAGGGCGACGCGTATCGATTTGGCATCGCCCCGCTCAAGATCGAGCTGCTCACAAAAATCAGCGGCGTTTCGTTCGATGAGGCCCTCGAGGGGGCAAACACCTTCGATCTCGACGGCGACGCAATTCCGTACATTGGAAGGCGAGCACTCATTCGGAACAAGCGAGCCGCTGCGCGCTACAAAGACCTGGCGGATATTGAGGAATTGGAGCGGATCCCTGAGTAATTTTCGGCACGCCCAGCTCGCCACCGAGTAAAGACGCGGCCCCCCCAACCAACCGTCAAATGCTCATTGGATCGATCTTCTCAGGATCGACACCGAGTTCCGCGATAGCCTTGGCGACCACCGCGCCGCTCACTTTTCCTTCTAGGCGCAGCGCATCGAGGGCACCGATCACGATGTTCTCGGCATCTACTTCGAAGTGACGCCGCAGCGCCTCGCGCGTATCGCTCATCCCGTAGCCCTCTGTGCCTAGCGGAACGAAGCGACCCGGAACGAAGCGGCCGAGCAGATCAGCGAGTGCTTTCATGTAGTCGGAAGCGGCAATAAACGGTCCTGTTTCGCCCTTGAGAGCCGTTTGCAAGTAAGGAACCTGCTGCTCACCCTCCGGGTGCAAACGATTGTGACGCTCGCAGCGCTGCGCGTCGCGATACAGCTCGGTATAGCTGGTGACGCACCACACATCCGACGACACGTCGTACTTCTCCGCGAGGATCTGCTGGGCTCTTAGCACTTGCAGAATGATGCAACCGCTGCCCCACAACTGGACGTGATTTTTGAGCTTCTTCTCAGCTTGATTGAAGCGATAAATCCCACGCAAGATGCCGGCCTTCACGCCCTCGGGCATCGGAGGCATCGCGTAATCCTCGTTCTGCAACGTGATGTAATAATAGATGTCTTCGTTATTCGCGTACATGCGCTGCATGCCATCCTCGACGATGGTCGCCAGCTCGTAGGCAAACGAAACGTCGTACGAAACGACCGCGGGCACCGTAAGCGCCAAGAATAGACTGTGCCCATCTTCGTGCTGGAGCCCTTCACCATTGAGGGTCGTGCGGCCGGCAGTGGCACCCAGCACAAAACCTCGGCTCTTCATGTCGCCCGCAAGCCACATCAGATCGCCGGTGCGTTGGAAGCCGAACATCGAATAGAAGATGTAGAACGGGATCATCGTTTCACCGTGCGTCGAATACGATGTGGCCGCGGCAACGAAGGAAGCCATAGCTCCTGCTTCCGTGATGCCCTCTTCCAGCACCTGCCCATCTTTGCTCTCGCGGTAATACATGAGGTTGCCTTTATCGACAGGCTCATAAAGCTGACCGCGTGACGCGTAGATGCCAAACTGGCTGAACAGCGCATGTAAGCCGAACGTGCGCGCTTCATCGGGAATAATCGGCACAATCCGCTTGCCAATTTCCTTGTCGCGCAGAAGCTTCGAGAGCAAGCGAGCAAACACCATGGTGGTGGTGGCTTCACTCTTTCCACTTCCTCGATAGTACTCTTCGTACAGGCTTGGGGCCGGAACGGGCACGCCCAGCACACTGGTGCGACGAGTTGGCACGAGGCCGCCCAGGGCACGACGCCGCTCCATCAGGTATTCCACTTCCGGGCTATTCGCGCCCGGATGATAGAACGGGGCATCTTCCACCTGAGCATCCGGGATCGGGAGCTGCACCGTGTCGCGGAAGGCGCGCAATTCCTCGGCGCCCATCGTCTTCTTCTGGTGGGCACCGTTACTGCCTTCGAACTTCTCGCCGAGCGTCCAGCCTTTGACCGTGTGCGCCAACACGGCCGTCGGACGCCCCTTTGTATTAACGGCGCGATGGTAGGCGGCGTACAGCTTGGTATCCGAGTGGCCACCCCGCCGCAATTTGCGCAGCTGATCGTCGCTCAGGTGGCTCACCATGGCCAGCAAGCGCGGATCGGTTCCGAAAAAGTGCTGACGAATGTAGTCGCCGCTCGCCGTGGTGTACTTCTGCCATTGGCCGTCGACCGTTTCGGCCATTTTTTTGCGCAAAAGGCCTTCATGATCGCGGCTCAGGAGCTCATCCCACTCTGGCCCCCAAATCACTTTGACGACATTCCAGCCCGCGCCACGGAAGGTTGCTTCCAATTCCTGAATGATGTTCCCGTTACCACGGACGGGACCATCAAGCCGCTGCAGGTTGCAGTTGACCACGAAGGTTAGATTCTCCAGGCCTTCGCGAGCCGCCACGTGCAAAGCTCCGAGGGACTCGGGCTCATCGGACTCGCCATCGCCCATGAAGCACCACACACGCGAACGCGAGGTGTCCAAAATTCCGCGATTTTCAAGATAGCGGTTGAAGCGTGCCTGATAGATCGCGCAGATCGGGCCGAGGCCCATGCTCACCGTGGGGAACTCCCAGAAGTTCGACATCAGGCGCGGGTGCGGATACGAAGATAGCCCCTTGCCGCGATCAGATTCTCGGCGAAACCGATCCAGCATTTCAACAGAAATCCGGCCTTCTAGGAACGCTCTCGAATACATGCCGGGCGCCGCATGGCCCTGAAAATAGATCTGATCGCCAGAGCCTTGATCTTTTCCGTGGAAGAAATGATTGAAGCCCACTTCGTACAAACTGGCACTCGACGCGTAGGAGCTGAGATGCCCGCCTATACCATCGAAGCGCTTGTTGGCGCGTTGCACCATGGCCATGGCATTCCAGCGCACGATGCCGCGAATACGGCGCTCCATCGCTGCGTCCCCCGGGAACGGCGGCTCTTCCTCGACCGGGATCGTGTTGACGTAATCCGTGGCGAGCGGAAGCATCGGATCGACGTGGTGGAGCCGAGCCAAACCAAGCACGCGTTTCAAAACATAACGGGCGCGCTCTCGGCCCTCGTGCTCCACGACGGACTCGAGAGACTCAAGCCATTCCTCAGTCTCTTCGACGTTTCGATCAACTTCGTCGTGGGCTGCGGTGTCGTGGGGGAAAAGATGGTCGCGAAGAATTTGATTCACGTTCACTCCTGGCTGGAACGGACCACG
>CAZSUA010000202.1:0-10370 GCA_964609655.1 uncultured Polyangiaceae bacterium | reverse complement strand
TCACTAACCTGCACGTGCCGAGTGACGTCATCGTGGATGCTTCGATGCCAGCGATGATTCGCACCTCAGGTCAGATGTGGGACGCAGCAGGCAAACAGCAGGATACACTAGCGGTGATCCCGGATAGCAGCTATGCCGGCGTTTATCAAACGACGATCGACTTCTGCAAAACGCACGGAGCCTTCAACCCAACCAGCATGGGCTCGGTCCCGAATGTTGGCCTCATGGCGCAAGCAGCCGAAGAATACGGCTCCCACGACAAAACGTTTCAGATCCCCGCACGTGGTGTGGTGCGCGTGACAGACGGCCAAGGCAAGGTGCTCCTGGAGCACAACGCGGAAGAAGGAGACATCTGGCGCGCTTGCCAGGCCAAGGATGCGCCGATTAGAGACTGGGTGAAGCTCGCTGTCACGCGTGCCCGGGCTAGCCTCACTCCTGCGGTGTTTTGGCTTGATGAAAAGCGTGCTCACGACGCTCAAATCATCGCCAAAGTGACGATATACCTGAAGGAGCACGACACGACAGGCTTGGACATTCGGATTCTGCCTCCGGCCGCCGCCACCCAGTTCACGTTGGAGCGCATCATCCAAGGCAAGGACACGATTTCCGTGACGGGCAATGTGCTGCGCGATTACCTCACGGACTTGTTCCCGATTCTGGAGCTCGGGACGAGCGCCAAGATGCTCTCGATTGTACCATTGATGAAAGGCGGCGGTTTGTTTGAAACCGGCGCTGGTGGGTCAGCCCCCAAGCATGTCGAGCAGTTCCTCCAAGAGAATTACCTGCGTTGGGATTCTTTAGGCGAGTTTCTCGCTTTGGCCGTTTCGCTGGAGCATCTCTCCGATACCTTCAAGAATCCGAAGGCCAAAGTCTTGGCAGATACGCTCGACGCCGCCACAGGAAAATTTCTTGAATTGGACCGTTCACCGTCGCGCAAAGTCGGCGGCATCGACAACCGTGGCAGCCACTTTTACCTGGCCCTCTACTGGGCTCAGGCCTTGGCTGCGCAATCCACGGACCCCACCTTGAAGGCGCGCTTTACGGCTATTGCTGAACAGCTCACGGCCAACGAGCAAATCATCGTGGCTGAGCTCGCGGCGGTGCAGGGCAAGCCAGTGGATGTCGGTGGGTACTATCATCCTGACGACGCCAAGGCCTTCGCAGCTCTTCGCCCAAGCCCCACCTTCAATCGCATTCTGGGCGCCTTATAGGCGAGCGGCCGCTGAGTCGTCGAGGCAAGCATTAAGATGGAACGTCACCTGCTTTCCCCCGACGAGCCTGTTGCTTTCGAGTTTCTTGCTGGAGCACCTGCTTCGCCCTTTTTCATCACCTGTGATCACGCGGGCCAGCGTTTGCCGCGGGTTTTGGGTACACTCGGGCTGAGCCAGGCCGATCTCGAACGGCATATTGCCTGGGATATTGGAGCTGCGGGATTGTCGAGAAAGCTAGCGGGGGCGCTTCAGGCAACCCTCGTCTTGCAACCCTATTCGCGTCTTGCCATTGATTGCAATCGCCCGTTGATTCACGAAGGCTCGATCGCTAAGCGCAGCGAAGGTACCGAAATCCCAGGAAATCAGGGCATCAGCGCGGAAGACGCGGCGCTCCGGGTGCGCGAGATCTTCAATCCGTATCACGAGCGCATCAGCTTGGAACTTGACGAGCGAAAAGCTCGCAATGCTGCCACCGTGCTCATTCTGATGCACAGCTTCACGCCCGTGTATCACGGCGTGAGCCGGGCGTGGCATGCTGGCGTGTTGTATCAGCGCGATCGGCGGCTGGGCCAGGCTTTGCTTTCAGCGCTCCGTACCGAGCCGACCTTGGTGATCGGGGACAACGAACCGTATTCGGTGAGCGACGACAGCGATTATGGCGCTATCGTGTACGGTGAAAGCCGCCAACTCCCACACGTTGAGCTTGAGATCCGCCAAGATTTGATCCGCGATGACGCTGGGCAGACAATTTGGGCAGAGCGTTTGGCGCGGCATCTCGACGCCATCGTCCCCGAGTTGCTCTAGCTCAGGCAGGATCAGTAGTGGCTCAGCGCCCGGATTGAACCAAGGCGAATTCGCTCGCGTTGGTGGGCTTGTTGTCGTTGATGAGATCATTCCACTCGTAGATGTACCAACGATCTGTGTAGCTGGAGAGCGCTGGCATCATCTCATTGGCGAAGTACCAGCTGGCTGCCGTTGTACCCAATGCGGAATAGCCGTAGGCGACGAGTAGCAGACTGCCGTTCGTCGGCTCGCGCACGACCTGGATGACAAGGAAGTCATGGTTAGCGGTCAACCCGCTAACGGTCGTGACCAGGCTGCCGTCCGAGCTGCGTCGTAGGTCGTTGCCCTCACTGTAAATTGGAGCGATGTGTGCGGAGTTGACATACTTGACGGGAGTGCTCACCACGTCGCCGCCGGCCAAGACCAGGAGCTCCCCAGGTCCTGCGAGCGCTCTGCCCGTGACCTGGTCAATCGTCGCTCCTTCCGTCTGGGCTACAGCACGCGCCATTGGAGACGGTGTGCAGCCGGTGTTGAGCGCATTTCGGATAACATTGCTCGCGTCGTCGTCGATAGTAATGCCGTCGTAGACGCTGGTGACGCCGGCGTTTTGGCAGACGCTCTGAAGCGAGACGAGGAGGCAACTCACATTGGTTGCAGTGGCGCAAAATTCTGAAGAACCGCAAGCTCTGCCGCAGGAACCGCAGTTTTGAATATCCCGCGAGAGATCCACGCAGGCGGTGCCACAACAGGTTTCGGTAGCATTGCAGGCAGAACCGCAGAGCGACATGCCCGCGCCGCCTGAGCCTGGGGCACCTCCCAACGTGCCAATAGAGCCCCCAATTGTGCCAATGGCTCCTCCGGCCGTTCCTCCGGAACCTGTTGTCGCCCCACCCGCGCCAGCTGTTGCTAGCATTCCTACGGGGAGTACGGCGAAGGCGTCGCTCAGCGTATCTGAGAGACCCTCCGGAGTGACAACGGTGACCGAATGGCTTCCGACTGCTAGCCCCGCAGGTGCCACGGCTGTCAGCTCCGTTGAATCCACAGCTACAATATCGGCTGCCGCCACCTCCGTAGCGTCGATCAGCACGCGGAAGGTGCTCCGAATCTCTACGACGTTCGAGTCGCTGAGGCGCACGTTGGCGTGGACATAAAAATTGTTCCCTTCGATGCGGAGCGCCTGTTGCGGCCCGAACTCAAAACGGATTGGGTCCACGGAAAGGATCTGCGGCCCTTCGCGCTCGAGCTTGCCGCACGAAACGCTCAATCCCAACGCCACGCAAACAGCGCGCACCCCCGTCCAGGGTCGTCGAAGCTCGAGCCATGTTTGCCTTTCCATCAAGCGCATGCGCGCGCGTAGAGCCACACGCTTCTAACGGACGCAACCGGCCGTACTTTAGTGAGGGCGGATTCGTCGGGGGATCAGGCGGGCTGGGCGCCCCAGGTTCGATTTACTGACATGACCCGTTGGTACAGCTCTGACCGGGCAGGCACGCCTTGCTACACCCGCCACAATTCTGCGGATCCAGCAATACGTTCACGCACGCACCGTTGCAGAGGTTGGTCTCTCCCGCGCAGCCGCAGGCTCCGTTCAAGCAAGATGAGCCTGCCGGGCAAGCATTACCGCACTTGCCGCAGTTGGCAGGGTCAGTCAACGGATTGGCACACACATTCCCGCAGCTGAGTGAGCCGCCGGGGCAACCACAGGTACCGCCGTTGCAAACCGCACCCTGACCGCAAGCCTTTCCGCAGGTTCCGCAATTTTTTGGATCATTGAGAGGGTCGGTGCAGGTCCCATTGCAACTCTGCAGACCGCGACGACAATTACAGTTTCCGCCATTGCAGCTCTGAGCACTGCCACAGGCTTGGCCACACGCGCCACAGTTGTTCGGATCGCTTTGCAGGCTCACACATGAATTGGCTTGGCACTGCACGGAGTTCCCAGAGCACATGGCCTGGCAACGGCCGTTGCTGCACACTTGATTGGAGCCGCACGCATTGCCGCAGGCTCCGCAGTTTTCGTGATCGCTGCGCATGTTCGCGCAGGTTCCGTTGCAGAAGGTGGTTCGAGCATCGCAGCGGCAGGCTCCGGAAATGCAGTCTTGGGATGCACCGCAGGCGCGGCCACAACCACCGCAATTGGCGGTGTCCATGAGGGCATCGACACAAGCTCCGCCACAGGCCGTTTGGCTGCTAGGGCACGAACACATCCCAGCGTTGCAGGCTTGCGCGCCACCACAGGTGAGTCCGCAGGTTCCGCAGTTGGCGTTGTCGGTAGCCGTGAATGCGCACACACCGCCGCAGTTGCTTGCTCCAGCGGGGCACACGCACAGCCCGCCACTGCAACTCTTGCCACCTGTGCAGGTGAGCCCGCAGGCACCACAATTATTCGGGTCCGTGAGCGTGCTCACGCACAGCCCATTGCAAGCAGAGGTGCCATTCGGACATCCGCACTTCCCGCCCGAACAATCTTGTCCGTTCGGGCACGCAAGGCCACAGGCGCTGCAATTTTGGTTGTCTGTGCTCAGGTCAACGCATCCGCCGCCGCAGTTGTTGAGCGGAGCCGTACAGCTCACGGCGCACTGGCCAGCCTGACAAACTTGACCGCCGGGGCAAGCTTTCCCGCAGGCCCCACAGTTGGCCGCATCGGCGCTGGTGTTCACGCAGGTGCCGTTGCAGTCCGTGGAGCTTGCATCACATTGGCACTTAGCGCCCGAGCAAACCTGACGCGCGCCGCAGACAGTGCCGCAAGCACCGCAATTATTCGGATCGGTGGTGATATCTTTACAGGTATTGCCACACGCAAGTTCGTTGCCTTGGCAGCGGCAGATGCCACCTTGGCAGCTTTGGTTGGCGGCACAACTGGTGCCGCAGGCGCCGCAATTCACGGGATCCTTGGAAAGATCGAGACAGGCGCCGTTGCAGGAGCTGAGCGGCATGGGGCACGTGTCTTGGCAGGCTCCGTTGGCGCAGACTTTCCCGTTTCCGCAGATGTTGCCGCAGGCGCCGCAATTACTGGGATCACTGTCGGTGAGGGTGCAGGTGTTGTTGCAGCGGCTGCCGCCGTTGGCGCATTCACACTTGGCATTCAAGCACTTCGAGGAGGCGTCACAGGTGAGCCCGCAGGCGCCGCAATTCCCGCCATCCGCGTTGAGGTCCACGCACTGGCCGTTGCAATTCTGGAAACCCGAGGGGCACACGCACGCGCCCCCGGAGCAGGTTTTCCCGCCACCACAAGTGAGGCCGCAGGCGCCACAATTGAGTGGATCACTCAGGCGATCCACGCAGCTCAGCCCGCAAGCTGAAAACGGTGCTTGGCATTGGGAAACGCAGGCGTTGGCTTGGCAGAAGGGGGCCCCTTTGCCGCAAATGTTGCCGCACTTGCCGCAATTGTTGGGATCGTTGGTGAGCGGACGGCAGGTACCGTTGCACAGCTCACTGCCGATCGGGCACAAGCAGCTACCCTGTGAACAGCTTTGAGCTGTGGAGCAGAGAGTGCCGCAGGCCCCACAATTGGCTGAATCGCTGTCAAGCTTGGCGCACGTATCGCCGCACTTGGCCAGCCCAGGGTTGCACGTCCCGGTGCAGATACCGCCTTGGCACACCAGACCAGCGCCACAATTCTTACCGCAAACACCGCAATTTCTGGCATCGCTCGCCAGTTCTATGCATACGCCATTGCAGGCAGTGCCAGTTGTGCAGATCAACGTGCCGCCGGTGCCGCCTGTCCCATTCGAACCTCCGCTGCCGATGGCGCCGACCTTCGGACAATCCCCTGCGAGGGTATCGCACAGCTCTGTGCGGGCGCAGCTCGGTGCCGAAAATGCTGCGAGCAGTAACAGACTACAGGTTAACCACGCAGTGGCGAACCTCCAGGCGGAGTTTCTCGGTTGGCGACGGTCGGACGAGTGGGGTGCGGGGTGGCGGAGCATGAGAGGATGCCTTGTTGATGAGGGGCGACGGTGAGTTGCCAGCGTGCACGCTGCAGGTGAGATCCGTTGGGCGGGTCGCCCTTTTTAGCACGAGCCGTGGCGTCCCTTCCTTGGATTACCTCGGACCATTCAGGGGTTCAGGGTGTCGTCGGCTCGCGCGGGCGGCTCAGTACCCGGCCGAACGTTCGTAATCACACGGCATTTCCCGGGAGAGTTGTCCCAGACAGGCGAGATTAAAGACCCGCAACTAGGCACGAGAGATGGCCGAACAGGGGGGAACACTTCTATGCACCCTATTCCCACCTTTTCCGGAGTCCCAGTGCGCCGTGGCACGGCCCCTGCGTCCGCGTTTGAAATGCCCACAATGCCCCTAGGAATCGCGGTGCCTCGGCAGCTGCACCTGGCGCTTGCGGCCGAGGATGAGCCAACGTTGGCGCTTCCGGCAATTCACCAAGATCCCGAGCTAGATATTCCGACTCGGGAGCTACCAGCGATTGCAGATTATCCGCAGTTTCTCGCGTTACGTAAGCGGCAGCGCCGGCCCCGCCCGCGCACCCGCCGCTCGATCATCAAGGGGGGGGTTCTATTTTTGGTGTGCGCGCTCATCGGCAGTGCGCTGGGCATGGGTATCGGTGTTTTAGTGGTGCGGGGTGCGCTTTTCTAAGTCGCAAACCTCAGCCTATAGTACGGCCAATGCACCTAGAGCGCCCGAGATGGCTAGCCAGCCCGTTCACTCGAGGTTTCAGCCTCGTTCTCGTAGGAAGCCTGCTCTCCGCCTGTTCGCCGTCGGGCGCCTGTCCGCCAGCGTCTCCCACCACGCCAGGAACGAGTGCGCGCACGGAGTTTCCCGAATTCGTGCTGGAGCAGGGGGAGCTGCAAGTGGTAATCTATCCGCCGGATCCAGGTATCGGGCACTATCGTGGGCCGCGCTTTGACTGGTCGGGCATGGTGGGCGCCATACGCGTGGGCGCACATACCTTTGTGCAGACTTGGCAAAAAGAACACGATCCGGTCATTCCTGACGCCGTGAATGGGCCAGCGGAGGAGTTTGGAATTGAGACACCGCTTGGGTACGACAGTGCAGCTCCGGGAGCAGCCTTCATCAAGATCGGCGTGGGGGAGCTGCGTCGCATCAATCGCGAGCCCTATTTCTTTGGTGAAGTGTATCCTGTGGTGCGTGCGCTTCCATGGCGTGTGCACCACGATCGAACGAGCGCCACCTTTTCGCAGGAGCTGCCGCTCACTCGCGGTTACGGGTATCAATATAAGAAGCAGCTCACGCTCGCGCTCGATGGGCGCACGCTGAGCATCCAGCACTCGCTCAAAAATACGGGCACACTACCGATCCTCACGAATCACTACGCGCACAATTTCTTGCGCTTAGATGGGCAAATGACCGGACCTAGCTACCGCGTGACGTTCGACTCCCCTGTGAGCGGTGAGATCCAGCCGGCTCGCCTCGCCGAGCGAACGGGCAACGTGGTGCAGGTCGTAGCGCCGCTGCTGGCGCGAGAATCACTTTTTGGAAATCTCACGCCGGAGCCGAGCGCGAACAGTTTTTCCTTCACTGTTGAGAACACTCAAGTAGGGTCGAAGGTCCGAGTCTCCGGAGATTTTGAGCCAGAAAAGTTCTCGATTTGGGCGCTGCGTGAGGTCTTCTGCCCGGAAGTGTTCATTAAGCTCCAGCTCCCCCCAGGTGCAGAAAAAATCTGGACCACGCGCTACGAGTTTATCGTGCCGCCGCCGCTGCCCGCCGAGTGACGTCTGATCAGTGGTGGTGGTGATCGTCGTCGGAATGGCCGTGGTGGTGGTCGGCAGAATGCACGTGACCGTGAGCGAGCTCTTCTTCGGTCGCGGCGCGAACGTCCACCACCTCGACGTCGAAGTGCAACGTTTCGCCCGCTAAGGGGTGGTTGAAATCGATGACGACACTATCCTGAGTGACTTCCTTGACCCAGAGCGGCATCTCGTCGCCCTCTTCATCTTCCATCGCGAGCTGCATGCCGACTTCGACGCCGGGGGGAAACGCGGCTTTTGGCATCGTTTTGGTGGAATCAGCATCTGCCTCGCCGTAGCCGTCGGCGGGTGCCACCGTGACCTTGAGTTTGTCGCCGATGCCTTTGCCCTCAAGCTTGCGCTCTAAGCCAGGTACGATGTTCTCGTGGCCGTGCAGATAAACGAGGGGTTCATCGCCAGAACGGTCGACTTCCTTGCCTTCGCCGAGCGTGAGGACATAGTGGATGGTGACGACGCGGTCGGTTTGGGCAGTCAGAGCCGGGTTAGCCATGCGGCCGACTATCAGGTCATCCGTGGGCTGCCAAGCATAATGCACAAATCCCTCGAAATTGTGGGTATGCCCCAAATTTCCGATCCTTTGGGAAGCGCGCTTCGCGGTGTCCCAGCCACCAAATTCCTCCGAGTGACGGAAAACGCTCGAAGGACCACCCTTTTTCCGGAAAGGTGCTAGGACAGGGCGCTTGAAAAAGACAACTCAGAGATCGGGTGATGCTTCGGGTCTAGAGAGTGATGGCGTAAGAGCCTATCTCACTAAGATGGCGCGGACCGCGCTGTTAACCCGCGAGCGCGAAATTGAGATCGCGAAACGCATCGAGGAAGGCCAAGTCCAGATCCTTGAAGCGCTCTTCAGTAGCCCTTGGGCGATGGAGGAGCTCATGCGTCTCGCCGAGCAACTACGCCTGGGTAAGATTCGGGCCAACACCTTGTTGGGAGATCTCGAAGACATCGAGAACCGATCTGAAGAAGAGTCGGTGCAGCGCTTCCTCGGGCTGATCGAAAAGGTCAAGAAGTTCGAGAAGCAAATTGCGCAGGTGCTCGAAGAGAGCAAAGGCGCCAACGCAGAAAAGAAGAAGGAAGCCACTCTCGGCATTCGGGAGATGCGCGGCAAGTGCATCGAGATCCTGAAGCAGATGCAGCTGAGCGGTAAGCTGATTCAGAAATTGATCAAGCACCAGAAGACGGCGCACTTGCAGCAGATGCAGGAAAAGCAGCTCTCCTCAAGCGCGACGCTGGCGGCCCAAGCAACCTACGACCAGATTTGTAGAAGCGAGCGCCTCACCGAGCGTGCCAAGGCGGAGCTCGTGGAAGCCAATCTGAGGCTCGTGGTGTCGATCGCAAAGAAATACACCAACCACGGACTCCAGTTCCTGGACCTCGTGCAAGAGGGCAATATTGGCCTAATGCGTGCCGTCGAGAAGTTCGATTATCGGCGCGGCTACAAGTTCTCAACGTACGGCACCTGGTGGATTCGCCAAGCCATCACGCGCGCGATCGCCGATCAATCGCGCACCATTCGCATTCCGGTGCATATGCTGGAGACCACCAACAAGGTGTTCCGCACGGCACGCTTCCTGATGCACGAGCTCGGTCGTGAGCCGACGCCCGAAGAGATTGCCAAAGAGTTAGAGATCTCGCCCACAGAGCTCAATAAGGTGTTGAAGCTCGTGAAGGAGCCGCTCAGCCTCGAAACGCCTTTCGGGGAAGAGGGCGATAGCTGCCTAGGAGATTTCATTGAGGACGCGGGCGCAGTGAGCCCGGTTGAGGCAGCCATTGAAAGCAGCTTGAGTGAGCAAACAGGCCGTGCCCTAAAGACGCTCACTCCGCGCGAAGAAAAAGTGCTGCGGATGCGGTTCGGCATCGAAGAAAAGAGCGAACACACGCTCGAAGAAGTTGGGCAGGATTTCGAGGTCACCCGCGAGCGCATTCGTCAGATCGAGGCAAAGGCCTTGCGGAAGCTGAAAAATCCCAAGCGCTGCCGAATGCTCAAAGATTTCCTGTAGCCCCTCGGCTCAGGAGTTTTTCGGCTCCGCGAGCCTCAGGATTCTCTGCGGCGCGTAAAGTCCGCACCCGCCTCCACGGGCACCAAGAAAGCCTCGTGGGCGCCTGGTGCGGGCGCGCGCCCATCCTCAAGGATCTGAATGCGCAGAACGTTGGGCTCACCTGGAGCGGGCTCGACGGCAACCCGCAGCGCTTGCCTTGGCTTCTGAAGGGAAGCGTTAACGAGTTTAGCCTTGGTGATCGGGATGGTCTCGGGGGAGCCATCGACCACCGTTGTATCGGAGAAGTCCGTGTCCAATGTGGCTCCGGTGGGGCCTTGTTTCGAGAGCTGCGGCACCTTGAGCAGCTGGCCACCGAGCGCGGTTGAAAGGCTCGCCACAGTTTGTGCCAAAACGCCGGCGCGCTTTGTAAGATTGGCCCGTGTGGCCGCTAGAGTTGCGCGCTGGAGCCAACGCAAAGCTTCTCGCTCGTTGCCCTCTTTCCAAGAAGTGGCACCACTGATCAGGGCAGCGCTCACTGCTTCCGGATCCTCAATCTCGACTTCCGGGTAGCTAGGTTTTTCATTTCCCATAGGCGCCGCACGCTCGGCTCGCTCATCTTGGTCGATTGTTGCCAGCGTGGAAAGCGCAGCCGCTCTTGAAGAGTCCGAAGG
>CAZSUA010000201.1:0-10371 GCA_964609655.1 uncultured Polyangiaceae bacterium | reverse complement strand
GGCAAGGCTGACATCGGCGCAATCCCGACAGTAGAAACCATTCACGTACACGGGCAGAACTCCGGATCCACAGAACGGTCGAGCCAGCGAGAGCTTGAGCTGAAAGATGCCTCGTTTAGCGCAGCACAGGCCCCAATTCCACCTGGGAGCAACCGAGGCCCCAACTACTGCTTGAGGGTTGTATGCCGCAACCCACGGTGACCAACAGCGGAGGCACGGCCATCAACTGGCACGCAACTCATCACCGGCAAGCCTTCAGAGTTCAGTTCCCCTCAAACACCTGCTCCTCCGCCTCTGAGGTGGTGACGTATAACTGCAACGCTATTTCCGGCCCCTCGCCGTGTAGGTAGGCTACGCGGATCCGATGCTCGCCTTTGCCAAGGGAAATGCGACCACTCTTGCTGACAACTTTGTCCGGTCCATCGTGGTCCACCGCGAGCGTGTCATCGCCCACCACAAGCATATCGTCGACCCAAAGAATCGCGTGGTCTGAAACGACGCGGAATTCGAATTGGTCGGCCGCCTTAGTCGTGAACTTGGAATCGTACGTGATAGCGAACCATTTGACTCTGTCTGCGACACCCGGAAAGCTTGGCTGTTTGCGGACGTTCAGTGATCCCACGTAAAACAGACGCTCCCGTGCGAAACGACCTATCTCGGCGGGCTTTGTGCCGGGTGTGATGAAATATACGGTCCCCTTAAACCTCGGTTTTGGATCACTGACTCGCCAGCCAGAATTCTGCCTCGCCCATAAGCTCCTTTGCAAATCCGCGCCGTTTAGCAACACCGCTTCGCTCGGCGGCGGCACAACGCCCCGCACCCGAACCGATCCCACTCCGATGAAGAAAAGGATCGTCAGAAGCACAGCGACACCGAGGCTTTTGGCAAACGCGTAGCGCGGCGCCGAGCGCACACCCAGCCACCATGGGTGCCCCGCCGCTTGGCGCCTGCCCCTCGACGACGCCTCGTGCTTCAAGCGGACTCTCGCATTGAGCTTACTTTACCAGTCAACGGCAGCCGAGCGCTATGGGCAACCCTGCAGGCGTCTATCCGCGCACACGCGACCGCTCCGGGCGGTTATAAACACTCCGAGCCGTTGGAATAGTAAACCGTCACGCGAACCTGGCTCACATACGCGCGCGAGTTACCAACCGTCTTCCCGTAAAGAACAGACTGTGCCACTCCAAAGCCAGCAGCATTCACTTCCGCCGGAGTCCAATTAACACCCCAAAGATCATCCGACCCCCCGTATTCGGCCCATTCTAGCTTCGGGCTAGCCCATGGTTCTGCGGCTGCGCGTTCAGCACCCGCGGGCTGCCCTGCCTTCAGGAGCCTTACGGAATCATCACCGATTGAGCCGTCGAAACCCGCGCGACGAACACCCACTTGGATCCCGCGTATGACCGCCTGAGCAGGGACCTCCAAGGCGAACTGATCGGTGAGCAAGTGGTCGCGGTACATTGAATCAACGGCCACGATTTGGGCTGCATCCTCAGGGACCTCCGATTGCAGCTGGATCCCCTGGAGATTGCTCCACACCGGTGGCGGCAAGCAATCCATACCCGCAACGCCATTTGTTAGGCATTCGGAGGCGGCACACATCTCCTGCGTGCCACCACTCTGGGTGCAGGCCTTGGAACAATCGGATACCGAAGCGCAGCTCACCGCGTACAGGGCGGTGTAGGCCTCGTCCGTGCCACTAAAGCCCGCGCTCCGGGCCCGACGCGCCGTGCGCGGCGTTGTTTCGAGCACCGACGCTTTGGTGCAGTCCCCAACCGGTCCGGTTGGCGGTGGTTCTTCAACCCCGCAACCCGACAGCAGTGCGGCGCATCCGATCAGCCTAATGGCACTAAGACCAAAATCTAGATTGAACAACGAGAGACCTCACTGCGTTACAAGAAGTTTGAGCAAAGCTGTGCTTGAGCCATAAATCGAGGGTTTCTGAGGGACTGCAGCATTTGCGGTGGCCCGGGTATCGCCTCAAATCCATTGAGCCTGGCCAAATAGGTCTGCAGGCGCCCAAACGTGTAGTCGCTAACCCAGATGGGCTTGCAGTAGCTCATGAAATCCAGATGCTTCATGGGGTCCACCAACTGGTGATCCAGGATGTCGAAGCCCCAGCTGCCAATGAGTCCACCACGATAGGGATAATTCGGATCTCCATCGACACCGCAGGGAGCGTGAGCTTGCCCGTAAACGTGCCCCAGCTCATGAGCAAGTGTGCCCGCCGAGGATCCCCCTGAGTAACCGATCCCAACCGCAGTGCCCGCGGTAGGATGATTCATGTCCCCATCGAGAGCTCCCCCGAGCACGCAACTTGGCGTGCAATATTGTTCAATCTGATCGGTGAAGCGCACCAATCCGAAATAGCTTAGATTGGAAGCAGGTTTTTCCGCTTCGCGCAGGGCAGCTATCTCATCAAGCACCCCTTGCATGGAGGTGGCGGTGGTCGGTACAGGCTCGGCTCGCACGCTCAGCTCAACGGCTGTCGCAGGAAACAGTCGAAATAGCGACTTCCGATAGATCTCGATCTGTGGACCTGTAGTGTCTGGAAGCAATGGACCATTCGGGCCTTGAACCAATACGGGCACAAGCTGAACATGAATCTCCCCCACGGAGCGCGCTCTGAGGTCGGCCAAACCTTCCTTGGGGAATCGCGCCATCGACCCACTTGACTCCGGCGGACACGCTTCGGTCTCAAATAGGCCAACAGCATACTTCGTACTATTTGTGATTGCCTCCGCGGGGACTTCGAAATTGTAACTCGTATCGAGATCGCGCTCGATCGAGGCATCGTGGAGGGTAACCGTACGCGTAAAAGTGAGTTCGTGAGTAGCCCCGTCGGCGTCGGAATTGGTAAGCGTTAGCCGGGCGCGGACGATTCGCGGAACCCAGCCTGGCTCGGGGACGACATACGCTCTGAAAAGTGCAGGGCGTCCCGCCACGATGTCAGCCTTCCGTGACACCACCTCCACCATTTGGTTAACCAGTGGAACTTTTACCGCTTGAAATGCGGCCAATTCGAAAATGCGGACACCCGTCACGACGCGTTCGGTAGCTTGGTCTGTGCATGTTCGCGTTCCTGCGGTGCCGCCGTTCTCGGATTTGCTAGCCGCGCTTCCGGGGTCAATCGGGGTACTCGCGCACGCAGCGCACGCATTAGCCATGACGAAGGTGAGAGCCCTCGATACTGATGTACGAGGGCGATAACACAACGCCTTTGGCCTGGGCTTACTGGAACGGACTGGGCGGCGTGGTGCGACCATCCGTTGCTCCTTGGTCTATCACTGTGGCCGCCTGAATTCGAGCAGTGCACCCGCGCCCACCTTGAGGCTCTTCGCAAAGAATGAGCCGCGATAGACCGCGTTGGCCTCGGAACCGAGCACCAATTGGCCATTGGGAGCCACGATGGCACCGGTGAATGAAGCATTAACCAAGCCCGGCTGCGTGCCGAAGTAGCCAATGACTAAGTCTGAGTGAGCTGGCGCGGATGTCTGCCCCCGAAGATCAAGCGTCGTAGCAATGTGAACCACTACCTTGCTCTCAGCCACAGATACCGTCCCCTGCTTGTCAACGGAAAGCCCCGCAAACTGGTACTGACCAGGTTGCAAGCTCAACCGTGCTCCCGGGCCCACATGTACGGCCCCGTAATTTCCGGGCGCGAGATCTCTTGATTGGCCCGCTTGCACTTCAACGGGGCCAGATGTTTGTAGCTGAAATGCTACGACCCAGTCCAACGACTGCGGAGGTAAGACCCCTCGGGCCTGCGCACCTTCAATGGTTGCACCTTGGCCGAGCATAAGCGGTTGCGCTGTAACGGTAGATCCCAAGACCGCACTTCCAGTTCCAACAAACGTTCGTCCGCCGGACATCAGATTGCCTACGCTTGCTTTCGCCCCAAGGATGAGCTCGCCACCGCTTACCAGAGTTGCAAGTTCTCCCCCAGCCACAACGCTCGTGCGGTCGCCAAGAACTACGGAATCAAGGCCAAAGCCCGTCACATTGTGCGCGAAGCTCAGGTCAGTGAGCTCTCGGCCTGAACATGCAGGCGATTGTCCCACGCTAGCCGTGGAAGTCTGACCGTCCACAGTCCAGGAGAGGATCTGCCCCGGAGATAGGGGTGCCGCAAAACCTCCGGCCACGAGACCACCGTCAAATATAGTCGGCTGGCCCAAATCAAGAACGTTTTGAGCGCCAGCATTGAGGCTGACTTCGTTACGCTGACCTATCGGAATGCTACGGAATGACAAGGGGTTGGCGTAGCCGAAGAACGCCACCGATCCACTCGAACGTTCCAATACGCAGGGTCCGGCAAGAATAATGCGGCAGGCGTCCCCGATTCGATCATTGTCCGAATCAGCCTGATCCAGGTTAACAACACTCGGACAGTTGTCCTTCATGTTGGGCACGCCGTCTCCGTCATCGTCAGCCATCGGCTGATCAGGGAATGGCACTCCGGGCTGGCGATACGTGATTTCTCCCAAATTCACCGAACTGAGAAGCCGCACGAGTCTTTCGGGCGTAAGCCCTGGGGGAGTTGCGCGCCCTGACAACGCAGCATCCGCGGCTCCAAGCACAGTCCTCACTGGGATCGTCGTCCCGTAAACCAATGCGCCAGCAATATATTCACCTTGCGCAAGGCTTCTTCCTTGGTTCAGCCTGGCGACCAGAAGCTGGTGTGAAAGCTCATCAGTGACGGTGTTAGAAGGCGCGTCCAACGTTCGCTGCACGTCGCTCACGGTTGCAAGCTTCAAAACGCCGCCCCCCTGCCCTAACTCGATAGGAAGCTCCTTGGCGATCTCGGTGGAGTTGCCGCTCCAATACTGCGGCAACTGAATGGTGGTGGCCAATGGCCGCTGACGCCGGGCCCCCAGAACCTCGTGCGTGGTTGGTGAACCGAAAGGCGAAAAGACGTGCACAGCGTTAGACGCTTTCACGCCCTCCCAGCGCCATTTCCAGATGCCCGCCGCAGGCCCGGTAATCTTATGGATTCGCGTTTCCACGCTTAGCGCTTTGACGCCGTCATTGTTTCCTGACGGATTCGTGACGAGTGTGGTGGGCGACGTGTCCTCGGCACCAACCAAAGGCATCGAGTTGCCACTCGGATCCAAGAGCTTGTATTGGATTGATGCACTCGCCCCCAGCGACACACCTGGAAACTTGCTGTCGTTCAACGAGTCGGCATCTGATTCTTTGAGCTGGATCTCCGTGGCGCCAGGACCTACGGCTATCGGGAATTCGAAGGTCCCGTCGTAATCCGTGTCGCGCATGTAGGGTAGATCGGGCACTCCGAAAGGGCCGGTTGAATCCGCTCCAATGAATGAAAATTCGCCGAGCGCGTGGCTCACCATACCGTTCGATCGCACCTTGAAGGCGTCTGCCGTTGCCACCTTTAGCGTCTTGGTTGGGTCGGGCAAAGTGTTGCAGTTCTCCGACATAAATACGTGAAGCTCGTACGTGAACGGGGCCTTCCCGTCGCCTGTAAGCGAGGCGGTGGCCGGGTGCGGGCCATCAAAAATGGGGTCCCACACGTCGTCGTGCAGCTCGTCGCTGCTCATTGTCTTCAGCAGCACCCGCGGGCGAGTGCCACCGTTGCAGTTGCCGCTGCCTCCATCCCCGCAGGGGTCCGCACTGAGTTGGTAGCAAGTTTTGAGAACGTTCGTTTCCTTATCAAACTGGTGCAGGCCGCCGTTGTCGCCGTCGAATACCTCCACCACCAAGCGATTGAGTGCCGCAGTATCTTCCGGCCCCACGCTTATCTTAAGTCGAGCTTCGCTGGCTCCCACCGTATCCACGCCTTGGCCGCTCAAGACGAGCATCTTGCCGTCGTTGCTTTCGGCGGTGGGGAGGCCAGTGAAGTTGGTGCTAAGTGGGCTCAGCCCCTCACTGGGACCTGGGACGCCTGAGTATACCGTGACGGAACCGTCAGATTTGGTGGCTTCGAGGTCGTCGAGGCCGTCGCCGTTGACGTCGGTAACTTCAATCTTCGTGATGCCCGTGGCCCCGTCGAGGGTGTTGGTGGTGAGGGTGCCGTCGCCGTTGGAGATGAGGGCGTAGACTTTGCCGCCGCTTAGGATGGCGAGGTCTTCGATGGGGAAACCTGGGGCGATCTGTGCGCTGCCTGCGGTGGCACCTGCGGGGTCACTCGAATCTCCGTTGAAGTTGCCTGCGAGGAGCATGACTGGGGCTGCGTAGGGGATCGGAGTGATCACCTCAGGAAGTACGACATCCGGGATCGTGCTGTCGGGCGCCGAGTTTATCCGAACCTGCAGCGCGATGGGGCCGTCCGCATTTCGGATAGAAACGGCTGCAGGCTGGCGCAGGCCTGTGACATCGACACCCACGACGTGGTCTACGCCATGCCCGAAGTCAACCGCGAACCCTCTCGCCGATGACATGAAGACCCTGGAGGGAACCTTGTTCGCGTACGCGACCCGAATGTCATCCAACCCATCCGAATCGAAATCGTCCAGTTCAACGCCGGTGGCTACGCGCTGTCCGTTGGACTTGAATGGTGCATCAAGGGCCGGAACACACGCCAACCCAAACAAGCTTGACTTGCACCAAATGACGGCACCATTGCCCACTCCGACAATGTCTTCAACTCCAGCGTTTTCACTCGGGAATGAACGAAACCGACCGGCGACCATCGTCTCCAACGAGATATTGTCGGACACGGTGATTGCCGAGTGACCGCCGAGCGTACTGAAGGTGCTCAGCTTGGTCCCCTTGGCCCACACGAAGTCACTGAAGTAATCTCGGTCAACCCGAAGAGGAGCCACGTCGATCTCCGGCGAGAATCGGAGGCCCTGCGAGGATCCCAGGAAGACATCGATCTCCCCGCTCCGTCGCTGCCCTACGAGGTCGTCGTAGGAGTCCCCATCGATCCTTGCGGTCGATATCATCTGATAATGCTCCGCGGGCGCCCCTCCGAATTCTGGAGCCGCAGCGCCATTCAGACCGCTAAAGGCGATGCGTTGCCGATTGAGAAACGCAAGCGCCTGCCCACGCCCATCAAAGTTCCCAAGGGTTGCAGCGTTTAGCCATGCGTCCTTGGGGAGTTCCACGCGGTAGGTGAGATTTCCCAATGATGACCTAGTGATTTCGAGCTCAACCAACCCTGCGCCCACATCCACGAACGTGCCTGTGTCGACCACGCTATCGCGATCCAGATACTGATGAATGGGAGTACCCAGTCCTGGCTTGTACGATGCCGACCCTGATCCTGCAGACTGAAGAACGCGAGTACCCAGTCCCTGCTGAGGCGACGCCGCCCCTGATTCTCCTACGCCAGTAACGTCCTTGATCCAGGAGCAAAAAAGAGAAACGGCTACGCCCTCGCCGAGGACGTAAGGCGATCGCCTCTGCGTTGCCGGTCTTCTGCCTGCCACAACGACCGCTTTCAGGAGACCATCCTCGAAACAGCCGGAGCCAGAGTCCCCTTCCCAGACCTGTTGGAAGGGGGTACTAGGTGTTTGCGAATTCGGGTACCAGCCAACCAGCCATGGGTCGGGTCCAAGCACTGCTAAACGAAATGACGCACTGTTGTACTGAGGGAACGACGATGTGATAGCGTTCGCCGTAGGCGGACAGTCAGGGCAATTTCGTGGCCTGGTAAGCCTGTGAAGTATACTCGACTGCACCTGCACGGTCGGACGCCCGGCGACCCAAGCCTCCACGTCCAGGAACGTTGAAGGACCGTTGCAATCCAGCGCGGCCTCACCCGGCGGCTCAGTCCCTTGGTTCTCGAAGAAGACAGCGGCAAGGTCCTGTGGACCTCGGACTGAAGCATTCTGGCGCACTCCGCGGATATACATGCCGGGAGCGAATTGCGTCTGGGTAACGTCTAGAGGGCCGGAGCCGCCCAACGGCCATACCAATTCGCCGCTCGTTGCACCCTCCACAACGTGAGCTGCAGTGAGAACCCATCCGTTACCGAGGTAGCTTCCTGAACCAGCAGTGCTCCCGGAAACTTTCAAGGGTGGCGGCCGCTTAACACGAATTCCTACTACGCTTGTGAGGTCGACGATCGGACGACCGTTAATTATCGGAGATTCTACCCGACCTGAGCCCTCCGGTGCGGTGTCGCACCCTAACAACATCAACAGCGGCACAGATGCCATAATAACTCTTCGGGTCATCGTTTTCTATTCCCTTCCTGATGTCGGCAATGCAGCGCACCGATCAGCTCAAAGGCGCCACACGGCAAGATAGTCGCCTCCGAATCTCTCGGATCCCCTGCGGCACTCAGCCATACCTGCCTGATCACTGAAACTCCCCCGGCGGCACGGTCCTACCATCTCCCCCGTCAGGGCCTGGATAGCCCCAGCAGGTTATCTTCCGAGCGGTCGTCATAGCGCAAGAATGAAAGGTACCCACGGCCACTTGGTCAAAAGTCCCCGCCGGCGGCCGTGCCTGTCGGCATTCGACGGACCCAACTACGCACGTATCCGCGGTACCGTTGCCCCAGCATTCAACGTGCCCGTCCTCAGCTTCTGCACACCCATAGTGGAGCCCCATCGCGACCCGCTTGAACTTTCCGGGCGGTGGCACGGCTTCGGTAGTGGTACTCTTCGCATCGCAGGGGTATGTTTTCACCGGGTTCGGACCCTTGCCTGCGCCCCAACATGCTAACTCCCCAGCGTTGCGCACAGCGCACGTCGTCCACGCGTAGGTGCTCATGTCCGAAAACATGCCCGACGGCGCATCCCGCTGGCCAATCTCGTCCCCGGTGGCACAGTCAGGGCTTGTAGGGGCAGGCTCTGCCAGCGCATTCCAACATGCAATGGTTGCATCGGTTTTGCGCAATCCACACCCAAACCGGAATCCTGCGGTTACGTGGGAAAAGCGTTCGCTCTCCGGTGGTGGGGCAAAGACGATGAAGGATGAACGGGATAAACCCATACTGGCCTTCCCGCTTTCATCGAGCCAGTAGATCTCAGAACTGTCTACTCCGACCGCTGAGACTCCCTCGATGGCAGCTGTGGGAAGTGACGGCACGCTGTCACCCGGCTCAGCAAAACAAAGGAGCACGCGGTCTTCTCGGATACCGCACACCGCTTCGCCATAACTGGCGAGGTGCAAGAATTTTCCGCTAGGCGCAGCGCCCGCCGCGAACTTTCCTCCCCAACACTGGATTGCTCCTTTGGCATCAAGGGCACAACCACCAGCGGGGGTGACAACTAAAGCGTGCTCCTCGACTTTCGTTGATGTCGGGCTCCCCGGCCCGCCCCCACTTGCTGAGCCTCCAACGGACGTGCTTACGATTTGCCCACCCACTCCACCGCTGCCAGGCGAAGGGGGCATCCCCCCCAGACCATTCAGGACGCTGCTTGGCGAGCTACCCCCAGCCGGTGACCCAGACGGCATCGCTGCAGGCGGCTTGGGAATAGAGTCTGCAGTGTCGCCACAACCGCCTGACGCAAGCGCCGCGAACAATGCCAGCCGTGAACCGATCATCAGTGTTCTCTCCTTCAAATGCATTGAAAACTGTCTCACTTGAGAATGATTGGGGGCTTAATGATGCACACTTGGTCCGCTGAACAGTCGACTGTCTCACCAAAAACCCCTGCGCAATCGGTGACATCTTTACAGCTTTGGCCGAGTGTTCGACCCCTGCCGGCACTACAAACCGGCCTGGTTGCCTCCGCACCCGGCCCTCGAAACGGATGAAGGTACACGCAGCATTCGGCCCCCGTTCCATTCGGATCCACCAAAGGTTCGTCTTGCCCCCGGCACGCTTGGCAGTAGGAGGGCCCACCTGCCGCTGCCGGATAACACCGATTCCATCGCTGATCGCCTTGGCAGCAATCGGAGTCAGTATTACACTGCTGCCCCTTTGCCGCACCTGGGGCCAGCCGCGGAACACATGCCGCACAAACACTCGCAGGCGTCGAAAGGCTGTCGTCGAGCACACAGAGGTTACTCGTTCCGCAGCAATCGTTTGCCGCCTTGCAACCCTGACCGGCTTGGCTGCACTCGCAGTAACCGTCGTAGAACAGCTGACCGACACGCGATGAATCCAAGTTTGCGTATCGCGGATCGCCGCTAACCTGCAAGCTAACGGGAGGGCGCCCGCCACTTGCGGTTGCTGCGCCGCCGCTGCTGGTCGCTCCGCCGCTACCGGTGCTTCCGCCGCTGTTGCCTGCGCCGCCTGAGCCTGGCGGAGGTGGAGGTGGAGGTGGAAGCGGGGGCAACGGTGGAGGGGTCTCAAGCTCAGTGAACTTGATGAACGGGATAGGCATCCGAATCGACCCAAGCGCGCTGAAATCTGCCTCGGGGGACCAAAGGTCGTGCTCGGCAGTAATCAGCGGAATGTTGATATCCGGGATGCCAGCGTCGAACTTCACGATGCGTTTGCTCCAGGTCTTG
>CAZSUA010000200.1:6211-10412 GCA_964609655.1 uncultured Polyangiaceae bacterium | reverse complement strand
AGTTCGCCCCAGAGGGCCAGCCTGCGGCGGTCGTCTTGCAGGCGCACTTTCCGAATACCAGGAAGTCGCAAGGTGTGGCTCAGGGTGCGCATTTGCTGTTCTGAGGGCCAGCCGAATTCGGCGCCGCGCAGGCGAACTTTTTGGGGTGAAACCAGGGCCAATGGCACTCGGGTGAGTTCACTCATGCGCAGCACCAAACATGTTTCTGAGGTGCCAAAATGCTGGGCCATGCGCCGAGACTCTCCGCCCACGCGAGCTAGCGCCTGACTAAATGCCGCCCGAGGGATCAGTAGGCCTGCCGCAATCCGTTCGACATCAGCAAGTGTTCTCTCGTTGCGCAGGCCCTCGCGCCAAAGCCACCACTCGGCCAGCTCCTGGCACAGTGCCCAGCGCCGCCGGACGGGAGGCAGCCCCTTGCGGAGGTAGATCTTGGGCGCCCCGTTCACCAAAGCGAAGGTTCCGTCGCGCGGCAGGGAGTGTGCCTTCACCGAGAATACGCTGGCAGGTCCGAGCAGCTTTCTGACCAGAGCTTCGGGCTTGGTGGGTTCGCCGGCGTTAACGTGAGCCACGTGGAGAAGCATTTCAGCGGTTCGTTCAAGGTCGTCAGGAGTCATGTGCGAAAGCTCGCTCCATCTGCCTCAGTCCGTCCAGCTTGGGTGGGTCAGAAAATGTCCCAGCTGAGTCCGTTGGTTGACCACCCGCCAGCTTGCTCCTAGACGAAACCATGCAACCTTTGCACCCTTTAATGACTGACACTCACGCTAGCGCGCCTCCCACGCAATGCGTGGTGTTAGCTGGTGGATTAGGGACGCGGATGCATCCACGGACACAGACAGTGCCTAAAGCGTTGCTGCCAGTCGGAGGGGTGCCGTTCGTGGATCATCAGTTGCGCTGGCTGGCGGCGCACGGCGTCCGGGAAGTTGTATTTTCCGTGGGTTATCTGGGAGATATGATTGAGGATCACGTGGGAAATGGGGATAGTTTTGGGCTTCCCGTGCGTTACGTGCACGAGGGCAAGGAGCTGCGCGGTACCGCGGGAGCGCTGCGTTTGGCGCTGGACTTGGGAGTACTTGATGAGCATTTCTTACTCACGTATGGGGACTCGTACCTGCCAGTTAACTTTGCCGAGGTGGCTCAGGCCTTTGCAGCCAGTCGGCTCCCAGCTCTCATGACAGTGTTTCGAAACGAGGGCCGTTGGGACACCAGCAACGTTGCGTTTGACTCAGCCTGCAAGCGGGTGATTTTGTACGATAAATCACGAACGCTCCGCCCAGTCCACGAGTTCGAGTACATCGACTACGGGTTATCTGCATTGCGTCGCGAGACGATCGAGCAAGAAGTGCCGAGCGGCGTGGTCTACGATCTCGCTCAGGTATTTCACCGGCTCAGCTTGCGCGGCGAGTTGGCTGGTTTCGAGGTCTTCCAGCGGTTCTACGAGATCGGCTCGCCGGCAGGGTTGGCAGAGCTTGAGGCACAGTTAGCCGGCGTATGAGTGACTCCCGCGGACTGATTATCTTGGATCGCGACGGCGTGCTCAATCGTATGGTTGAGCGGCCGGGGCCCGAGCCCATCGACAGCCCGTTAGTAGAGGCCGACGTCGAAATTCTGCCGGGTGTCATCGTCGCGTTGTGCCGGCTCGCCGCTGCGGGATATGAGTTAGCGATCGCCAGCAATCAGCCAGCGGCCGCCAAAGGCAAGGTCACGCTCGCGACGTTGCAGGCGGTTCATGCTCGAGTCGTGGCCGAACTCAGCGCGGGCGGAGTGCCCAGCATCGACTCCCACGTTTGCTACCATCGCGCTGAAGATGGCTGCAGCTGCCGCAAACCCCGCACAGGGTTGCTCGAAGCTGCGCTTTCGCTAGCATCCGGTTGTCAACCCTCGAAATCTTGGATGGTGGGTGATCGCGCCACGGATGTCATTGCAGGGGCAACCCTTGGGCTCTCAACGGCGCTGCTTGGCAAAAGCTCGCCCGCCGACGCCGAATTGCTCATTTCACGGGCAATTCGGCCTTCCTTTCGGGGGAAGGATCTGCGAGAGTTCGCCGACTTTTTACTGGGTAAAACTTAAAATGACTGCATCCATCAAGCTCTTTTCCGACGGCGCCGACTTGGCTTCTTTGCTGGAGATGGCAAAAAATCCTCGCATCTCCGGGTTCACTACCAATCCGACGTTAATGCGCAAAGCGGGTATCTCAGATTATTCGGGGTTCGCTCAGCAAGTGCTCGCGGAGATCAAGGATAGGCCGATTTCTTTTGAGGTCTTCGCGGATGAGTTTGGCGAGATGGCGCGTCAAGCCAAAGTGATCGCCAGCTGGGGCTCGAATGTCTACGTGAAGATCCCCATCACTAACTCACGAGGCGAGTCCGCGTTGCCCTTGGTGAGGGACCTGTCAGTGAACGGACGGGTGCGGCTGAACGTGACAGCTCTCTGCACACTCGAACAAGTGCATGGGGTGACGCAAGCCTTGGTTGGCGGTGCCCCAGCCGTGGTTTCCGTGTTCGCGGGGCGCATTGCGGATACGGGCCGTGATCCGGTTCCGCTCATGCGGGCTGCTCGCGCCCTGTGCGACGCATCGGGGAGCGATGTCGAGTTGCTCTGGGCGAGCCCACGCGAAACGCTGAATATTATTCAGGCTGAGCAGGCCGGTGCCCACATCATCACGGTTCCGCCCGACATGTTGAAGAAGTTGGAGCTGTTTGGGAAAAGCCTGGCCGAGTACAGCCTGGAAACGGTGCAGATGTTCCGGCGTGATGCCGAAGCTGCGGGGTACACGCTATGAATGAAGTTTCGTTTACACGGATGTTCCTCGATGAGAGCGTGCAGGCCGTTCAGGCGCTGGATGCCGAAGCCGTGGAACGCACCGCGCTTGGTTTGGCGGCCGTGCGCGATGGGGGTGGCAGGCTATTCATTCTTGGCGTTGGAGGTTCGGCGGGTCACGCGAGCCATGCCGTCAACGATTTTCGCAAGCTGTGTGCCTTTGAATCGTACGCACCCACGGACAATGTTTCCGAGCTAACAGCGCGCGTCAACGATGAAGGCTGGGAAAGCTGCTTCGAGGAGTGGCTCAAGGTTTCGCGGCTGGGAGCCCAGGATGGGATTTTGGTGTTCTCTGTGGGTGGGGGAAACCGAGAGAAGAATGTTTCCGTTAATTTAGTGCGCGCCCTGGATCACGCGCGCAGCGTGGGTGCGAGCATCTTCGGAATTGTCGGCAAAGATGGCGGTTATACGGCCCAGGTAGCCAAGGCCTGTGTCCTCATTCCGACGGTTTCGCCTGACCGCATCACCCCGCATACCGAAGGCCTCTGTGCCGTGGTTTGGCATCTCTTAGTGAGCCACCCGGCATTGAAGCGCGCAGCCACGAAATGGGAGTCCACCAAGTGACCGAAGCCATACCTACCCAAGCAGTCTCAGCGAGTGACAGCTGGGTCAATACGATAGCCGGGGCGCGATTTTTCGTGGTGGGCGGCGCAGGTTTCATTGGCGCACATTTCGTGGATTGGTTGCTCGGAGCAGGGGGTGTCGGGGGTGCGGGGCGCGTCACCGTTTACGACAACTTTTCGTCGGGTCGCGAGTGGCATCTCCAGCAACACACGGCTGACGCGCGGCTTTCGATCGTGCGGGGCAACGTGGAAGATCTCCCCGCGCTGCGTGCGGCCATGGACGGCCACGACGTGGTGATCCACCTGGCGTCGAATCCGGATATCGCTCGAGCTGCCGTTGAGCCCGATGTTGATTTTTGGCAAGGCACCGCACTCACGCATTCGGTCGTTGAGGCGATGCGCGTTACGAGCGCAAAACGCATCTTGTATGCGTCAGGCAGCGGTGTTTACGGGGATTTCGGCACCCACGCGATCGCTGAGAATCAAGGGTCGCTCTTGCCCATTTCCACGTATGGCGCGAGCAAGCTGGCAGGTGAGGCGCTGATCGCCAGCTATTCCTTCATGTTTGGGCTTTCTGGCTGCGCGTTTCGCTTTGGCAACGTGGTGGGGCCTCGGCAAACTCACGGCGTTGGTTTTGATTTTGCACGCCGCTTGCTGGACGATCCGAGCCGGCTGCGGATCTTGGGCGATGGCTCACAGAGCAAATCCTACGTGCACATTTCAGACATCATCGCAGCCGTGATGGCCGCCCACACCCACACCAAGGCCCGCTATGACGTTTACAACGTTGCCACGGGCGACACGATCAGCGTGCGAGAAAT
>CAZSUA010000200.1:0-6111 GCA_964609655.1 uncultured Polyangiaceae bacterium | reverse complement strand
GTTCGAAGATCCTGAAGTTCAACTGCTGATCCCTGAAGCAGACGTTGAGGATCCTGAGTTCTCAATTGTGATCCCCGCGCTCAACGAGCAGCTCACGATCGCTGACTTCATGGCTTGGTGTCACGAAGGGTTGCGCAAAGCTGGCGTGCGAGGCGAGGTCTTGATCGTCGATAGTGGAACTGATCAAACTACGGAGATTGCTCTATCGCTCGGGGCCCGGGTTTTGAAGACACCGAAACGCGGGCTGGGCCGCGCCTACCAGGACGCACTGCCTCACATTCGCGGCAAATATGTGCTGATGGGCGATTGCGACTGCACTTATGATTTTCGCGAGCTCCTGCCCTTCGTGCAGAAATTCCATGCGGGCGCCGAGTTCGTCATGGGTTCACGTTTTCGTGGTTACATAGAGCCCGGCTCGATGCCTCCGTTGCATCGCTACCTGGGCACGCCCGTCACGACGTTCATCTTGAATGTGATCTTTTCGAGTCATTTTTCGGATATTCATTGCGGGATGCGCGGCCTCACCAAGGCGGCTCTGATTCGCATGGATCTGCGTTCGCAATCCTGGGAGTACGCCTCCGAAATGGTGCTGAAATCGGTGCATATGCGGCTCCGAATTGAAGAAGTGCCGATCCGGTTTCTAAAGGATCGAGAAGGGCGTCTCAGCCACCACAAGCGTTCCGGCTGGTTTTCTCCGTGGCATGCCGCGTGGATTAACTTGCGCGCGATGTTCGTGTACGGCGCCGATTTTTTCTTGTTTCGACCCGGCTTGCTGTTCTTGACTGTCGGCTCCCTCCTCACGTATCCGCTTTCGCTCGGCCCAGTCGCCGTTGGCCCCGTCATCTTTTCCTTGCATTGGATGCTGCTTGGGATGTCTTTGGCCATTCTCGGCCTGCAGTGCGTGTACATGGGGATCTTGGCTCAGGTGTTTTTTGACTATTCCGGTGAGGTCACGGCGAAGTGGTTCAAACGCTTCGAATACACGCGTGCCGTCGCCGTGAGCGCGGTAATGTTTTTAGTGGGCCTTGGATTTGAGGCATTTCTCACGGCGAGCTATTTCCGGAACAACCTGCGGTTGCCCGAGTCTACGAATAATCTGGGATTCACTGGGCTGCTCCTGATGATCAGCGGTTTTATGACGTTCACCTTCACCTTGATCCTGCATTCGACAGCGGTGGCGGTCCGTCGTCGGTGAACGAGCTCCGTGACGCAGCGTTTGGGCAGGGGTATTCGCCAACGATCGTTGATCGTTTCGGCGTATGGCTTTCGGCACGCCAAATTCGGCAGTTTGTTCCTTCATTTGTGGGGAAAGAAATTGCCGATCTGGGTTGCGGTCATGAGGCCACCTTCACTCGGACCGTGCTGAACGAAGTTTCGAAGGCTGTGCTCGTGGATGTCGCGCTGGCTTCCGATCTGAAAGCGCATGCCAAGGTGCAAGCGATTGAAGGCGGCTTGCCCGAGTCGCTGTTGGTATTGCCCGATGCCAGTTTAGATGTGGTGATGCTCGTGTCGGTGTTGGAGCACTTGCAGGAGCCACTTCGCGCACTTCAAGAGATCCGACGCCTGCTGCGGCCTGGCGGTACGTGCCTGGTTAACGTCCCGTCGTGGCGGGGTCGGCGTTATCTCGAATTTTCCGCGTTTAAGCTGGGCCTCTCACCAGCCGCGGAGATGGACGATCACAAGATGTACTACGACGTGCGCGATCTTTGGCCGCTGCTCGTGCAGGCGGGCTTTTTGCCCAGCGAGATCAGTTGCTTCACGCACAAATTTGGCTTGAATACGTTTGCGGCGTGTCGGGTGAAGGGGTGATTCGCCACAAATGATTTCACGTCGAGGTCGTTTGCGTATCCTGTTCACGCGCATCTGGGATCGCGCGTGGTTACCGCTGACTGTGCTCCTTGGTTGCGCAGTCTACGTGTATTTTCTGTCCGCCGGAGGAGTTCAGCGCTGGCCAGTCTACGGCTGGTACCATGATCTCTTGGCGGACGGATTCCGTTCCGGACACCTCTACATCCCGAGGGCCCCGGATCCAGAATTGATCGCAGCGAAGAACCCCTATGATCCGATTAACTCGAACCACTGGCTGTTTGATGCCAGCTATTTTAAAGGTAAGTATTATGTTTACTGGGGCCCATTCCCGGCCTTGCTTCAGGCTGCAGCGAAGACAGTGCTGGGCATTAAGCGATCAATAGGGGACCAATACGTCGCGTTATTCTTTCTGTGCGTGGGCAATTTGTTTGGGGCGCTGCTTGTGGAGCGCCTGGCACGTCGGCTCTTCAGTAAGGTACCTCGATTGCTCATTATTTTAGGCGCTTTCGCATTATTTTTCGCTAATCCTACGCTTCATGCCGTAACAACGGCTGGTACGTATCATACGGCCATCGTCTCGGCTCAGACGTGCCTCCTCGGGGGCCTAGTTGCCGCGTTTGATTCCGTTTGGTACGCGGGGACACCAAAAGACCGTGGCTGGAAGCTTGCGTTTGCGGGGCTTGGTTTTGGATTGGCACTTGCCTGTCGAATTACCGTCGCTCCAGCCGTTGTGGTGTTTTGCGTTGCCACTCTCTTAGCGAATGCCTGGGATGCTGAGCGCCGAATCCGCAAGTTACTCAGAAATGCGTTGTGGTTGGGGGCGCCGCTTTTGGTCATTAGCTGCGCATTACTAACCTACAACAAACTGCGTTTCGAAAGCTGGCTAGAATTCGGTACCAACGTGATGACGTCCGGGCTTCCTCCTTTGCATTTCTCACTCGAGTCACTCGCCCACCTGCTTCCCAATCTGTATTCCTACATGCTCCGCCCTGCGGTGCTCTCCTGCCAGTTCCCCTACGTGTTCCAAGTGTGGTCCATGAGCCCAGCGGAAGCGTTTCCGAAGGGTTTCACCTTGCCAAATGACTATATGGTGATGGAGCCAGTTGTCGGCTGGCTGCTGGTGGTCCCGCTCACTTGGCTAATACCCTTTGCCCTTGTTTTGGTGCCGCGGCCTTTCAGCCTACGTCAACGGTACGCGCGGACTTACCTTTGGTGCCTGGTCGTCTTCAGTGCGTTGGCTAGCGCGACCGGCCTCATAGCCCTCGCGATTTATGGGGCAACCATGCGCTACTTGAATGATGTGACGTTTGGGCTGGTGTTGGTCGCTCTGCTTGGCGGCTATGCACTCAGGGCGCATTCCATTGGGCGGAGGCTGCCACGAGCTACGACGGCGGTATTTGGGATCCTGGCATGCGCCAGCATCGTGCTGGGGATGCTCCTTGGATATCAGGGATACAATGGCCAATTTCACAAGGTCAATCCTGCTCTGGACTCCGTGCTGGTTGAGAAGCTCTCGGTTTGCGCAGGGCCGGCAACAGTTCCAAGATATCAGCCGTAACCGGTGCGTGTAGCCCACCTTCCGTTAGGCAATGTCGATATGCCAAGCGTGAGGGATGCGAAAAGAATACAAACATGAGGATCGGCAGCGGATTTTGGAAGAAATGCGCGCATCGGGGCTTGGAGTAAAACCGTTTTGCCGGGGTGCTGGGCTGAGTCCTGCGACGGTGTACCAGTGGTTGTCGCGCGGAAAGCCGCGTGCTCGGGTCAAATTTGCCCGCGCGGTACGGGTTTCGGAGAAACCCTCTGTTGTCGTCGAAGTGGCGGGGGCGCGATTGCGCGTCGAGCCAGGGTTTGATGGCGAGCTTCTCAGGTCTGTGGTCTGTGCGCTGAGCGAGAAGGGTGGCAAGTGATCGCGCATGGGTTGCCCGTTTACGTCGCGCTTGAGCCAGTGGACATGCGGATGGGTTACGAGCGGCTTGGTGGGTTGGTGCGAGAGCGAATGCAAACGGAGCCACGTGCGCGTGCGCTCTTCGTTTTCGTGGGCAAACGCGGTTTCACCATGAAAGTGCTCACGTGGGATGGTACGGGCGTGATCATGATCCATAAGAAGCTCGATGCTGGGAAGTTCGAGCTTCCCCGCTCAACGCGAGTTGGCGACCAACACGTGGTGATAAGTGATGCGCTGTTTGAGGTGATTTACAAGGGCGTTGCAGTAGCACCAAGAGCCACGCGTCGCCGCATCCACTAAGCCTAAGAAAACCGGGGGTAGCGTTAATCTCTACTTGCAAGGCGCGATCGCGTTCGTGTATAGACATTCGCGTGTCCACGACGCCAACCGGTGAAACAGCACTGCCGTTAGCCGACTTTGTCGCGCTCGTTAGCGCGCTGCAGGTGGAGTTAGCCGGGCTAAAATCTGAAGTGGACCCCAAAATTCGGACCAAGGGCTAAGGTGGTGTAGGTGGGAGTTGCTTCCGGAAAGGAGCAACCAGAATGACAATCAAGAACACCCGAACGAAGCACAGCGCAGTATTCAAGGCAAAGGTCGCCCTGGCGGCCGTGCCCCCTGTGCCAACGTCGCGTGAGACAGCTCCCTCTGAATATCTATGTACCGATGGGCGGAGAATGGATCTCATATCGTGCCCAAACCAATTCATGAATCTGACCAAAGCGGCTCACCGGAGAATCAGGGAGAGCAGCGGGGTGTCGGCGTAAGCAGAGCCACCCTGGAAACTGTAGTGAAACGGCCCCGCAGGTTTTTCAGTGCGGCCGACAAAGTGCGCATCGTCAAGGAGGCCGATGGTTGCCAGGCGAGCGGCAAGCGGGGTGAGCTGCAAGCAATGCTGCGTCGGGAAGGCATCTATAGCTCGCACCTGGCTTCCTGGCGTATGCAACTCCGCGCCCAAGGCCCAACGGGGCTCGCGACTAAGAGGCCAGGACGCAAACTCAAGTTCACCGAGGCTGAGCGACGCAACGCGGAGCTCATGAAGCGCAATGCGATGCTGGAGCGAAAACTACACATTGCCAATGCGCTGATCGCCCTCCAAAAAAAAGCGCACGAGATTCTGGGCCTGGCACTGCCGGAGAGCGACGGAGACATCTGATGGACCTCGTAGAAGATTTCGCTGTGCCTGGGGTGTCCATCGTCGCAGCTTGTTCCTCGCTCGGCGTGAGCCGCGCGACTTTGTATCGGAGCACCTGCGTCCCTCTGCCGCGTGCAGTTCGGCAAAGTGTGCCCAGCCCGCGGCGACTGAGTGACAGCGAGAGGCAGGTCATCCTCGACATGATGCACAGCGCGGAGTTCGTGGACCAACCACCGACCGAGGTGTTTGCAAAGCTGCTCAGCCGTGGGATCTACTTGGCTTCGATCCGTACGATCTACCGTGTGCTCGCTGAGTTCGGCGAATCAAAAGAACGCAGAAATCAGCGACTTCCGCATCCCTACTTGAAGCCTTCGCTCACCGCGTCGGCCCCTAACCAAGTTTGGACTTGGGACATAACGAAGTTGGCCACAGTGCAGAAGGGTATCTTCCTCCACGCTTATGTGATCATTGATTTGTTCAGCCGCTATGTCGTTGGCTGGATGGTGGCCTTGAAGGAATGCAAGCATCTGGCAGCTCAGCTCTTCGCCGAGACCGTTGCGCGTCACGGAATCAAACCAGGGCTTACCGTGCATTCCGACCGCGGCGCCGCCATGAAGAGCGACACGTTGGCGCAGTTGCTGGCAACGCTCGGTGTCGAGCGGAGCTTCAGCCGGCCTCACGTCTCCGATGACAACCCATTCAGCGAAGTGCTGTTCAAAACCCTGAAGTACCAACCTGACTACCCCGGCTACTTCACCGGCGTGCTCCATGCGCGGGGCTGGCTGGAGCCCTTCTTCGACTGGCACAACAATCAGCATCAGCATTCTGGACTCGCATTGTTTACCCCAGCGGAGGTCTTCTTTGGCCGTGTCGCCGTCGTGCACGCCGTGCGTCAAGACGCGCTCAATGCCGCCTACGCCCTGCATCCTGCTCGCTTCCCAAACGGCCCGCCCAAGGCCGCTTTGCCGCCAGCGCAAGTGCACATCAATCCGCTCGAAGCTCTCGTCGTTTCAGTTGAGGATGACACCCAACCAAGAGCCAACGACACCACCAACCCCAGCTCTTTGCTCACCTCGCCAACCGTCATAAACCCGAAGCGGTCTCACGCTGCGGAGAAAACGCCGCCACACGACGCCCAACCCAAACCCAATCCAGAAAACCCAGCCTTCGCGTCATAGAATACTCGTAACCGCTGTCTCATTCGCGTTGACAATTTCCGGGG
>CAZSUA010000199.1:0-10428 GCA_964609655.1 uncultured Polyangiaceae bacterium | reverse complement strand
GCTTGAAATCGCTTAAAATATGCCCACGCTTCTTCCGCTCGCTGGAGTCGCACCAGGGCCTGCCCCGCCAACACCCACCACGCACCCCCGAGTTCGGGCTCAGCCACACCCGAAGCCAAGCCGAGGCGTTCTTCAGCCACGCGAAGCGAGCGTGCAGGCGCTTCCTCGAGCATCGCATAACCGAAAGCCAGACGCTCACAAGCTTGGGCGAGCCTACCCGAGCGCTCCGGCACCCAGAGCCGAGCCGCCTTGCGTGCAGGCTCCACTGCACACGCAGGCCAGCGCGGGCTCGACGCCGCTAGAGCTTCCCGTGCTTCATCCGTCATCACCGCCGGTAAGGCGAGCAGCAGCGCAAATCCGAGCGGGAGCACCCAGCAATACTTACCGGCCTACTTTAAGCGCGCAAGTCAACGCCCGAGCTCCTGATCTAGTGGCGTAGATCTTGCGCATTTCTTTGAGGTGAGCAGTCGTGGAGATTCGGCGCCGCGCTCGCGCAGAGGTTGAGCATGCCCAAGTGCTCCCAAACTTGTCTCTATCTCAAAGTCGAACACGAGATAGTAAGCATGCTTACTATCTCCCAACGAACGAAAAGGGCACCTCACCTGGCACGCCTGCGGCGCGGCGCCACAACCGCCTGCCCCCTCTCGCCTCGCCGGCGCCCGAGGGCGCTCGGGCGAGGCTTGTCTCCCCCAAGCCATCGCCCAGGCTCTGGCGGGGGAGACGTTTACGGCGCAGCAGCCCGACCGACAAACGGGTTGTGCAACATGATCGTTTCGTCGCGCCGGGGCCCCACGCTCACCAAGTAGATCGGGACACCGCTACGATCTTCGATGAAGCGCACGTAAGCACGCGCAGCTGCCGGCAATTGCTCCAGCACGCGCACCGTGTTGAGTGATTCGCTCCAACCCTGCAACTCTTCAAACACGGGAATGGCCCGACCCGGCTCGTCCAAATAATCGATCGGCAGGTCGTCAGTGCGCCCCTCGGGCGTATCGTAGGCAACGCATACCCGAAGCTTATCCAGCCCCGTCAACACATCCACTTTGGTGAGCGCCAAGCCATCCAAGCCGTTCACGCGCGCTGCATAGCGGAGCGCAGGAATATCCAACCAGCCCGTACGACGCGGGCGCCCTGTGACCGAGCCAAATTCAGCACCCACTTCCCGAAGATGCTTGCCCGATGCGTCTTCGAGCTCGGTGGGGAATGGGCCGGCGCCGACCCGAGTTGCGTAGGCTTTGGTAATGCCGATCACGGTTGAGATTCGATTCGGTCCGATCCCGCTCCCGATCGCGGCACCGCCTGCCACGGCGGAACTGGACGTGACGAAGGGATAGGTGCCGTGATCAATATCGAGAAGAGTGCCCTGGGCCCCCTCAAACATCACGCGCTTCTTGGCGCGCACGGCGTCGTCAACCATCTTGGAGGCGTTTGCTAGGCGCGGCAGGATGCGCGGGATGCGTGGCTCCAACGTTGCCAGGACTTGAGCCACGGTCGGGGATTCTCCGCCGAGCGCCTTGATCACCGGCTCCCAGGCTTCGAGCGCGCTGGCGATCTTAGACGTTAGCTTAGATTTGTCTTTGAGGTCTCCGGCTCGAATCCCGACGCGTCGCACTTTGTCTTCGTAGGCCGGCCCGATGCCTTTCTTCGTCGTTCCTAGCGCCTTGCCCTCCTTAGCCGTGCCTTCTCGCAGCGTATCGACCAAAATATGGTACGGCAGCACCAAGTGAGCGCGGTCGCTGATCCACAGCTGAGCCTCCACATGGGTTCTCCCGCGGCGCAACAGCTCATCGATCTCGCCCACCAAGACGTCCAGATCGATCACCATCCCCTGCCCTAAAATGCAGGTTGAGCCTTCCCTCAAGATCCCACTTGGCAGCAGACGCACTACCAGCTTCTCATCCCCAACCACGAGCGTATGACCAGCATTCGGCCCGCCCGCATAACGCACTACAACATCGGCAAATTCCGTGTAAATATCCACGATTTTGCCCTTGCCCTCATCTCCCCATTGGGCGCCAACAATCACAACCGCACTCATAAAATATTCCTAACCTTTCAATTCACGCGGCTCCGAACCCACTTTGCCAAGCTGGCGTTGGATTCGACGCTGCAAGAGACTTCCATTCCACCCTCATCCCGCAAGACGGCCCGCCCAGCATCGAGCGTGAGCTGGTGCGAGAACGACCAACCCGCGGCGAAGCTCGGCAGATCAGCCCGGCTGGCTGTCGCCACGCGCACGCCATTAGCCCGGAGCGCCAACAGGAGCGCAGCGTCCGCACTGTCTTCGGCAATCACGAGCCGTGGAACGCGATGTTTTCGGCCGGCTGTTTCCAAGGCCCAGGCCAAGTTCGCGACATCCACGGCGCAGCCCGCCGCTGAATTGGGCGCACCAAACAATTGGAGCAGGCCGTCGTACCGCCCACCCGAACACACCGGCTCACCCGGCCCTTCTGCCAGTAAATGAAAGACGGAGCCCGTGTAATAATTGAAGTCCCAAGTTTCCCCGAGATCTACCAAGACCGAAGCCGCCAGTTCATGTCTCTCAACGGCCTCCGCAAGCTGTCGCAACTCGGCTAACGCCGGCTCAGCGGACGTGCCCCGGAGCACGCGCTCCGCACGTGGCCAAACTTCAGCGCCACCATGCAGCTCGGCCAGTGCGGCCAAGGCGGCTGTCTCCAATTTTGAAACCCCGAGGCGCTCGGCACGTCGCGCCAGGCTGGCGGAATCCTTCAAGTGGAGCGCCTCAATTAAGTCCGGCCAAAAACTCCGATCGACCGCCGCAAGGAGCGCCTTGGTGATCTTCACATTGCCGAGATCCAAGGTGAATTCGGAAAGCCCCGTCGCCGACAAAGCTGCAGTTGCGGCCGTCAGCACCTCAAGATCGCCGGCCTGACCCGCTAGCCCCATCAGCTCCAGTCCGACTTGGGGGATCTCACGATGGCGGCGCGCTCGTTGATGACGGCGCCTAACCACACTGCCCCGATACGCAATCCGAATCGGAGGTGTCGCACCCGCGAGTCGGGTCGCCACGAGACGCGCAACCTGGGGCGTCATGTCAGGCCGAAGCACCACCACTTCGCCGGTGCCCGGCTCAACAAAGCGCAGCACCTCAGAGGCATCCAATGCGCCGAGCCCACGCTCCAAAACACTCGCATATTCGAAAGCGGGCAGCTCGACCTGGAGGTACCCATGAAGATCGAAGCTATGAAGGAGCTGCGCCACCAGCTCCGCTTGGGAGCTCGCTTCAAGCGGTAGCAGATCCCGCATACCGGCAGGCAACGGATGCGACAAATGCCCACGCTCCCGACCGCTCAAATCCTGAGCTTCGACGGCATCAACTAGCGGCGGAACAGACCTTTTGTTCGACAAGCCGGCGGAGCTTAACAGGAATCCGCGGGACGCCAAGCGAAAGCCACCCACCACTCGACCCCCGACACAAAGGGTGTCATCCATGCGGAATGTCCCACGAACACACTCCATCCCTGGTCGACGTGCTTGAGCATGGCGCCCCAAAAGACGACCAGCCGCAGGCCATGGACACGCGACTCTTCATGCAGCTACTCGTGTTTGACTGCACGGCAATTCGACCTGCCGAAAGTTTGAAGAACCTTGCGGCAGAACTCGAGCAGCGAGAGGTTCCAAGCGTGCTGTACGAGGATGTCAACCAGCCCAATTCGATCGGGCTCCTCAGCTGGAGCGAAGATCCGAAAATGTTCGTGCGCGCCGTACGGCCTGCTTGCAACGCCGACACAACCTTTGGGCTCAAGATTCGTCCCGAGTTAACGATGCTAGGGCGCAGTTATTCGAGCGGCTATGAATCCGACCTCAAATATTGGCTGTTGGATCGCCCGCGGCAGACCGCAAAGAATCCTGCTTGGCCATGGGCTATTTGGTACCCGTTGCGCAGGAATGGTGCGTTCGAAGAACTCGAGGGTCGTGAGAAAGGCGCCATCTTGCGGGAGCACGGGGAAATCGGCAAAGCCTATGGCACTTCGGATCTGGCGCACGACATTCGCTTGGCTTGTCATGGCCTCGACGCTCACGACAATGAATTCGTGATCGGGCTTATCGGAAAGGCGCTCCACCCGCTGTCACACGTCGTTCAATCCATGCGAAAGACGAAACAAACGGCCCGCTATATCAGCCAGATGGGGCCATTCTTTGTCGGTCACACGGCGTGGATGAGCTCACACGACTGAGAGCCAGAATCGGCCGAGCCGCCTGGACTAGAGCCGGTGGTATTCGGCGCTCAGCTTTGAGAAGCGCTGGGAAGCAATTGCGCGCTCTTCTGGCGTAGCATGCGGGAAACGGTCCGGGTGTAGCTCCCTGGCCAACAGCCGAAATCGTTGCTGCGTGGCAACCCCCGCAGAGGGAAGTGCATCCGTAGCTTCGGAAACGGCTTGCGTTGGGTCAGCCGTCTGGCCATCGCGAAAACGTGGGCGGTCGCGCAGGAACTCGGAGGGCACCAACGGGATGAGCCTGACTCCTTCCGTTCGAGCTTGGCGTGCAACGTGAAAACGAACCTGCGCTTGAGAAATCTGGAAGAGAGCCTCCAGGCGACCTCGAAGCTGAGTACGCAGCGCCACACACACCACTTCTGGGCTGACGAGAGCAGCATTGACCAAAGTTCGCCCGAAGGGCACCGGACCGCCGCTCGGCGCGGCTTCGCCCAACCTGTCGGTCTTCAGCACCCCGCGAGCCCGCAGTAAATCGCCGAGGCGTGGAACGCCAAGTGGCGTATCGATCTGGTGAACCAGTCCGCGCGAGAGCCGAATGCAATGACGTCGCTCGGATTGGCCGCGTCCACTGGGTTCGATGAGTTCAAGCGCACCATCCGCTCGTTCGCGATAGAGCGCCCCCAGGATATCTCCCAGGGTTGTACTCGAAAGGCGCCCAGGTAAAATCATGGCACCCCTGGGCTAACAGTTCAGGGCTTGTCCGGCCAAACTTTCATGACCGGGGCTCCGAGCTCAGTTAGCGCTCGGCGGCGCGTAGTAGTCAACGATTCGGATCGCTTCCGGCATGAGCCCGGCCACCACCTCGCCGCGCATTCCGTGGGGATCGCCACCTATCTGAAAGGGATTGGGGGGATCCATTTCGATGCTCACCTTCTCCACGAGGAAATCGGCGATCATCTCAGAATTCTCATAACTTCCCCGCCATATCTCCTTGAAATTCTTGATGAAAGGGATGGTGCGAATGGTGGAGATTCGGAGCTGCATTCGATCCTCGCGCTCGTCAGCGAACGGGAACATACGAAAGCCAAAGCCGTAGTAAGGGATGGTTGAAAGCGCCACGATCCGAGCTGGCCCCTCGTAGAGGACAGCTCCCTCACCAAGTGGATCGCTCGACACGTGCCCTTTGGCCCCCACTCGGAAGGCATCGGCGCCTCGATTCACAACCCGACAGTGCGGCATCTCCGTAACCAGGAATCGCGGCAAGGTCTTGGTGACCGCAGCCACAAAATAGCTAAACGGTCCGGCCGCGAATGGCTTGAGAATCGTGGTGCTGAGCCGCTCTTTGGCGAGCGTATAGTCCTGCACCAAAGTGGCGTCCGCTCCCAAACCACAGAACGGCGAGATATTCCCCTCGACCTCAATGAGTCGCAGGCTCCGGCTTCCAGCATCTTCCTGCAAGCGTTGGATATCAGCCGCCAGGCCCTTGCCCCCACGCCCGATGCTCTTGCTCGCACCCACGACCCAGGCCAAAGAATTCCCCGTCCCCAGGTGCAACAGGCCAAAACGCGGCAAAGCCACGCCAGCTGCACGTGCCTCGCGGACGACCTCCGTCACCACCACCGTGAATGTGCCGTCGCCTCCCCCAGTGAGCACCGTGTCGTAGCCCCGACTGACGAGTGTTTTGGCAATTTCGCGCGCGTCGCGGACACTCCGAGAGACGAACAAATCGCCACCCTTAAGGATCTGGTCGAGCGTGGCGATCACTTCGCTGGTGACGCTCTTTGCCCTGCCATTAACCACAACGGCAATGCTCCGGGTTCGCGGACTGCTCAGCGGTTCCGAGGGAGGTCCGGGGTTTGTCGATATGGAATTCATGGTAGCCGAGGGGTGGAGCGCGCCAACAATTGGACACTACGGGAGATTTTCATAATAATCCGACGCGTAAGGTTGGGCTCAGCTTTTTCCGCAGCTAACCGCAAGAACACGAGAGTCGTCCATGGCAAACAAAGGCACTTCACCTCGCACTAAGCCAGCTTCAGTCGCCTCCAGCCGTCGGGCAGAGAAGGCTTCCGTGAAAGCCCGAGCCATACCTCAACCGGAAACGCCACCAACGCCGGAGGCCCTTCTGGATCCGGCAGCTGCTGCACGGCGTGGCAGTCGGGGGGCTGCCCCCTGGGCAACTCGGCACGCAGCCAAACAGGCGGCAGAGAAAGCGCGCAGGCTCGAAGAGCCAGTTCGCCCTGGAAGCGCTCGGGCGACACTCCGAACGCCAGACAACGCCGATGACATCAAATCGCAGATAATGCGGCTGCACACGATGTTGGATCGTCTGAACACGCTGAAGAAAACGCTTCCTGATTCCTTCTACGACGCCGGCGAATTGCTGGCGGAGATCCGCGACAAGAAACTGTTCGCGCCGAAGGGGTATCGGGACTTTGCCTCTTTCGTTGAGCGCGAAGTCACGATTGGCAAAACGACGGCCCTCGCCTTGGCGGAGATCCCAGAAGTTTTCACACGCGAGGCCGCCAAGGGGGCCGGCCTGGAGCAGACGATCACTGCGTTGAGCGCCTTTCGGCAGGCCCACTCCGCGAAACAGGTTCGGGCCAGGCCAAGCCGCCCGCCGGTCGCTCGGGTCATTATTCGGGACTGAATCTCTCCCCGCAGCAATCCTTGGGCGTGTGTCGTGCCGAAGGAAGGGATTCGCGCTATAGGGCGCGGCCCCGCGATTGTGCGGGTGGGCTTCGGCTGAGTTCACAACCATGCGTTTTATCGATGAATGCACTCTGCAAGTGTTGGCTGGCAACGGCGGCGACGGCATTGTCGCCTTTCGGCGAGCTAAGTTTGTTCCGTTTGGGGGTCCCTCGGGTGGTGACGGCGGGAATGGCGGCGATGTGATTCTGGTGGGTGATCCGGGCCGCAACACTTTGTTGGAGCTCGCACATGTCCAGGTGATTAAGGCAGAGCCAGGGGGGCGCGGCGAGAGCCGAGATTGCTATGGCAAGGCGGGGAATGATCGGGAGATTCGGCTGCCTCTCGGCACGGTCGTGTTTGACGCCGAAACGGGCGAGCAATTGGGCGAGCTCACGGTCGCGGGTGAGCGTTTCATCGTGGCGCGCGGGGGCAAAGGTGGCCGAGGAAACCGCCATTTTACTAGCTCCACCGATCGAGCTCCACGCCGCTCGGAACCTGGAGTTGCTGGTGAACAACGCTTCCTCAAGTTTGAACTCAAAGTCCTGGCTGATGTGGGTCTGCTTGGTTTTCCCAACGTCGGAAAGAGCACGTTGATCCGCGCAGTGAGTCGCGCCCGCCCTGAAGTGGCTGACTACCCGTTCACCACACTGCGACCCCACCTTGGCGTGGTGACCCTGAATGACCGGCACATCAGCCCGGAAGGAACGTTTGTGATCGCCGACATTCCAGGCCTCATTGAGGGTGCCAGTGACGGCGCCGGCCTCGGTACGCATTTCTTAAAACACCTCGAACGCACCCGCGTCTTGCTGCATCTGATCACCCTCTCCGGTGACCCAGCCCGTTCTCCTATAACGGACTACGACATCATTCGGCGCGAGCTGGAACGCTTTGATCCAGACCTGGCAAAGCAGCCTGAAATTGTAGCCATGACCAAGTCCGACCTGCCCGAAGTGCAGGACATTTACGCCAGCGTCCAGGAAGAAATGGCACGCCGAGGGATTGCTCTACAGTTAATCAGTGCGGCTGCGCACAGCGGCCTCACGCAGCTCATGAACCAAGTTGGAGAACACGTGGCGAGAGCCCGAAGAGCGGCGCTAGCCGAGGCGCTCCCCAGCGCCCCCAGCACCCGCTAGCCTTGAGCAAATTCATCGTACTCATCGAAGTTGTACTCATCGCGCGCCACGTTATCGAAACGCGTGTACTCCGCGGTGAATTTGGTCATAATTTTGCCGGTCGGGCCGTTGCGTTGTTTTGCGATGATGATTTCCGCCACGCCTTTGTCCGGAGTGTCCGGGAAATAATATTCATCGCGGTAGATGAACATAATCGTGTCGGCATCTTGCTCAATCGCGCCTGATTCACGAAGATCGCTCAACTGTGGACGCTTGTCTTTCGCTCCGCGCGTCTCCACCGAACGATTGAGCTGGCTCAGGGCGATCACGGGGACTTTCATCTCCTTGGCTAATTGCTTCAGTCCCCGAGAGAGCTCACTTATCTCCTGCTCGCGACTGCCCGCATCCCGCCGTCCTTGCATCAACTGCAGGTAGTCGATGGCCACCAGGCCGAGTCGAGAGGCTCCTTGCCCATCCCGGGCGAGGCCCGCCTGCAAGCGCCGGATCTTGGCACGCAAATCAAGCAGGGACAGCGCGGGGGTATCGTCCAACCAGATCGGGAGGCGGCCCAGCTGGGCCGCGGCTTCGGTGAGCTTGTTCCAATCGTCTCGACGAATATCGCCTGAACGCAGGCGCGAAACATCGATTCGAGCCTCACTCGCCAAAAGGCGCGCTGCGAGCTGCTCCCGCGGCATTTCTAATGAAAAGAAGGCCACCCCATAGCCGGGTTGCTCGACGGGCGCCTCGGGCACAGCTTCATCACTCGCCACCGCAACGTCGCGAGCCCGCGCCACGTTGACCGCTAGATTCATGACGAAAGCGGTCTTTCCCATGCCGGGACGCCCTGCCACGATGTACAGATCACCCGGATGCAGGCCGGCCGTCTTCTTATCCAGCTCACTAAAACCAGTCTCGATACCTGTAACCGCACCCCCACGGCGTGAGGCTTCGATCAGGATTTGAAAGGCACTCGTGATGGCATCCTTAATCGGTACGATCGAGCTGCCCTCGTCGACGCGTCCGATCTCGAAGACTTCCTGTTCGGCGCGATCAATAAAGCTCTGCACATCGCCACAATCGGCGTAACCTTCGGCCGCGAAACGTTGGCAGGTCGCGATGAGCTGACGGAGGCGCCACTTTTCCCGAATGACCCGAGCGTGCCCTTCAGCGTTTGCGACGGCTGGAGTCGCGTCAGCCAGCTGCGCCAAGTAGGCAACGCCACCCACCTGCGCGAGGCGGCTCTTATCCTTGAGCCAGCTCGCGACCGACACCATGTCAGCGGGCCGTCCGATTTTTCGGAGCTCGAGCACAGCCTCATAAATTCGGCGGTTTGCATCCGAATAGAAGTGCTCCGCCAACAGTAACTGCGAAACCCGATCGCTCACATCGGGCTCCAAAAGAATGGCCCCGAGCACCGCTCCCTCAACGTCCAAATCATTCGGCGGCACCCTCCCCTCGCTGGGCACCAAAGTTGAAGCTGGATCTGGTTGCTGCCTCCGCTGGAAATTACCTGACATAGACACCTTCCATTTCAAAACCGCAGTGTGCCAACGGGGTACCCATCGGCTCTCCCCAACATGCAAAGATGAAGTCCACGACTTATCCTCAGGGTCCCAAATGCATTCACCCCGACACGTAAAAAACGGATCGGGGTGAACTTTTCACCGTGCCTTAGGCACTAGCCGCCGTCAAGCGGCTCGGCGCTGCGAGCGATACAGCTAGCTGAGCTTGATGATTTCGACGCGCAGATTTGCTGTTACATCGGCGTGAAGCTTGACCGCAACAGAGCGCAAACCAAGCTCACGAATGGGGTCAGTCAACTGGATCTTCTTACGATCCACAACGATGCCAACCTCGGCAAACGCTGACTCGATGTCATGCGCCGTGACGGAGCCGAACATCTTGTTCTCCTCGCCGACGGCGCGACTGATCTTGACACTCACGCCTTCGAGCTTCGCCTTGGCCTGCTGAGCCTCAACGAGCTTCGCCTGAACGCGCAGTGTTGCTTGCTGCTTCAAGTGATCCACCTTGGCGAGATTTCGCTCGGTGGCCGGCACAGCCAAGGTGCGAGGGATCAGGAAATTCCTGGCGTAACCGGGACGCACCCGCACTACGTCGCCGCTCACTCCGAGGTTCAACACGTCGTCTTGCAAGACTACTTTGATATGCGTTGCCATAGCTTTGCCTCAAAAATCAGGCCGTGAACGGCATGAGCGCGATATTGCGCGAACGCTTGATCGCTTCGGTGAGAAATCTCTGATGCTTCGCGCACGTGCTAGAGATCCGGCGGGGCACGATCTTGCCGCGATCGGTGATGAAATAGCGAAGGGTCTGCGTGTCCTTGTAGTCGATGGCAGGTGCATCATCGGCACAGAACACACAACCACGCCGCCGGGTTGTTCGCTTAAAAGGAGAGTCTTTGTCGAATCTAGATTCGGGGCCATCAA
>CAZSUA010000198.1:0-10429 GCA_964609655.1 uncultured Polyangiaceae bacterium | reverse complement strand
CTGCAACAAAAGCGTCACCCGCACGCTGGAAGGCACGCTCGACGTTGAACCGCGGCTGACGCGGCGTCCGTTTCATGGCGAAGGCGTTTGACACAGCTCTCCCTTGTCTGTCAATTGGCAAATGCTCCGCTCGAGCGCTCGGAATCGGTCGAAGCCGAGCCGCGTCGAGATGCTTTTCTCACCGAAAACGGCTCTGAGAGCTCGCTGTCCGGCCGGCTCCACAGGAACGTCGCGAATCTTTATCAGCCAGACACCATCACGATATCTTCCGCTGAGCTTGGTATCTTGGGGCAGCGCTCCTGGCTGGCGGTCAGGCCGCCTTGACGAGGAGAACTCCGAGGGCGACCATGGGTGCTCGCGAGTGAGCGTTGATTGGCCGTTGCGAGGAGGAAATCGTGTCTCAACGTGTAGCGGACCCAAGCCTATTTGTCATTTTCGGTGGTACCGGCGATCTTGCCCGGCGTAAATTATTACCTGCACTCCTTCATCTGCTGAATGCGGGCCACACCGAAAAGACACTTATAATCGGTGTTTCGCCCGATCCCCACACGGATATCAGCTACCGACAGCTGGTTCGCGCTGCGCTGCTTGAGGCTCAGATGCCAGCGGAACAAACGGAGAAGTTTTGCGCTGAGCACGTGTTCTATCAGTGTCTGGGAGGCGGAACGCCAGCTGATTTTCAGCTACTGTTTGCACGCCTCCAGAGCCTTGAAGAAGCGAATGGATTTTCGGTCCAGAATCGCGCCTTCTACATGGCTTTACCACCCGATGTGTTTGCGCACACCGTGGAGGGAATCGGTGCTGCGGGGTTGAATCGAAGTCTGGGGTACACGCGAATTGTGGTCGAAAAACCCTTTGGAACTGACCTTGAGACAGCGCGAGCGCTCAACGCGATGCTGCATCGGCATTTGGACGAAAAACAAATTTATCGCATCGATCATTATCTTGGGAAAGATACGGTTCAGAATCTTTTGGTGTTTCGTTTCGCAAACGCCATCTTTGAGTCGCTGTGGAACCGGGACCGGGTGGAGAGCGTTGAGATCACGGTGGCTGAAGATCTCGGGGTTGGCACGCGGGCTCGCTATTATGATCGGGCCGGCGCAATCCGCGACATGATTCAGAATCACCTGATGCAGATCCTCGCCTTGTTTGCGATGGAAATCCCCATCGCATTCCGTGCGGAGGCGATTCGATTCGAGAAAGTGAAGGTGCTGCACAGTTTGCAGGCGCTCAAGTTGGAGAAAGTGGTGCTTGGCCAATACACAGCCGGTGCCATCGCCGGCCACCCGGTGATCGGGTACCTGGAAGAGGACGGGATCCTGCCGGACTCAGTGACTCCAACATTTGTCGCCATGGAAGTACGCATCGACAATTGGCGCTGGCAGGGAGTGCCCTTCTACCTACGAACCGGCAAGCGCTTGCCAAAACGTGTGAGTCAGATAGCCGTCCGCTTTCGCGACGTTCCTGTGAGCCTGTTTCGTTCGATGGGTGCGGAGCTAGACACGGCGGATGTTCTGCTCATCACGCTGCAGCCGGATGAAGGTTTCTCTCTCCACTTTGATGTCAAAGTGCCCGGCCCTGGCTTAAATCTTAAACGCATTCCGCTTTCCTTCAAATATAAGGATGCGTTCACCGACATGCCTGAGGCCTACGAAACGTTGCTGTTAGATGTGCTGCTCGGTGACCAAACGTTGTTTGTGCATGCGGAGGAAGTCGAGGAATCCTGGCGCTTTTTCGCAGAGCTTCTGGCGAATCCGCCGCCGATATACGGCTATGCGGCTGGCACCGTTGGGCCAAGAGAAGCGGACCAAGTGGCCATGCTTGAGAAGGATCTTTGGTAGCCGAGAGTTATGGTAAAAACGCTCATGTTCAAACTGACAACTTCACCTAGCTTTGCTGCGCTAACGCAGCACAAGGAGGCCTTGGCAACACGCCACCTTCGCGATTTGTTCGAGTCAGATCCTGGTAGGTTCGAGCGTTTTAGCTTGCATCTCGAGGACATCCTGTTTGATTTTTCTAAGAATCGGATGACTGATGAGACCTTGGAGTTGTTGGTGCAGTTAGCCGAGGAAGCTAAGCTGCCGGCATGGATTGAGAAGATGTTTTCTGGGGAGAAGATCAACGTCACGGAGGGGCGTGCTGTGCTGCATGTGGCGCTTCGACAACAGGGCCCAGCGCCGCTCTCGTTTGAGGGACGTGATGTGATGCCCGATGTGCGTGGCGTGCTGCAAAAGATGCGGAGATTCTCGGATGGTGTGCGCGAAGGTTCCTTCAAGGGCTTCACGGGTCGCCGTATCACTGACATCGTGAACATCGGCATCGGGGGCTCCGATTTAGGCCCTTTCATGGTGACTGAAGCGCTTCGGCCCTATTGGCAGCCCGGCTTGAATGCCCACTTTGTTTCGAATGTGGACGGCACGCACCTGGCCGAGGCTCTGAAGCGGCTCAATCCGGAAACGTGTCTCTTTCTGGTCGCCTCCAAAACATTTACGACCCAGGAAACACTGACGAACGCGCATTCAGCGCGGGCTTGGCTGTTGGAGCATCTGAAGGATGATCGCGCCGTGGCGAGCCACTTTGTGGCGCTCTCCACCAATCAGAAAGAAGTGGTGCGGTTTGGTATCGATCCCGAAAACATGTTTGAGTTTTGGGATTGGGTGGGTGGCCGCTACTCCCTGTGGTCGGCGATTGGGCTATCGATTGCCATCATGCTGGGAATGGACCACTTCGAGCAGCTTCTAGCCGGTGCGAACGACGCAGACGTGCATTTCCGGAGCACGCCACTTCGGCAAAACATCCCGGTTATCATGGCGCTCTTAGGCGTTTGGTACACGAATTTCTGGGGCGCCGAATCGCACGCCATTTTGCCCTACGATCAGTATCTCCACCGCTTTGCCGCGTACTTTCAGCAAGGGGATATGGAGAGCAACGGCAAGGGCGTCGATCGCGAGGGTGCGCGTATCACCGAGTATGAGACCGGGCCCGTTATCTGGGGCGAGCCAGGCACCAATGGGCAGCACGCTTTCTACCAGTTGATCCATCAAGGCACCCGGCTGATCCCGGCGGATTTTCTGGCGCCTGCGCAATCGCAGAATCCGCTTTCAGACCACCACAACAAGCTCTTGGCCAATTTTTTCGCTCAAACAGAAGCGCTCATGCGAGGTAAGACGGAGGCGGAAGCTCGTGCGGAGCTTGCCAAAGTCGGGGTCAGCCCCGAGCAGCAAACGGCGCTAGCGGTTCACAAGAGCTTCCTGGGGAATCGGCCCACCAACTCATTTCTGTTTAAGCGTCTCACGCCGCGGACGCTGGGCAGGCTCATCGCCTTGTACGAACACAAAATATTCGCGCAGGGGATCCTCTGGAATGTTAACAGCTTCGACCAGTGGGGCGTGGAGCTTGGGAAGCAGCTAGCGAACGCTATTCTTCCGGAGCTGCTCGGGCCCGAGCCGGTGGCCTCGCACGACAGCTCCACGAATGGGCTCATCAACTACTTTAAAGAACAGCGCTGAAAACGGGCGCGTTCAAACGCGGATTCGAGAGTTTTTTCCCCTGGAGGATGTCATGACACAAACACTTGGGCAGTTCGGAATGATTGGGATGGCCGTGATGGGGCGCAACCTTGCGCTGAACATTGCAGATCATGGCTTTCGAGTTGCAGTGTGGAATCGAGAACCCCACCTGACCGATGACGCCGTCAAAGAGAGTGGTGGGCGCTTGATCGCAACAGCCTCTCTCGCCGAGCTTGTCCAAAGCTTGGAGAAGCCACGCAAGATCATGATGATGATTCAGGCGGGTAAGCCCGTGGACAGCGTGCTTGAACTGCTGAAGCCTCTGCTCGAGTCAGGCGATATCGTGATCGATGGCGGCAATTCGCTGTTCGAAGACACGCGTCGGCGCGAAGCCATGTATCGTGAAGCGGGGCTTCGATTCATGGGCGCTGGGGTATCTGGTGGTGAGGATGGTGCTCGGCACGGTCCTTCCCTGATGCCCGGGGGTGAACCCGAGGCGTATGCGGCGGTTCGACCTGTGTTCGAGGCAATTGCCGCACAGTCGGACTCCGGTGCGTGCGTGACGCATTGTGGAGCGGATGGTGCCGGGCACTTCGTCAAGATGGTTCACAACGGCATCGAATATGCTGATATGCAGTTCATCGCGGAAGCGTATGATCTGCTCTCGAGTGTGTTGGGGCTTTCGGCGACGCAGATCGGCGACATTTTTGAGGAATGGAATCGCGGGCCGTTGGAGTCATTTTTGATTGAGATCTCCGCGAAGATCTTCAAGGTCAAGGACTCTAAAACGGGCGGGGCGTTGGTAGATTCCGTGTTGGATAAGGCGGGGCAAAAAGGCACCGGCCGCTGGACGGCGCAGGTGGCGCTAGAGCTCGGGGTCGCGATTCCGTCGATTGCAGCGTCCATCGACGCACGTGTGCTCTCGAGCATGAAGGAGGAGCGAGTCGTTGCGAGTCAGCTGCTCCGTGGCCCCCAGAATGCGGTGGGGATTGAGAAGATCCAGTTCGTAAGCGCCGTTCACGATGCACTTTATGCTGCCAAAATTGGCGCCTATGCGCAGGGGATGGCTCTCATCGCGGCTGGCGCCAAGAAATATGGTTGGGCTATCAATCTCCGGGAGATCGCTCGCATTTGGAAGGGTGGTTGCATCATCCGCGCACGCTTTCTGGATTCGATCATGAAGGCGTATGAAAGTAACCCAGAGCTGCCCAATCTGTTGATCGATCCGCAGTTCGCTGACTGGGTAGCAACGCGCCAGACCCCGTGGCGGAGTGTGCTCAGCCAAGCGCTGCTGCATGGCGTTCCCGTGCCAGGGATGGCTTCGAGCCTTGCCTACTACGATAGCTATCGGAGGGCCGAGCTTCCCCAAAATCTGACGCAGGCGCAGCGCGATGCCTTTGGCGCTCATACCTATCAGCGCAAGGACGACCCCAACGGGCCTTTCCTACATACCGATTGGCTGGGCCACGAATAGCCTCACCTATTATCCCTATTCAAGCCACGAGCGACGGGCTGCGGGCAGACGGCGGATCCGTCGAGGGTGCCAAGCTGGGATCGGTGTACGCAACTCGGATTTGATCGCGCCCCTGGAGCTTCGCTTGATACAGGGCTTCGTCTGCGCGGCGAAGCAACAGTTCTGGTGTCTGTCCGTGTTCCGGAAACACCGCAACGCCGATGCTGAGCGTGACGGGTCCGAGTGCCCGGCCATCGTGATGCAGCTTCAATGCCTTGACCTCCAGAGCGAGCTTCTTCATCCGGTCGGTTGCGTTGGCAATCGAACACTCTGGCAGAATGAGTGCGAATTCTTCGCCACCAAAACGACACGCGATGTCTTCGCGTCGCACGCGCACCTTCAGTAGGCGGCCAAGCTCACGAAGCAATATGTCGCCCGCTTCGTGGCCGAAGGAGTCGTTGAAGCGTTTGAAGTGGTCCACGTCGATCATCACCACCGTGAGCGGTTGGCTATGGCGCTTGGCGCGATAGATCGCCTGGTCGAGGCCTTCTTCCATATATCGTCGATTGTAGAGGCCCGTGAGCGGTTCACGAATGGCCTGGTCGCGCAGCGTCATCCTGAGCTTCACGTTGGCGAGCGCGAGTTCGATGCCGTCCGCAACGGCAAGAATCAGTGGCCGTCCGGCGTGAACGGTTTCATCCGGATGGGCGACATGGAGTACTCCAAGCAGTGTGCCGCGCGCGATCATGGGGGCACAGGTGTAGGGCCCACTGTGTCCGGCATCGACGTGAGCGCACACGAGGTCAAGCGCTGGATCGTCCACACGGTGTGCGTTCCCGCGGCGTACCGCCCAACAATCTTCTGGTGAATATACGGGGCGCAGTGTTAGGGGTGTGCCCGTGGCGCCCCCCCAGGTTACTACCTGCTCTAGACGTTTGCGTGAATGGGAAAGAATTGAGAGTGCGCCGGGCTGTCCTGGGAAGAGCTTGCGCATGATGCAGCCGATCACCTGAAAGGCTTCTTCATCATCGCGACAGGTCTGCAAAAGCTCGCTCATTTCTCGCAAAATCTCGGTTTCCTTGTTCTTCCTTTCGAGCTCTTCGGCCCAGCTCTTCAGCTTCCGATTCGCCTCGGAGATCTCTTCTTGGGCAACTTTGCGTCGCGTCGTATCTTCGATGGTTCCGAGGATTTGCACGACTCCCCCATCGGAGCCACGCTTGAAGACGGTATCTCTGGACAAAAGCCACACCCACTCGCCTTCATAGTGTTGAACTCGACCTTCGAAAGGCACGATGGTTCCGTCGCGGGCGTCGCGCAGCCGTTCGAGGTGGTCGCGGAAACGCGGCAGATCTTCCGGGTGAATGATGCTTTGAAAAAGCGCCGCCACGTCGGGTGCGGTCTCTTCAGGCGGGTAGCCGAGGATCTTGGCCATGCCGCGATTGGAGTAGAGGTAAGAGCGTCGATCGAGATCATAGAGGTAGACGGCGTATGGGGTAGACTCGGTGATTCGCTCGACAAAAAGCTTATTCTGCTCGGCCTCACGCTGCGCATGCACGCGCTCCGTCACGTCTGCGACCACGCCCAGATAGCCTGTTATCTGGGCATCTTGCCGCATTGGGCTCGCCTCAGCCACCACCCAGCGCAGGGTCCCGTCCGGCCTTAGCACTCGAAATTCTTGAGCGAAATCCTCGCCTTGATCGGTGATGCTCTGCCAAGCACCAAGTACCTTGTTGCGTTCGTCCGGGTGCACCGAACGGGCCCAACCAGTGCCGAGGGATTGCTGTTCGGTCATCCCAGTGAGGTCTTGCCAGCGCCGATTCACAAACACAAACCGGCCATGGCGATCGGTCTGATAGATACCCACGGGTGCATTAAAAACACGAGCATTCAGCTGACTTAGATCGCGCTGCGCTAGCAACTCAGCTTTCTCAAATTCGCGTTGGCGGTCCATGCGATGTTTGAGCGAGAGCGCGTCGGTCACATCGAGCGCGGCAGCTGAGATTGATTTTTCCAACGGGTCGAGTGCCAGCCACCAACGCAGGACTCGGGTTTCACCACCACCGGCACACGTCGTGTCGAAGCTTATGGGAGTGCCGAGCGAGAGTCCGCGCATTTCAGCCAGGACAACGTCACGTTCGTCGTCGGCCACGCACTCCTCGAACCCGCGGCCCATCCAATCTTGCGCACGGCCACCCAGGCGTGCCCCGAGTTCTTCAGGAACGTCGAGAAACTTACCGCTCAGGGTGAGTTTGCACAGAAGGCCGGGGACTAAGTGGGCGGAAGAGACGCGCTCTTTAGCGCCGGCGACAGCTGAGGGCGGCATGCTGAGGATACCTACGGCCAGAACCGTACGGAGCTTGAGCCAGTCTGAAAGCAGTTGTCCCAAGTTGAGACGAACATTAAGTCCACGCGGACCTGAACCGTTCGTGCGTTTGCAAGCTTTGCGAGCAGGAATGAAGATTCTAATCGTCGACAGTGACCGAGAGCGAGCCCGGGGCCTGAAACAGCGCCTCGCCGAACGCGACGCCGCGTTCCAATTCGTCACGGCCGACTCGGCAGATAGTGCCGTGCGAGTTTTGGCGCTCGGCGTGATCGACGCGCTGGTGACCCAGGAGAAGCTCGCAGATAGCTCGGGTCAAGACCTGCTCGGTCGTGTGGCGGCGAGTCACGCCCAGGTGATGCGACTGCTTTTGATTCAGCCTGGCCCTGCAGCTGAGACCGCCCCGGTGAATTCCGCTGCGCACCAGACCCTGCTCAGCGGTTCGGATGAAACGTTGCTGCTCAAGCTGCGACAGTGCTGGCGTATTCGCGAACTGGTGGTGGATCCGTGGTTGCGGAAAGTCGTCGGGCAAGGGGATGCCTTACCCACACCACCTAAGACGTTGCTTGAGTTGCGCCGGTTGTTGGAGCGAGAGGATGTTTCAGTGCAGGCTGTGTCGGAAGTAATTGAGCGTGACCCTGCACTCGCGGCTGCCATTCTCCGCCTCGCCACCTCGGCGTACTTTGGTCTCCCGCGCAAGATTCACAAGGTGTCTGACGCGGTCATGTACGTAGGCCTCGGGACGGTTAAGGCGCTGGCGCTCAGCGCGAAAGTCTTTCAGAGCTTCCGATTGCCACTGCACTGCACCTTTTCTCTGGAAAGCCTTCAGAGCCATAGCCTTGCGGTCGCTCAGGTAGCGAGGAACCTTTTCGATAGTCCAAAGCGCGCGGATGAAGCATTTTTGGCGGGCCTCTTTCATGACGTCGGCAAGCTGGTTTTGGCCTCGCGGGTACCTACCATGTATGCTGAAGTGCTGCGCGCCACCGCGGACGGCGCAAGCACGATGCATGCTGTTGAGCATGAGCTGTTTGGCACGACGCACAGTGAAGTTGGGGCCTATCTCCTAGCGCTCTGGGGCTTTCCTATCGATTTGGTTGACGCCGTACTCCTGCATCACACGCCGCTTACAACGGTGGGAACAGCGTTGCATCTTGCGGTCTCCGTGGGTTTTGCGGATCAGCTCGCGACTGGGCGACAGATTGACGCGGAATACGAGGACTCACTCAAACGAACCGGTGTGGATGTTGGGCGCGCGCGCTGGTACGCGGAAGAGCACCGGTTGCTCGCGTAGAGGCCAAGAAGTGGGGCGCGGTGCGGGCTCGGCTGGGGTCGGGTTGCCCAGCGTCCTAAAGCCCAGCTAGTCTCCACGGGCACTGCAGAAATCCGTCGGAAAAGGAGGGCTGAAGCATGAAAACTATCGAGTTTTTTCGAGCGTCACGCGCCGTCCAGGATAGGTTCACCCACTCGGCACGTGGCCTTTCGCAGCCCGTGCCTGTGCTCTTCAAGGCGCGGGTGGCCGACGGTTGGCAAGTTGCCCTGCTGGGCAGTGGTCTCGCACTCGCTTCAAGCCTCGCGGTCGCGGCGATTGGTTTTGCTGACGCTAACAGTGAGCTTGCGATTTCTCCGGTATGGATGTCCGCCGTTTACGGCGGGCTCTTGTTCTTGGTGTTCCTCGGTCTTCTCGTGGCGCGCGTTCGCTTCAGAGCCCCACGGCTATTGCCCTACTTACCCGGGCACTATCTCTTCCCGTTTGGTGTGGTGGATGCTTCCACGCCAAGCTTCAGGGTCTTCGCGCTGGATGAGCTGCTGTCGGTAGAGGCGTTGGGTGGGTTGCTAATACTCAAGTTCAAAGAAGAGCAGTTTGAGTTTGAGGTTGGCAAAGCGGGCGAGGCGACGCAGCTCGTCGCATCAGTTCAGGCAGGTAAGCTGGTCTATGAGTCATTGCTCGCGGCGATGAATCACCGTGAGTTGGCAGCGCTCGATCCTTTGCGGGATACCGGGTTTTCGAACCCGTTTTCTCCTAAAACACCCCTTCAACAGCAGGCACAGCGCCGATTTTTTTTGGCCATGCTAGTGGCAGCGCTGCTGGCGTCCGCGGGTCTAGGTTGGGGTTCCCGGGAGTTCCGAAACACGCTCAGCGAGCAGCGCCTCTTCGATCGGGCGCGCCAAATCAACACTCCTTCAGCCTTCAAAATGTATTTGGAGCGGGGCGGTGAGCGGGCCGTCGTCGTGGAAAATTTGTTGCCGCGAGCAGAGCTAGCGGTGGCTGCAGGCTCGGGCAATGTGAGCGACCTTGAGGGGTTTGCCGCCAAGCATCCGGAAAACAGGATAGCGACGGAGATCCGTGGGGCTTTGAAGAATGCTTTGCTCGCTGAGCTTCGGCGCGCCCAAGCCGTCGGCACGGTGTCCGCGCTGCGAGCTTTTAGGGAGCGATTCGCGGTGCATCTGGAGCTGTTCGCGCCTGAATACACACGCGCGCAGGCTGAGTTTTATGCAGGGATATTGGCCAAGTACCGGCAATCGCCTACGTATTCGCCCAAACTTCTGACGCTCGTCGGTCGCTTGTTGAACTTCTCAAGGAACTCTCCGGCTCAGGCACTCGTCCGTTTTCGAAGGGTACTGCGCCCGAGCCTCACGTTGGCCGATCGGCAAGTGCAAAAGAGCCTGTACTTCATGGGGCTTGAGTCGTTGCCATCCCAGTATTTCGACGCCAAGAATTCAGCACCGCGTGAAGCTCGGGTGGGTGAGGCTTTGATCAAGAAATGGCAGCAGATCTTCCCTGAAGACGTGTTGAAGTTCTCGCTCGGGCCAGCAGTCGAGGAGCCAGAAGGGACTCCTGTTGTATTTGCGGCGCCCACGTTGCTGGTTGAGTACGTGGTAGGTGGCGCCGGGATCTTCCTCAGCAAGAAGCCTCGTGGAGTCTTTGTTGGCGTTGGCCTGGTATTTATAGCTACTTTTTCGATTCCAGATGTTGCGGAGAGCTTGGAGTTTAGAGGGTCGTCCTGGAAGGTGCCAGATTTTGCGAGCCTGGCCGGTGGGGAGGGCACGGTAAAGGGCGTGTACGAAAGTGTTGCCGAGGATGGATTTGAGCGATTTCTGCGCCTGTACGACGCGGAGTATTTTCAGGCAGGGGCGCCGCCTCCGGCT
>CAZSUA010000197.1:0-10457 GCA_964609655.1 uncultured Polyangiaceae bacterium | reverse complement strand
CTGCGTCGAGGATGGGATTGCTGTTGACCTGGAACCACACGGCCGAACCGTTCTTATGGGAATAGCGAAAATCCGATTCGCGGCCCGTGCTGTCCGCTCGGCGCAGCTCGAACTCGCTCTGCCCAGAGGGCACGTCCTCGTGCCAGACAAACTCGAAGGCGTCGTGCCCCACCATTTCGTCAGGTGTCCGCCCCAGCGCCTCCGCCATGCGGGCGTTCACGTATGTCGTCTTCCCCGCGAGGTCGAGCATCCAAATGCCCTCATGGGCGGTGTCGAGCAACCGTCGCAGGTTCGACTCGCTATCTACCAGCTTCTCCTCCGCAGCGCGGCGCACCGAGATATCCATCGCCGATGGAATGAGATGCGTGATGCGCCCTTCCGCATCGCGTAGCGGCGCGACTTGGAAATCGATCCACATCCGCGTGTCGCCCGCCATGCGGACGGGCACGTCGTAGCGCACGGTTTCACCGCTGGCGGCACGTTCGCATGCCTCCCGCAATTGCGTCTGGATTTCGGGGGAATAGCTCCACCAGTAGCAGTCCCAGAACTTTTTCCCGAGCACCTCGCTGGCTGGGATGCCGGCCGCCTCCAGCGGCGCGGGGTTGGCGTAGGTCACGGTTCCGTCCACCGTCAGCACACCGACGAAGGCCGCAAGATTATTGTCCAGCACACGGCGGGTGAATTGTTCACTTTCCCGCAGTGCGTCCTCCGTCTGCTTGCGCGCGGTGATGTCCTCGACGATCACGCCGAACCCCAAGACCCCACCCGCGCCGTCGGGCACCGGATACCAGCTTTCACTCCAAAAACGCGTCACCCCGGGCGCGTCGGGCGTCTCACCCGAGAATTCGTGATTCAACACGGCTTCGCCCGTCGCTAGGATGCGGTTCGTCACCTCGCGGGCAGTTTCGCCCAGTGCGGGCACGATCTCGGAGACATGCCGGCCCAAATGCGCCTCGACGGAAACGCCGTTCATCGCCGCGAGACGTTCATTGATGCGCACATAGCGCAAATCCCGATCGACGAAGCAAAAGCCGATGGGCGCGATGCGCAGAAGGGTGTCGAGCAAGCGGCTCACTCGCTGAAACTCCAGCACCTCGCTCGCCCGCAGAGCCTCACCCTGTTTCCGCTCGCTGATGTCGATCACGACGCAAAAGCTTTCAAGCTATCGGCCTGGCCAGCGCGTAGTTCGACGACCTGTCCTTCGCATTCGCGACCAGCTCCGGAAGGTTCACGAGAGTGTCCTCATGCCTTCGGCATCTAGTCGACTTCACACAAGATTAGAAGACACGCGCGATTGGAGAAGACCTTTCTCTACGTTTCATCGCTCGATCGGCGAGCTACAACAGGAAGCTGCATGCCCAGCAGGTGCGCGGCCGCGTGCTTTGGCCTTACAGCGCGCCCTCGGGGTGCTCGTCCCCATCCTGCCGATTGTCCTCGTCGACCGCGTAGCCATGAAACAGCAGAGTGGCTCTCATTCGCTCCGCTCTCACCTCTTGGAAACTGTACTCGGCTTCTTCAGTTGAATTGGGGTTTGCGCTTCCGTATCGCATTGATGCCTCCGAACGAAGGCTTAAGCAACTCTTGGGCCAGGCTATGGCTCGGGGTCTTGGGCGCCGACCACGATCGGGGGGACCGACATCTCGGTGCCTGCAATCGCCCTAAAAATGACCTCCAGTGGTAACTTTGGCGTCCGGTCGGCTCGGAGCAAGCCATTGGCCTCTTGGTATGTGTCGGTGAATTGCGTGTAGCAAAAACCGGAGAGTGCCTCCAAGCGATGGACCACCTTGAGCAGCTGGGTAAAGATGCGCTCGAACGCTTGCAGGTCGTCGGCCTGGGTGTAGCCCCATGTTCCGTCGTTAGCGCGTAGCGCCATCCCACCGAACTCCGAAAGCACGATCGGGTGCTCGCGTCTTGAATGGCCTTCAAGGAGCAAAGCCCGCCCTGCGGGCCGCTCGTGTTTGAACAGTTTTGGCAGCACATCATGTGCCCAATAGCGACGCGCGATGCGATCGTGGTTCGCATCGTAGTCGTGGATGCCAATGATATCGGTAGCGACGCTCTCCCAGCCGTCGTTGCCGACGACGGGCCGCGAGGGATCGTGGGTTTTTGTCAAATAGTATAACGCTTTCACGTAGTTACGCTCTGGTGCGCTGTCGGGCAAGTTAGGCACACCCCAGGACTCGTTGAATGGCACCCAGGCCATGATGCAGGGGTGACTCACATCACGCTGCAAGACTTCCATCCATTGTTTGGTCAGCCGCTCCACTGAGCGCTTCGAGAATCTATACGCGCTCGGCATTTCTTCCCAAACCAACAAGCCGAGTCGGTCAGCCCAGTACAAATAGCGCGGGGTCTCTATCTTCTGATGCTTGCGAACCCCGTTGAAGCCCATCGCTTTCGTGAGCTCGACATCACGCCGCACGGCCGCGTCGCTGGGCGGTGTGAGTCCGGTGTCGGGCCAGTATCCCTGATCGAGCACCATCCGCAACATGTAAGGTCGGCCGTTCAACAACAGCCTATCGCGATGCACGGCGATCGTGCGGAGCGCCGTATAACTCTTCACGCGGTCGATGACTCGGCCTTGTGCATCCGTCAGCTCAAGCTCGGCGTCTATCAAACGTGGTGCCGCAGGACTCCACAGAAGTTCATTCCTAAAATCGTCGATACCAGGATCGGATAGCGAAATGCGCCGATGCACTTCGCCAGCCACCACCGTGTAGTGGTCGTGGGCGAGGATTAAGTCACCGAGCGTAAGCTTGACGCTCAAACGCACTTTACTCCCAAGCGGCGCGCTGACCGAAGCGTCGAGACCGAGCTCCCAGCGTTCGACGTTCGACGTCCAGGTCAGCTGGTGAATACGTACCTCGGGCACTCTTTCGAGCCAAACCGTCTGCCAAATGCCGGTGGTGCGGGGATACCAAATGGAGTGCGGATCGAGCTGCCAATCCTGCTTTCCTCGCGGTTTTTCGAGGTCGGTGGGGTCATCTTCCGCGCGCACCACGACGCATTGCTCTGCCTGCGCTCGGTCGACGTGATCGGTGACGTCGAAATGGAACGGTGAGTACCCGCCCTCGTGTTCGCCGAGGCGCGCACCATTCAGCCATACGGTTGCGTGGTAGTCGACGGCGCCGAAATGCAGGAGCAGACGTTCATTCGGCTCGAGCTTGGGAACGACGAACGTTCGTCGATACCAGCACGCGTGATAGAGGCCAGTATCCGCGACGCCGCTTCGGCTCGTCTCGGGCGAGAAGGGCACGACGATCTTGGTGGACCAATTGACCTGGTCGGGGCTGCGCGCCACCCCATCGCTGTCGATTTCGAAATCCCACGTGCCATCCAATGAAAACCATTCGTCGCGCCGCAGCTGCGGACGCGGATAGCCCATAGTGTCCGAGGCATCTTCAGCATCCAGCGGAGCTGGCGGCAAAGAGTCGAACAGCCCAATGCGCGATTGATACCTGCGGGGCATGCGTATGCAGCGTACTACGCTTTCACGCGGAGTCGACGTCTTGCGTTTGTGGCCGGCAACATGAAAGGCGTGACATCCAGAACGCTACACCCGAACAAAAATGACTCACTCATGTGGCCGCTCCGCGTAGCAGCGGCGAGCGCCGCAGAATCAGAGGTCGCGGCAGAGTTCGAGAGTCTTGTGTAGTGCGGTTCGACAAGCGACGAGGGTGGTTTCGACGTCGGCGTGCGTATGTGCCGCGCTCAGAAACCAAAGGTGACGCGGGTGCAGCAACTGCCCGAGCGCCAGGACCTCGCGGTAGAAGCAGCGCGTCAACTCCAAGTTGAGGGTTGCGTCCGGCTCGGTGAACTTAAAGAACGGCATCGCCGGTAGCGGTTCAGCGTAGGCCAACGCCGACACCGGGCTGTCCGCAATCAACGCGTTGAGGCCGTCAATCAGGCGCTGTCCCAGAGCGTGCACGTGCTCTTGCACGTTCTCACGTTGGACAATACGAATTGTCTCCAGCGCTGCGGCCATCGCTGTGGTTTCGCCGTGGAAAGTGGCAGAGTAGTGCATGCCGGCGGCGACCTCCATGACCTCGCGCCGACCGAGTGTCACCGCGATCGGCCAACCGTTTCCCAGCGCCTTGCTCACCGTGAACAGGTCTGGGACCAGATCGACCCGCGCACAAACCGAGCCAGGCGCTATTCGCAATCCGGTCTTGACCTCGTCCATGATGAACAGCGCGCCGTGCGCTCTGGTGATCCTGGCAAGCTCATGGAAAATTTGCGGTTCAAACGGCAGCACCATCTCGGGCGCGAGGATCACGGCGGCTATTCCGCGCGGGTTTGCGTCGAACAGCGCCTGCAAGCTGGCGGGGTCGTTGGCGCGAAACTCCGGTATCTGCTGATCCAACCCGTCAGGCACGAACCGTTCGCGTGGCAAACACCAGTCGTGCCAGCCGTGGTAACCGGCGCGAGCGACCGCTTTGCGGCCGGTTTTTGCGCGCGCGATGCGCAAGGCGGCCGTCGTCGCCTCCGAGCCGGTCTTGAAGAAGGTGCCCATCTCCGCGCCTGGGAAAAGCGGCAGCAGGGTTTCGATTAGCTCGACGTGAAGCGGGTGGTTGAGCGAGAGCAGATTCCCGCGTTTGGCTTGCTCATGGGCGGCGGTTTCGACTTCGGGCCTGGCATAGCCGAGTAGCTGAGCGCCGAACGCCATCAAGTAGTCGACGTATTCGTGGCCGTCGACGTCGTAGAGCATCGCGCCGCTGCCGCGTTCGAAATACGCGGGCGTGGTCTCGAAATCGACGAGCGCCTTCCCTGACAAATGGTGGCCGCCGGGAATGAGCGAGCACGCTTTTTCCGAAAGCGCACGTGAACGTAGATAGCGCGCCCGAAGCTCGGTCTCGCGCGCTGTTCGCGCTTGATTAGGGTCAGGTGGGCTTACGAAAGTGGCTGCGTTGCACACGCTTCCGAGCTCAAAACGGCCACCTTGCATGCGAGCCTCAATCGGCAGCGTTTTTAATGCTCTCCCAGCCGCGGCGCACAGCGGACTTGACGCGGTCCCAGCTGCTGCCAGTACCGGCTGCATCCCAGTCCTTGCTTAGCTTGCCCTCAAGCTCGTCGTTCCACGTTTGCTTGGCGTAGTACTGGCGTGCACCGTGGCCGTAGCGAAGCGCGGGCTCGTCTTCCCCCCACGACCCTGCGCTCCCCGGCGTGGACTGCTCCCAGTCGTTTCGTAGCGCTGACTTGCTTCCCTCCCACGCGGAGGAGTGCGTCTCGTTCCACCAGCTGGGATCTTTATGCGCCCGGTGCGCACCATCGGGCTCTGTCGTCCATTGCTTCATCGCCTCAGTACCAGGGCGGTCGATGTGCACGTGCTCATCCACGCGCGTGACCCAGCTAATTGGCATAAAGTGATGCTGGCCGGTTTTGTCTTTAGCAAGTTTGATGGACGTCGCGCCCTCCGTATGATCTACTACGGCGAATTGGCCGCCTTGGGAGCAAACGACGGGCATATTGGGCTTGATGGATTCGATGTTGAGCATGTGGCTGCACAAAGCACGAAACGTGCCGCGATCTGCAACCACGAATATAAAGCTTCGAATAGATTTATCAGCCAAATCTTGCGCCGGTTCGATGTGACACTAATGTTGCCGGCGGCCAAACGGACCCAGTCGAATTGTCACTGAACCCCGGCGGCGGAACTCCCCTAGCCGGGGACGCTGGCTCGGAAGTTGCTTAGGACGGCCACAGTGTTTCTTCTCAGTGATTTTCGGGCGCTTCGCCCCCGCCACTTAGCAACGCAAGCCGAGACGCTGGAGTGGCTCGCCTGCGTCCACGCCCGCGCTGAGGCGCGACAATTGAATGAGAAGGGCGAGCCCGCCGACGAGGAATCGCTGCGCGACTCGATGCGCCACCGGCTGGCTCGATTTGGCTGCAATATGAGCCAGATTGCCACGCGCGGGCACGAGATCGACGACTGTTCGCACACTCGCTGGTCCGAAATGGAGGTCTACGATTTTTCCGAACAAGGAGCGCCACAGGGAATGCGCGCGCGCACCAAATTGTTCGAGCTAATCGCCACGGAGGCGTGTTCTACGCTATTTTCGGAGGTGGAACGCCCACCGCGCGACCTGATTCACGTGACGTGCACCGGCTACGCAGCACCGAGCGCCGCGCAGCTTTTGGTGGCAGCCAAGAGTTGGGGCGCACAGACGCGGGTCACCCACGCGTATCACATGGGTTGCTATGCGGCGTTGCCCGCGCTCCGAATGGCTGCAGGCTTTGGCGCGCTAGGAGCCTTGAGCGCGGGCAGCCGCGACGCGGAAGCCCGTACGGACATCGTGCACACCGAGCTCTGCTCCCTGCACATGAATCCGCTGCGCCACGAGCCGGAACAGCTCGTCATTCAAAGCCTTTTCGCAGACGGCTGCATCGCCTATTCGGTGTATCCCGAGGCCCAATTTCATGGTCGCCAGGCGGGCCTCGCGGTGCTGGCGCTCGACGAATGGATCATCCCGGAATCAGCGGCGTCGATGGCCTGGTTCTGCTCCGATTCGGGCATGGAGATGGTGCTCGCACGCGACGTGCCCGAGCGGATAGCCGGGTCGCTCCAGGCTTTCGTCGCTTCTCTCTTGGAACAGGCCGGATTGAGCATGGCTGCGGTACCGCAAGCGCTGTTTGCTATCCATCCGGGCGGCCCCAAAATTGTTGATCAGATCGCGAAGCTCCTGCAGTTGAGCGAAGAACAGATACGCTTCAGCCGTGCCGTGTTGCGCGAGCGCGGCAACATGTCGTCGGCGACGTTGCCGTTCATCTGGCAGAAAATCGCTCTGGCCTCCGATGTTTCGACCTTCACCCCGATCGTGAGCTTGGCGTTTGGCCCGGGGCTGACGCTTTCGGGTGCGATCTTGAGTAAAGTCTTGCCGTGAGCTGGCTCCTGGTTCCGCTCGCCTTGCAAGCGCTAGCCATGCTGATTGATGAGCTGTATTTCCATCGCCGGCGCGGGCTGCCGCGCTGGGAGCGCGTGGGGCATCCGCTGGACACACTCAGTGTGTTGGGCTGCTACGTCTTCGCTCTTGCGATCGCCCCTTCACCCGCTGCGCTCGGTGGTTTTGTCGCGCTCGCGGTTTTCTCTTGCTTGCTCGTCACCAAGGACGAGTGGGTTCACGCACAACACTGCCAGCCGGCCGAGCAGTGGCTGCATTCCGTGCTGTTCGTGCTTCACCCGATCGTTTTGGGCATAGCGGCCCTGCTTTGGCAGCGCCAGGACCGCACGCTGCTTTGGTTGTCGGCAACCCTCACGCTAGGATTCGGCTTGCATCAAGCGCTGTACTGGAATGTCCCATGGAAAAAGCTCTTTCAACGCTCGTCCCCGTCAACAACGATATCTACGACCAGCTCGGCGAGCGTTGGTACGGCGCCAACGACGATCCAGTCGCGCTCTTACGAGCCGAATCCCGCCTCCGAAATCCGTGGTTGACTGAACGGCTACTTGCCCACTGCGGTGCCGCGGCCCAGGTGCTCGACATCGGCTGCGGCGGCGGTTTTCTGAGCAACCACCTCGTGCAAGAGGGTTTCGAGGTGACCGGAATCGACGCTTCTCAGGCGAGCCTTGATGTAGCCGTGCGGCACGACGTCACCGGCAGGGCTCGCTACCTACTCGGCGACGCCCTGGCGCTCCCTTTCGCGGATGCATCGTTCGACGCCGTTTGCGCGATGGATTTTTTGGAGCACGTGGAAGACCCAGCGCGCGTGGTTGCGGAAGCCGCTCGCGTCCTTCGGCCCAACGGATTGTTCTTCTTTCACACGTTCAACCGCAATCCGCTGGCCTGGCTGGTGGTGATCAAAGGCGTGGAATGGTTCGTGAAAAATACGCCCCGCCACATGCATGTGCTGCGTTTGTTCATCAAACCGCAGGAGCTGGAGCGCATGTGCCAAGCTCACGCGCTCCACTTCACGGAGCTTCACGGGTCAGCGCCTGTCGTGTTTTCAAGGGCGTTTTGGCGCATGCTGCTGACGCGCACGGTGCCGCCCGATTTCCGTTTCCAATTCACACCCTCCACTGCTCTGGCGTATACCGGTTACGCGCAGCGGCTGACCGCGCTCACTTCAGCAGCAGGCGCAAGCTGACATAGCCCAGCGTTCCGGCCGACACCGCGAGCTGCAAGCGATGGAGGGTGACGAAGTTAGCCATGACCTCGCTCGAGAACCGCTGGCGCCAACGCAGCACGACGCCCCACAGTAACGCCTGAGCCGCGAGCACTATCGCTCCGTCCACGACACCAAACCGGCGCCATGCCACCGCGGCAACGCATGCGCCCCCAACGATCAAACAACCGAGCGAGAAACGAAAGCTAGCGGCTGGACCGTAGACGACGCTGAAAGTGAAGTCGCCGCGGGCTCGGTCTTCGTCGATTTGGTAAAGCTGACTGAGCGGATAAAAGCCCGTCGTCAGCAAAGTCGCGGCCGCCATGCCCAGCAACCCGTCAGGCGAATCGAAGAGAGGGTGCGGGGGCGACGCGGCGCACAACCAGCCGGCTGCGAAACCTACGCCTCCTTGGCCGAACGCTACCACGGCCAATGATAGCAAGGGCCGCGCCTTCCAGCGGAAACGCGGGTGCGAGTACGCGACCGACAGCAACATCACGACCAGGTACAAAAGCGTCAGCCACCAGCCGCCGGCGACGGCAAGCCCCAGGCCGATCAGCTGCACCCCAAGCGAAAAACCGAGCAACGGCTCCGTCACCGCTGGTGGCTTCAGCAGCCCGCCTACCGGGCCCTCGTCGCGATCGTAGTAAGAATTGTAAGCGGTGATGCCGCCGTACAAAAACACATGAAAAGCCAGAAATCCCAAGCCGGCGCGTACCGAGAAGACACCGCCACCCAGCGCGAAGCCCCACGCGAACAGCGGCGAGAGAAACAGCAACTGGTAGTGCAGGCGCAGATGGACGAACAGAGGCAGGAGCAGACGCATGGGCGCCGCGAGAGCTTGCGCGCAGAACGTCGCCCTGGCTAGCGCCAAGCTGGCTTCGTGCCGAACGGACTCCAGGAGGTTCGGAGCTGAGCAGCACCGCCGCCTCACGCGTGGCGAAACGCCCCGGCGCCCATTTGGGCTCCTGCCACCTTACCCGGCTCGCCCAGGCCGTTAGCGCGCCCGATCGTCCTGGCTCGTCACTTGCTAAAGCGTGATACCAACTTTACCCCATTTCGGAGGACGCATGAAAACGCAAGAGCTGATGACACGCAAGGTTCTCACCTGTTCGGAAGATGACTCGCTGGAGCAAGCAGCTCAGATCATGTGGGAGTCGGACGTTGGATGCCTGGTTGTCGTGGACACGGAACTGTCACCACTAGGGATGATCACGGACCGAGATATCGCCATGGGTGCCTACACGCAGGGCCTTTCGCTGCGTAATATTAAGGTGGGCGTTGTCATGTCTCGCGAACTCATAGGCTGCGTACCGAACACCCCGCTCGACGACGTCGAGAGTTTGATGCAAAGAGCACAGATCCGCCGCCTCCCAGTCGTTGACGAGGATGGCAAGCTTGCCGGCATCGTAACGCTCGGGGATATTGCGCGCGGTACACGGGCTCCTGCCCGTGCGATGGAAATTCCGGGTCTCGCAAAAACGCTTGCCGAGATCTGCCAGCGCCGTTGGACCGGGCCAGTGGCCGCGGAATAGGTCTCGCCTAATGGAGAACAGGATGCAACTCACTAGCATCCCTCAAGACTCTGAGGGCCTCCCGTTGGATTTTTTAACCTATCTGCAACGTCAGTTGGGCGTCGATCGTGAAGCTGCGCAGAAAATTCTGGGAGAGTGGCTCTTGAGTTATCAGCCACTGGATACCCGCACACGCCCGCGGGCGCCCACTTTTTGAGCGAGCCATTAAGTAAATTCGTACGGCATTAACACGTGGTTATCGTCATTAGATTGGAATCGAGCCATCGCCTTCTACGAATAGGTGTTAGGCCAATAGGATGGAGTTACTCTCAACGCTACAGTCGCAAGAGCCTCAAGTGAAGGCTAATGCGTTGCAGAGCGCGATTTTCAACAGCGCCAACTTCTCGAGCATCGCGACGGACGCGAAGGGTGTGATCCAGATCTTCAATGTCGGGGCCGAGCGAATGCTGGGTTACACCGCGGCGGAGGTGATGAACAAGATCACTCCGGCGGATATCTCCGATCCGCAGGAAGTGGTAGCGCGCGCCAAGGCACTCAGCCTTGAGCTTGGAACGCCGATCACACCAGGCTTTGAAGCGTTGGTGTTCAAGGCCTCGCGCGGGATCGAAGATATTTATGAGCTGACGTACATCCGCAAGGATGGCAGCCGGTTCCCAGCGGTGGTGTCGGTGACGGCATTAAGGGATGCTCAGGGTGCCATCATTGGCTATCTGTTGATCGGAACCGACAACACGGCGCGCAAGCGAGCAGAAGAGGCACTGCTGAAAGCGGGGGCCCTGCAGAGCGCGATTTTCAACAGCGCCAACTTCTCGAGCATCGCGA
>CAZSUA010000196.1:0-10478 GCA_964609655.1 uncultured Polyangiaceae bacterium | reverse complement strand
CGGAATTCTGAAGGAGCCGAAGGAGCTCGCCCAAGGTACCAAAGCGGGCGGGCTCGCCGCACTGCGGTTGGCGGGCAGACGCCGTGTCGCGTAAGAAAAAACGGTCGCAGCGTGGTAGGGCAGATGGTCCGATGAACGGGCGGCGGTCCGGGGGTGCGGTCAACTCACCGACCAAGGGGGATGTGGCTCGAGAGTGGCTCTCGGGGTGGCGGGCGGTTGTCCTGTTGTTCGTGGTCACGCGCGGGGCGTACGTGGCGGACCTTGCTACATCAAGCCCGTCCGAACAGCATTTTTTACCTTTAGATGCACAGCGCTATTGGGTCGCGGCAATCGCCATCTCCGGCGGCACCCCTCTCGGAGGGCCAGAGCCTTTCTCGTTCGCGCCGCTGTACGCCTACTTCCTCGCCGCGTTCCAGGCCGTCGGCGGCAACCTCTGGAGTGTGTATCTTTCGCAGATTGGCCTCTCAGGAGCAACCGTGTGGCTACTTTACCAACTTGGCCTTGCGGTGTTTGGACAACGCACGGCGACGCTGGGAACGCTTCTCTGGTGTCTCTACGGAGCTGCTGGGATGCTTGAGCTTACGGTTGTCGAAACAACCCTTGGCACGACTCTGACGCTGCTCAGCGCTTATTTCCTTATGCCTTCAAGGGGCAGGAGCCTACGCTGGCCTTTACTCGGTGGATTTGCGCTGGGGTTGGCATGCCTTGCTCGTCCCAACACTCTCCTTTTTGCTCCCTTCGCTGCCGCCTGGCTGCTGACTCGAGGAACCTGGCGGATCCGTCAGCGGAAGCAGCGCCTACCATCGACCGTGATCATGTTCGCGGGCCTGCTAGCCGCTATTGCCCCTGCTACAGTTCGCAACCGCATCGTTTCGGGAGAGTGGATCCTGATCTCTGCGCAAGGCGGCGTCACCTTTGCTCAAGGGAACAATCTAAACGCTGAGGGTTCGTACACTCAGCTGCCCGGATTCTCTGGCGATCCCATGACGCAGCTGGCCGACGCTTCCAGGCTTGTCGAGGCTTCCTTCGGCAGGAAGGTCGGGGCCCAGGAGGTCGACGCATTCTGGTACCAACAAGGGTTTGACTATTTAGGATCCGACCTTGGGCAAGCGGTGGTCCTTTGTGCAAAGAAGTTGCGGGGCTGGCTCGGAAGCGACGAGATCTCGATGGAATTCGTCCTATCGGCGGAGCGTAGTATTCACCCCAGCCTATGGTTGATGCCGCTCCCGTTCGGCTTGCTTCTGGGTTTGAGTCTGCTCGGAATGCGTACGCGTTTTTTCTTTGGTAAACCCGCTCTTCTAGGGTGCATTTTGCTCACAAATCTCCTGTCCGTATTGATTTTCTTTTTCTCAAGCCGCTACAGAATACCAGCCATCCCAGCCCTTTGCCTTTTCTCCGCACACGGCTTGGGGATCGCCCTTAATCGGAGCGTGGGGCCATTACGGTGGGCGCTAGCAGGATGTGCAACCGCGCTTTCATTGATCTCTTGGTCTCCCGCGTACAAGCTGCAGGAGGCGTCGTTCTACTACCTGTTGGGCAATCAATACTTTCGCGACGGCCAGCACGAAGCAGCTTTGCCTTTCTATGAGCGAGCAGCGGTGGGCCGCCCCAATGACTGGAAAATCCACCACAATCTCGGAGAAGCCTATGGCGCGGTGGGCCGGTACCGTCAAGCCGTACAAGCGCTGGTCGATGCCCAGCGGCTCGATCCAAGCAAGCCCAGTACGATGCGCGCGCTCGCCTACTATCGTTCGCTGCTAGAAACAGAGTCTAAATGAGCACCCACTGCGACGCGAGCGAAGCTCTCGCGTCGCGACGGCGCGCGATGTGCGTATAAACGGCGAAGGAGTGTCCACAGAATCGGCGGGCCGTCAATCCCGGTGACAAGTTTCGATTCGCTGCCGGACGGCCGACCCCTATAGGCGGCTGGAAGCGATTGCACTCGCGACCCCAGGCGGGCCGCTTCGAACATTAGCTCCGTTTCAAGTGCGAAGCCACTTTCGCGGAGATTCATCCGTCTTGCAAGGCGACCATCCAGCACGCGCAATCCACTGAGTGCATCGACGCGGCGCTGTTGAAGGCGAGAAGCTATGACCCAAGAAATGAGATGATTCGCTGCCCACCGAAAATCGGGTCCATGCGCGCGGCGATACGCTCCTCTGGTTAGCCGGTCCCCTATTGCCATTTCGCAAGTGCCGCTGGTCACGAGCGCCGCCAGAGCCGGAATGTCGTTCAACGAATAGGTGAGATCGCAGTCCACCAGGGCGTAGACATCCGCGTGGATGTTCGCAAATCCCCATCGAACCGCGTTACCCTTGCCGCGTAAGGCAACATGGTGCAAGTGGCAGTTTTCCAGAGACCGCATCTCGCTTGCCGCGACCTCGGCGGTCGCGTCGGTGGAGCCATTGTCGATAACGTGCAGCTCAACACGAAGGTGACGGTCCGAGAACTCCCGCTTGAGTGCCACGAATTCACGTACAATTTGTCCGACGCACTGAGCTTCGTCGAATGCAGGGACCAGAACCGCAACAACGCTTGCCTCCGCCCTCGCACGTTCGAGCGAGCCCCTCACTTCAACGCATCCAGCGGAACGCGGGCGATCCACGATGCCGGATCGCCCTTCAGCACTCCGTCAACAATACGAGTTCGGCCGCCGTACATGGTGGCGTACGCGAACTCGGAGTCAACAGCGAAGTCTTCAATGATCGAGGTTCCGAACTGCGCCAACACTCCAACCGTTGCGAAACCGTCAAATTGGTTCGTCACTGGATTGAAGCCTTGAATTCCGGTCCCTGACCCGAACGCCAACTTGCCAAGGGATGGCACGAACAGCAGGCGACTGGGCCGGCCCACCACCGTTTTCCTTGAAACTTCCTGAACGCTTCCCGAGCTGACCGGTGTCCAGCCCACCGTCGTCGTTAGGTCGGCGTCCACCCAATAGACATTGTTGGACACCCCGGTGAGGCCCAAGCCCAGTTTGACGTTATCGAAGACCCGCCGACCTCCCATACCCCAAGCATCGACCACGTAGATCTCGGTGGGTGACCCGCAGACGAGCTTTCCGCCCGCCTTGCCAAGCGTCGTGCGTCCGGCCTGGGTAGGATACTTAACCCCGGAAATGCCCATTACCTCCTTCGTATGCGTCTTCTTGTCGAAGCGCGTGATGGCTGCGCAGCCTGGCATCGCGGTATAGATGTACTGCTCGTCGGCGAAGAGGTCCCCGCTACTGTGATCCCAGTCCAACGGAAGCGGCGTCTGCGCGAAGGTTTCCCGCTCCACCTGCAGCACGCGGTCGCGATCCAAAACGTAGAGGCTCGCTGTAGCACTGTCCGCAACGAAACGGAGGTTGTCGCACGCGCACCTCACAATCTCTTGCGGCTCCCCAGCGCCGCTCTTATCGGCCCGCATGAACGTAGAGCCCGCCGCATCCGACCAATACAGGTACTTGTCGTCCACCTGGATGCCGATGGAAGTGTGGTAGCCGATGAACAGGAACAGGTTCGGCGGGGGCCACGGTAGGCCTGTGCCCGGCACCAGGGCCCCGCCAACAGCTCCAGCAGGCGCACGAGCTCCACCGGCTCCTCCAGCCCCTCCAGCGCTCGCCGATGTAGGCTGGGCGGTGCTCGTTCCACCCCGGCAACCCGCGCTCGCACCAACGCCCAGCGCGAGCAACAGCCCCGCTACCAGCGAGATGCCTAGCGTCCGTTTTGACTGGTTCACGTGGGTGTCACCTTAAGGCGGTATGTGCCACGCTCGGCTAAAGGCGTCAACTTGTAGCTAGTTTTCTCGGCGTCGCGTGAAGCCACGTCAGTGACGTCATATCGTCACACGACCGAGGGTTGCATCTGCCGTCTCCTTCGCGCTAGTTCGGGCTCATGAGGGGGACATGGAAGCGAACTTGGGTTGGAGCGGCTTGCGCGTTGGGGATCGGCATCGGAGCGGTGTGCATTCAGGGAACACCAGCTTCCGGGCAGGCAATGCCAGGGAGTGCCTCCTCGCTCCCCGGCAAGGGGACAATGACGCCGGTATTTGGTGCCGACGGAGCTCTGTCGCGTGTCAACGTGGCACTCAAGGTGTTCGTGGATTCACCTCGCTCCACCACTGATTTTAGCGAGTTCAAGCAGCAGATGGCGGGAGCCTCGAAAACCATCTGCGACACCACCGATGGCCTCGTCAGCATTGAGCGGGTGGAATTCGTCAATCATCCCTCGGAAAAGAAGAACGCGGACATCCTGTGGCGCGGCCAAGACGAACGCGCCTTCTCGTCTGGGAGCTTTGGTGAAGGCAGTTCAATGACTTGCCGGAATGCGCAGCAGTCGTTGAGCAATGTTGGCAGGCTCACAGTTGCCGGCCTAGCCGGAAGCCACGGGCACGATGCTCAGCTGATGGCGCACGAGCTTGGTCACCTTCTGTTCGGGCTTGAGGACTACTATACTGATCAACGAGGTGATGATAACCCGCATTTCCGTTCAACGGGTTTTACCGGACGGCAAAGCCGCGCGCTGGGAGGCGTGTCGCTGTTCGTGAATCCTCGTTATGGGTACGCTTTTTCAGAAGCTTCCATCCCCCCGGATTCAGCCCTCAAGCTGGACGGCTCCGTCATGTATGAAGGCTTTGGGGCGCCGTGGTGGGCGCAAAACAACACGCTGATGCAGCAGGCCAGCGGCCAAGTCTGCCGACGGGATGTGGACCACTTGGCTCCGAGCGAGGTGGACCCAATGTGGACGGATAGGGAGTGTATGACTGACGCCGACTGCGCTCCCTATTATACGGGCGGCGCACCGAGCGCGCGCGTTCCCCAACCAGGGGATTTCCAGCTTTGTTTGACTGCCGGCATCCCCAACAACAGCGAGTTTTCGGTTTCAGGCAACCACGATCTTGATCGCTTTGATCGAACTCGAGGGACGGCAGCCGCCGAGCCCGCCCGCCCAGACGCTTATCAGTTTCCGGGCAACCAGCTGGTGTTGGCCGGCTTTCTCTACCCCTCAACTGACGACCAGCCGAATGGCTTTTCTCCCTCGGGCCGGGAGGTGCCGACGCCCGAAGCGCTTGGCGCCTCTGGTGGCAGCGGCCACGGCGACGTGCCGACGCTCGCAAACCAGCCCGGTGTAGAATTTCAGTGCTTTGGGCCTGGGCAATCCTCAAGGCCAGACACGTTGTGCCCGGGCGCCAACGCACTAGGTCACCCGGATCGCCTGAAATTCTTGGCTTATTGCGACTCAGCGGTTCTCGCCGAAACCTCTTCGTGCAGTCCTCCGCTTGGAACGAGCACTAATCCAGCGGTGGCGGGCTGCGGTAACGGCGTGGTCGATTTCACGACTGGCACTGATGCGCTGTTCGAACAGTGTGATTCAGGAGCCGCCGCAGGGCCAGTATTCGAAGACGACGGGACCACACCGCTAACCTGTGACCGACTGTATAGTCCGTTCCGTGTCAACGCCCTAGGCCAAACGCGCGACCAAGCTAGCCCCGGTCGCAGGCTAACGGGAGGAGTTGTACGCTGCCGCCCCAATTGTCTCTTCGATCTGTCGGAGTGTGCCATGCCATTTCGGGCGCAGGGCTTCACAGATTCTGGTGGAGCAACTACTCCGCCACAAACGGACGGATTGGTTCAGCTCTGGGAAGCGCACAGACAGAGCGTTACGACTCTACTCGCCGAAGTCTATGACAAGCGCGGGATGGTCGAAAAGCGACCCAATGTCGGTACCGGAGCACTCGATGCCCTATCCCCAACTCCTGGGGCTTCCAACGGCCGCGGGCTCAATCTGGGCGAGATGGGGCCATCGAACCACGGCGTGTTCGCCTTCTTCCAGCGCCTCTCCAGGTATCACCCGCAGGGGTGGCCAGTAGGCACCGCCCCCGGGGATCTCACGTACAACGAGGTATGGGGCGTCACGTTTGCTATGGACGATGCTGAGTTCGTTAGCACCCCTGACCAACCGCGCTTTGCGGGCGTGCTGCAAGAGGTGCGACGCTTCACCTTGGAGTTCGCAATGGACTACCGCAACAACACAAGCGTTCTGCTGAAGGTGAACGGCCATGCCTTCGACCCGGCGAACTCGCCAGTGCTCTACGTCGGAGATAATCTGGGAACGCCACTCAGCGACGCGTGGGGTACCCAGGCCGCAACCGGACCTCTGAAGGATCGAGCCACAGCGGCGGGCAGCATCGAGCCCTTTCAGTTGCGAGTGGACTTCAAAGGGCTGGCAGTAGCACGACGGGGCGATTGGGATTGCACAAAGCCCTGGGCCGGTCGGCCACCTCGACCCGCAGCACCGGTTTTCGGCACCCCCGAGTGCACCCTGCTGGGAAGGGGCACTGCGAGTGTTGCCCAGTCGCCCGGGCTCGTTCAAATGTACGCCCGCAACGATCTCTTCACGCTACCGGGCTTGAGCCAAGAGTTCGAAGCACCGCAATACCCAAGCCTTGCGTATGTAAATAGGAACGCACCAGATCCGGCAGCAGAAGCGGCCAGGCTCCACGCCGTGTCGTTCAACGACACCCTGAAGCGTTATGATTCCTCGGAGGGGACCATTCGCCACGCGCTCAGCGGCGGAGCGCCCGCGGTGCAGTCGGACTGGGAGCGCCTCCAGGCGACGCTTTGTGATCGCTTTGGAATTGACCTCACCACAGGCAATACGCCGCCACCCGATGAGGCCAGGCTAATCAAACCCGATCCCCCCGCCGACTGCGGCAACGTCAGTTTCAATGAAGAGTTCATTCCCGACCGAACGGCTAACTTCGACGTGAATACCCAAGTGGTGTTCGTCATGGACAAGTCTGGGAGCATGGACGCCAGTGACTCAAGTACCCTTACGGGGGCTCGCAAGCGTCTTGACTACGCGAAATACGCAGCGCGGAACTTCTTCAGCACCATTGCCAAGCCCACGGGAGGGCCGCGAGTAGGCCTCTCATTTTACAGTACCAGCACGTCCCTCCAGTTTCCCCAAGTCTCTGGGCCCTCGTGTTCGAGAGCAACCGAAGCCACAGATTGCGGTTTCGCGCCGTACATTGGTTCCTGTTACAACAGTGGCTGCAAAGATCCACTGAAGTTCGCAGTTCTCACCAGCGGAGGGGCGACCGAAATTTCGCAGGAGCAGTTCAATGGGGGGCTTCGCCCTTCTGACGATCAGTTGTTCGGTGAGGATCCAATCGCGAGCGGCGGAACGGAAACCGGAAAAGCCCTAGAGTTTGCCGCGGATGTCTTCGACGATCGGACTGGCCCGCCGATTCCGGGGCAAAAAGACACGCGTGTGGTGATCCACCTCAGCGACGGGTTGGCCAACATCCCGCACACGGGAACGTGCCTGAATCCTGGCAAGCCTGACGACGGCGGCGACTGCACTCAGGTGAACTGCGGCGGCATTTGCTCGGATGCGCAGACCCAAGTTAACAGCGCTATCGCCAATCACCCGGAGGTGCAGTACTGGGAATTCCCGGTCTATTACGATGGGTTTTCTGGTGCTGCCCAAAGCCGACCCACTCCCGCGCGTATCTTTCCAGGTCAACGCCCTGCCGGTGACGACATGGTGCCGTTGTTCTTCGCTGGCGCGGCTGAGCTAAAAGGGCAATCTCTCGCCAGGAGCCACCTCCGGCTCCCCGAAATGAATGGTGACACCTACAACACCCCCATCGACTACACGTTCAACGTGGAGGAAGGAGCCAAGGCCCTTACCATTTCGGTTTCCGACTATGACTCGACGCGCCAGGCGTTTTCCGTCGACGTCGGCAGGGCGATCCTTTTGTCTCCAAGCGATAGGGCTTATCGATTCGTTCCCAACTTCGATGCAAACGTCGCAGTCACTGTCGACGCTGCCTATGCCGTGCTTTCTTTGCCCTCACCGCAAGCTGGAACCTGGCGGGTTCGCGAATCTGGCGGCGATCCTGTGGAGATTCGTCAACCCGGATATTACGTCAGTGCCCAAGTCGAGAATTCGTTGCCGGAGTGCACCACTTTTACCAAGCAGCGAGTTTACCGTGACGGTGAGACCGTAGTGGTCGTGGCAAGCTCTGGCTATCAACGCGATATTGTAGAAGGCGCGACTTACACCGGCACGCTGCTCCGCCCTGACAAGATCCTCGTGGCACTGAACTTTGTCCGCAACTCGATCACCGGAGAGTACGAGGCCGTGGTCCAGCGTTCCGACCTTGTCGGTCGAGGGCAGTACTTTGTCAATGTGACTTGTAGCGTTCGGGACGGCGCGACGTTCATTCGCGGCGAGGATATCGACCATTCGGGGACGAGGCCCGCCAGCAACCCCACGCTGCCACCGGCGAAAGCATTTGAGCGCGACTCCGACACTTCCTTCTACTTGGACTCCCCGAAAGAAGCTCCCCTGCCAGGGGAAAGCACTCAGGACCCCGCCATCCTCACAATGCGTGGATTGGGGCCTAAATTCGCACCGAATGTCCCCTTCCTAGGGGACGCTGACGGAGACGGCATTCCCAATGGCGCGGAGCTTCCCGGGGACCTTGACAATGATGGGATCCCGAACGCTCGGGATGCAGACGCAAACAACAACGACCTTCCGGATAGGGTCGATCCCGCTGTGGCGCTCATCGCCAATGCGGGGCCAGATCAAGTCGTCGAGTGCCAGGGTCACCGAAGAGCCACGATAACGCTGGACGGATCGAACTCGGGACCACAAGGCAGCGCGACCTACTTGTGGAACGCAGGCAAAGTAAAGCTAGGTAGCAGGACGTCCGCGGTGACTTCGGGTAGCTTCCCACTCGGAAGCACTCAGGTATCACTCACGGTCAGCCTAGGAGCGAGCAGTGTCGAAGACGCAGCTGTCGTGACCGTACGCGACACCACTCCTCCAGCACTAGCGGTGCCACCGGCCATCGTGGTGGGTGCCTGTGAGCAATGCCTTGAGCTCGGAGAAGCGAAAGCGTTCGATGCCTGTGGCGGGGAGGTAACCGTCGTCAACGACGCTCCTGAGCGCTTCCCAGTTGGGGACCATGTCGTCACTTGGCGCGCTGTTGATCGATTCGGGAACGAAACCGTGAAAAAGCAGAGCGTGAGTGTTCGCGAAAAGCGCCACGGCGAGGCCTCGAAGTGCTGGACTTCGGAACATAGCAGCGAAGACCCCCATGACGAAGACGAGGGGGTCCAAGGTCGCGCTCCAACAAAGCAGAGCGAAGGCCACGTCGCCCCAAGGAAGAAGTTCGTTCCACTTTGCTCCGAAGAGGATGAGGATGAGGATGGTGGCGGAGAACATCATGACGACGACGACTCGGGCGAGGACCCCGACGAAGGTGAAGAGGAACCGAGCGAACACGATGACCACGGCGGGGAACATCATGACCATGAAGACGAAGACGGGCCAAAGGCCTGCATTCTTGACCATAGACAGCGCCTACCGCCCCGGATTAAAGGCAACTGAGTTGGTACTATGAGTGCGAACCGGGTGCCGACGGGGAGAATAACGCGCGCTTCTAAAGTGATTCTGGCAGCGGCCTTAACCGTCGCTGCCCTAGGCGCCTCTACCGCGTACGCGTGTTCGGGGGCCGAGCCACAGCAAATCAAAACGCCGGAGGAAGTGGTGTCGGCTGCTAGCTTCACCATTCCCAAGTTTGGTCGAACCGAACAAGCGAGGCACTACTTCGCCGCCATGACGGAAGGAGATCGCAATGCCCTGGCCGTCCTTGACGAAGTTATCGAACAGGCGAAGCTGACCCCGCAGAGTGAGTCGAGCCACCTCGCTGACCTGCATCGCGAGCGGAACCTCAGGGCCGCCAGGCTTCGAGCCTACGCTGAAGCGATGCGAGCACTGCCTCGCTAAAGTTTAACTTCTCGGAGCCTCACCGAGCGACAATTTCGTGCTCCCCGAAAGCGTTGCACAACACCTCGAGCTCAAGCCAAAAGACCCGGTCCTGCTTCTGCCGGTGCGCTAGCCTTCCGCTTAACATCGTCTTGCACCACGCACCCATCCACCATGCGCACCACGCGTGGCATGCTCTCGGCGAAGGCAGAATTGTGGGTCACGACGACGATGGTCGTGCCGTGCTCTCGATTGATCTGAAAAAAGAGCTCGTGGATCGCATCACTCGTGGCGCTGTCGAGATTTCCGGTGGGCTCATCTGCGAGCAGAAGCTTGGGATCCAGCGCTAAGGCCCGGGCCACTGCCACTCGCTGTTGCTCGCCTCCGCTGAGCTCGCCCGGTCGATGAGTCAGGCGATGAGTGAGCCCCACCTCCTCCAAGAGCGCGCCAGCGCGTTTCGCCATTTCTTTCTTGGATCGCCCCTGGATCAAGCCTGGCAGCATAACGTTCTCCAGCGCATTGAATTCTGGCAACAGGTGGTGAGGAGCACAAGACAATCGAACTGACAGTCGGTCGGAAGGAGGAGCAGCGCCGAGAGCAGGCCATCGAGCCGTCGGCGCTCTGAACCCAGCTCACCACGTCACCGAAGCTCAAGGAGTGGTGAACCCGACCCAATTGGGGGCCAAGAGCCCACGTTCTGCACGCGCAAATAGA
>CAZSUA010000195.1:7084-10541 GCA_964609655.1 uncultured Polyangiaceae bacterium | reverse complement strand
CAAGAGCTGGGCGCTGTACCCATGATCGCTGAAGAATTCATGCGTTTCACACGCGAGCTCAGCATCTTGGCCGTACAAAGCAAAACCGGTGAACGCGCATTCTATCCGCTGGTGCAAAACGAGCATCGGAACGGCATCCTGCGCACCACGCTGAGCCCGGCACCGAACACTTCTAGCCAGCTCCAGGCCGCAGCCGAAAGCTACGCGAGCTCGCTCCTTCAGCATTTGGGCTACGTGGGCGTCTTAGCGCTCGAGCTCTTCGAAAAAGACGGCAGCCTGTACGCCAACGAATTCGCACCGCGTGTGCACAACTCCGGACATTTTAGCATCGAGGGTTCTGCCACCAGCCAATTCGAGAACCACCTGCGCGCGATTCTCGGACTCCCGCTCGGCGACACCTCGCCCCGGGCACACAGCGTGATGCTCAACCTGATTGGCAGAGAGTGCCCGCTCGCCGACGTATTGAGTGTGCCCGACGCGCACCTGCATGTTTACGGAAAATCTGCCCGCCACGCCCGAAAAGTAGGGCACATCACGGCCCTGGCACGCGATATTGCGAGCTTGGAAGCGCGGCGTTCCCAGCTCCAAAGCTTCGTGTCGCTGTCTGAAGACGGCTGACTCCGCCGCTCACTCCGCCGCTCACTCCGCTTCGGCAATCAAACGCCCGGCGTCGACCATCAGCTGCTTCATGGCTTCATCTTCGCTACTGCGATAGTAGCCGCGGATCTGACCTTCGACGTCCAACAGCACGAGGTGCGAGCCATGCGTGATCCCGAAGTCAGCTTGCTTGGCATCAGCCCGCCCTTCCAGAGCCAGCTTGAAGCCCTGCTCAGCCGTTTGCTTGATCAGTGCATAATCGCCCGTGAGGAAGGACCATGTCGCAAAGTCGGCGCCATATTTCGCTCCGTACTGGCGAAGCACGCTGGGCGTGTCGTTTTCCGGGTCCACGCTGATGCTCACGAAGCTCACCTCAAGCTTTTTCGCCTTGGCGATGACTTGCAACTGCTGCATCTGGCGCGTGATGCGCGGACAGATAATGGGGCAACGCGTGAACATGAAAGCCGCGACCCAGACCCTGCCCCGCAGCTTCTCGGGAGAGAATGGCTGTGCTGCTTGATCCTGAAGCTGGAAGGTTCCGATTTTCCCGAGCGTGGGCAGCGGAACTGCGCGACGGCACGCGACGAGGCTGCACATCAGCAGCAACACACTCAACCACCCGACGGCCTGGGCGCGATAGCGACGGAGCTTAGCTTGCCTCACCTGATTTCTTTGGCCTTTCACGAGGCCCTTGCTGTACCTCGAAGCGCATTCCAGAAGTAGCCTGAGTTGTGACGATCACCCGCGACTACCAGAAAGACGCAGGCCTGTGCGGCACCTGCCGCCACTTGAGGCCCGTGAAGGGCGCCAAAGGCAGCATTTTTCTGTTCTGCGAACGCTCGAGGTTTGACCGTGTGTTTCCAAAGTATCCACGGCTTCCCGTGCGGCAGTGCGCCGGTCACGAAGCGCTCAGTGCGCCAGAACCTGCCAAGCGTTAACTTGTATTTCTTTCAGTTCGGCTCCGCGCTGCCCGCGTCATCCAAGATTTGGCGGATCTTCTTCGACAAGCTGGTTGGCGTAAAGGGCTTGGGTAAGAACTGATGGCGCGACCCGAAGCTCACCGGAATCGTCACTTCGGAATACCCTGAGGTGAATAACACGCGCGCCGCGGGGAAGAGCAACAGCAACTCCGCCGCCAACTCCACGCCTGGGCGATCGGGCAACACCATGTCCGTCAGGATCAAGTGTACCGGCCCCGGGTGTGCTCCTACCACTTCGAGCGCCTCAGCGGCCGTCTCCGCACTGAGCGTGGTGTAGCCTAGGCCAGAAAGCACACGCACGCAGAGCCGGCGAATGAGCACCATATCCTCCACGATAAGAATCGTCTCAGACCCCATGACGCTTGACGGATACTCGGAGATCGGACCCGCTTTGGATGCCGGCGCCTCGCTGCGCGGCAGATAGACATGAAAAGCCGCCCCGTCACCCAGCTGGGACTCCACTTCAATGAAGCCACCGGCCTGTTTAACGATATTCTCGCACGTTGCGAGCCCGAGTCCGGTGCCCTTACCCTGCGACTTGGTCGTGAAGAATGGATCGAAGAGGTGGCGGCGAACTTCCTCTGCGATACCGCTTCCAGTGTCCGCAACTGTCAGCCGCATCCACTCGCCCACCCCACCTTCGCTCGGTCGAGTCACGTTGGCAGTCGCGATGGTGAGTGTGCCCCCACGTTCCATGGCGTCGCGAGCGTTGATGACAAGATTCATGACGAGCTGCTCAAGCTGCGATGGGTCCACGCGCACGGGCCAGGTTGGTTCCGCAAAATTCAGAACAATCCGAATGTCTTCCCCCAGCAACGGCTGAAAGAGGCGCACCAGGCTCTGAATTTCTGCCCGCGGCTCGATAGCGCGTGGAGCGAGCACCTGTCGGCTGGCAAATGCCAAGAGCTGTTGAGTCATCCGCGAAGCACGCTCCGAGGCTTGGCCGATCGTCTTGAGAGAATCGCGCACGTGTGGCTCGAGGCTAGGGCTTCGGCCAGCTAGCTCGACTTGGCCCAAAATCACGGTCAGCACATTGTTGAAATCATGCGCCAAGCCTCCAGCTAACCGGCCGAGTGCTTCGAGGCGTTCGGTGCGTGCCATCTTCTCTTCAAGCTCCTTGCGCTCCGTGAGATCGACGGTTGCTCCGAGGAAGCCAGTGATTTCTCCCGCAGCATCCCGCAAGACCTCGCCCGCTGTCTGCAGCTGCCGGATCGCTCCATCGCTTTGGCGCCGAATTCTGTACTCGTAAACGATCGAGTTTGAAGTGGTGAAACCGTCGGCCACAATTTGCTTAATTCGCGCACGATCTCGATCCAGAACCAGGGCGTCATGCAGCTCCTGCGTAGGCGCGGTCTCACGCGCGACTCCGAAGATTCGATACAGCTCTTCGGACCAATCCAAGCGCCCACTGGCCTTATCCCACTGCCAACTCCCGACATGAGCAATGCGCTCGGCTTCGGCCAACATGCGAGCGTGCCGCACCACCTCGGCCTCCGCGCGTTTCGCTTCGGAGATATCTCGCGTCAAAATGCACGCAAGCTCCACTTTCCCGGCCTTCTTGTAAGCGCCTACCGCGTTGCCAAACCAACCATCCAGTGTGGGCGCATAACCCTCGTAGTACGAGGCCTGACCCGTTTGGAAAACCTCAGCGAGTGCCGCTTCAGCCATTGGGCGCGACGCGGCATCCAGAAAATCATAGATGGAGGCGCGGCCGATGATCTCATCCAGATTCACACCCTCGGCAGTGCGATTCACCCAACGATACACCCCATGCTCATCCACCAAAACGATGAAATCGAACGGAGTTTCTGCGATCGAACGCCACCGCGCTTCGCTCTCGGCTAGCTCCTCGGTGCGTTTCGCGAGCTCTTGCTCCATCG
>CAZSUA010000195.1:4649-7074 GCA_964609655.1 uncultured Polyangiaceae bacterium | reverse complement strand
CCATCGCCCGCCGTTCAGTGACATCGAGCACCGTGCCGACCACACGCACAATCTTCCCGTCTTCACTCCGGAGTGCGCGACCTCGAATCAGCACATGCCGTTCGCCATGCTGCGGCAACTGCAGCCGCAGGGCAACGCTTTGCGGTTGAGCCGTGTGCTTGGCCCGCTCAACCAGCAGCATCATGAGTGAATTGTCTTCGGTGTGCACACGCGCGCACAGTGCATCTAAGGACGGCGTGTCCAGGCCTGGCTCGTATTCAAGCAGCGAATACAAATTCTCGGACCAAGTTACCCGATTGGATTCAATGTCCCATGCCCAACTGCCGAGTTGCGCTACGCGCTCCGCTTCTTCAAGCAGTGCTTCGATGGAGCCTTCCCCCAAATCCAACGTTGACTTAAATCGCTCGCGCGAAATTTGCTCGGCTTCAAACGAAGAGTCGGACGGCGTGACGCCGCTGGCTGGCTCGGGGTTCCCCATGAGGACCCCAGAGGATAGAGCCCAAGGCCCCACGAGGGGAATCCCCATTCGAACAAGTCACGCTTAACCGCCGTGGAGCCGCAGACGCCGCAGACGCCACCGCGACGAACCGTGGTCAGCCGTTCAGTTGGCAATTCCGTGCAGCTAACGCGTCAATCCGTTAATCGCCACTTGCAATGCCTCAATCTGGGCATCGTTGCGGTGTAGCGCCTCAAAACTCTTGGCTTCCTTAAGCTTGGCGGCCTGCTTTTTCCACAGCCCCAGGAGCGGCGACACCCCGGTCTTAACCTCAACATTTAGCGCACCTAGCGCCTGCGACTGCGCATCCAACAGGGCCGTTTCGAATGCGGTGCGGGCCTCAACACCGGCTACCAACACGACCGAACCTTCGGGCGCAGCATCCACGGGACGACCGGCGTCCACCGCGGCGTCTACCTCTTTTTCATAATTTTCAAGCGCTGTCCTCCACTTGTCTAAGACAGGAACCAGACGCTCTGCGCTCTGTGGTACGCGCGACACCCCCCGGACGTACCGGGAGTACTGCGACCACTCCTGCCGGACCGCCAAGAGCGCACTCCCACACACAGGAGGCTTCTTCTCATCCCACTGGCACACCGCAGGCAATCTGCGCAAACAACCCAGTCGATAAGCGCCCAACACTTCCGCGAAATCTGGCGCATGAGTGGCACCCTCCGCACCCTCGCACCGATCGATGCGACAGCCTGCGGTGATCGCCTCTTCAGCAGCATCACACAGATCTTTTTTATCCCGGTTCGGGATGGCATGCGGCACGCCGTAGAGACTGACCAGCGCTGCGCCATAGAACAGACTGGCAGCCTCGGGGTGAGCATTGCGATGCGCCTGCCGCGAGAGCGCGAAGGCTCCCTTGGCAGCTGAAACGTGCCATTTCTTTTCGGCGTCTTTCTGCACTTCGAAGCTCGAGAGCGACTTCAAGCCATCGCTCAAACACAGGAGCGATGTGATCTCGTTGCCGATAGGCACTTCTACGTAGCAAGCCTTCATTCCCGGCTTCTCCGGAATGTGCGTGAGGATGGGCATATCCGCCACAACGACAGCGCCTAACAGGGAAAAAGCCACGAACGCCGCGCTGGCGACCGCCGCACGTTGCTTTGCCCGAGAGCCACTAGCGCTTCGCATAATTTTCGCCTCCACGGGTAAACAACCCCTTCGCGAGCGCGCGAAGCTCTTCAGCTTTCACGCTAGCGCGACTGAGCTTGGCTTCACGTGCGAGGTCCTCACTCTGTTTCTTGTAAATTTCCTGAGTGGCCTGGGCGGTGCTGAGCTTGCCGTAGACTAGGGCAAGCCCGCCCACGCTCACCAAGAGCAGCACGGCGAGTGCCACGATCCCGGCGGCCGCGCGTTTGGGCAGCTTGAGCTCCACCAACGCGATCAATCCAGCAGGCGGCAGATCTTCGCCCCCTTTCCAAATGATCTTCGGCGAGCCAACGGTGTGCATCCAAAGCTGATCGAGGAGGGGCTCAGCTTCCTGCCTGAGTGCGACCACGCGAACATGATGGGCGGACAACAAATCCACGTTCCAAACCCGGGCTTCGGGATCGAATGAACCTAACTCAACGCGATAGAGCTGTGACACGCCGCGCAGCCTAGCCGAGGCTATCTGTGGTCGTCCAGGAGCTGGAGCTGCTCGCGCCAAACAAGGTTCTGAGCTTCGCCACGTCTTCAGGCTCACCCATGACAATGAGTCCCGCCCCAGCCTTCACTTCCGCGTCTGGCCCGGGATTGTAAACGTAATGGTCCCCCGGCTCGTGCAGCGCGATCACCAACAGCTTCGTTTGCTGTCGAATCGGGATGTCGCGCAAAATTTTGTTCGCGTACTCCGAACTCTCGGGAACCATCACTTCATCGAATCTCAAGTTTTTCGTGACCCGCAGCATGCGGTCCAAAAACTCGGTGACTCGGGGCCGT
>CAZSUA010000195.1:0-4639 GCA_964609655.1 uncultured Polyangiaceae bacterium | reverse complement strand
GCCGTATCAATTGACTCACCAGGCGCAAGCCACCGATGCGATGCGGGCTGACCACAGAATCCGCCCCAGCCCGAAAGATCTTGGGCTCATTTTCAATCTCGACAACTTTCGAAACGATGCGGGAGGAGGGATTCAGCGCTCGGGCCGAAAGCGTGATGAATAGGTTGTCCGGATCTGTGGGCAAAGCTGCGATAACGCCACTCGCCCGTTCCACGCCGGCGGCGATCAGCACGTGATCATCGGTGGCGTTCCCCACCACGCACAGGAGCTCCATCTTCAGCTCCGCGGCCAAGTGCGAAAGCTTGGCTTCGTCTTGATCCACCACCACGAACGGAAGACGCGTGGCCACGAGCTCCTCGACGACATAACGCCCGGTGCGCCCGCATCCGGCGACCACAAAATGATTAGAAAGCGCGGCTATTTTTTGGTTCATGACCCGACTCCGAAACGCCTTACCGATGTAGCCCTCAATGAGCAGCGTGGTGAGTGTTGATTGAAAAAATGCAATCGCAGCAACTCCGCATACGATCAGCACTACCGTGACCATGCGCGCCACGGGGAATTTTTCCATTTGAGGCAGCTCCGAATAGCCGACGCTCGAGACCGTGATCAGAGCAAAATACGCTGTCTCGAAGAAGGAATAATTACCGCCACCCAACAGGAAGAGGCCCAGGGAACCTAAAGTGATCACCACGAACAGCAGCGAGAGGGCGATAGCTACGTGGCGGACGTGGACCTTGAGCATCAGGCGCGGGGCCCACGATAGCTCAGGCGAGCAGATTGCCCAACGCGGAAGCGAGGCCGGGGTATTTCCACTCAAAGCCCCGCTCGGAGAGGCGCTTCGGTAAGACGGGCTGGCCCCCAATGATCGGCGCCGCCCCTTCTCCCAACACCAGCTTCAACGCAAAGGCGGGTGCCTTAAACCAGGTGGGGCGCTGCAACGTTTGGCCCAACACGCGCGTCAACTCAGCATTGGTCACAGGCTTTGGGCCAGTAAGGTTGAACGCGCCGTGTGCCTCAGGATCAGCCAGCAAATGCTCCACACCTCGGACCACATCTTCGAGATGGATCCAGGAAAAATACTGCTTCCCCGAACCCACCTCACCACCGACAAACATTCGGAACGGCTTGAGGAGTGCCTCCAGCGCTCCCCCACCCTTTCCGAGCACCACGCCCAAGCGAAACACCACCAGGCGCACGCCCAGGGCTTCCACCTCTTCCGCACTCCTTTCCCATTCCACACACACCTGCGCCAGAAAATCGTCACCGGCTGGGCTGCTCTCGCTCCGCGGCTCGGTCCCGATCTCGCTGCCGTAAAAACCAATCGCCGACGCACTCATTAATAACTTCGGCTTAACGGCTGCTTGGGCCATCGCTTGGACGAGCGTTCGGGTGCCCTGCACCCGGCTTTCACGGATCAGCTGCTTATTCTCTTCGCTATACCGCACACCGACCGCTCGCTCACCGGCGAGGCTGATCACAACTTCCTGACCCTCCAGATGTTGAAACCACGCGCCCGGCTCAAGCGGTGTGTAGGCGTGAATGCTCTTGGCCCCAGCTGGGAGCTGTTTGGCACTCCGGCTGAGCACCGTGACCTCGTGGCCCAGCGCGCCAAGCCGCTCCACCAAACTCTTCCCCACAAAACCGGTCCCACCACTCACTAATATCTTCGACATTTTGAGCCTCGCCTCAAATTGACCTATAAGTCCCGGGGTTGGCCAATGCCAGCGCTTCGGCCAACTTGGCCTCCCTCGGAGAATTCACCGCATGACTCGCTTCCCCGCTTTCTTTGCCCTCGCAGCCACCACGGCGCTTGCTTTCGGCTGTGCCAAATCGCCCGCCGTGCCCTTCGACAAGGCGAAGTCGAGCAACGTGACCGCGTTTCGTTTGCAAAACTTCGAGCCACCCCCCGCAGCCGCCACGCCGAATGCCGCTGCCGCGCCCGGAACAGTGCCTGGCTTGCCACCGCAGCTCCAACAGTGGATCCAGCAAGCCGCACAGACTCTCCCGCAGTTGATCCCTCCGGGACTCCTGCCGCCCGGCCTGTTGCCGCAAGGTGCACCGCTCGCACCCGCCGTGGACACCACGCCGCGCTTTCATACGTTTCGCATTCTGAATCAAACTCAGGTTATCGATTCAGGCCTACGCGAGGAACTCGCCGAAATTCTTGGCGATCCGGATAATTTCCAGGCCGAGCATGCCAACTGCGCGTATGCCGAAGTGGGCGTCTCCTTCTCCAATGGTGGGCCGCCGAGCGACCTTCTGATCTCCTTCTCGTGCAATCACGTGATGCCGCAGACGTTCCCCTGGCCGCATCCGCACACGGGATTGAAACCTGAAACGGTGAAAAAGCTCTCGAAAGTTGTGAATAAGCTCTGGCCGCCCGGCATGTGATCGAATGGACTTCGACGCTTTCAAGCACGCGCTTTCAGGCCCGCAACCCAAAAATTTGGGGAAAAGGCTCGAAGCGCTGTGGCTTGAAGCACACGGTGATTGGGATGGGGCCCATGCGATCGCGCAAGACCTCCCCGACAACGAGGGCGCCTGGCTTCACGCGTACCTGCACCGGCGTGAAGGCGATGAATCCAACGCGGGCTATTGGTACGCGCAGGCTGGCAAGCCCCACTGCCGAAGCTCACTGGAAGCCGAATGGGAAGAGCTGGCGCGCGCCTATTTAGCAGCGGACACGGACCGGGCCTAAGCCTCGCGCTATGTCAGTTTCTGTCGACAAACATGCGCCAAACCAGAGCCCAGCTTGACGCACGCCTCGGGATGGCCATATTGGGCCCTCTCAACAACTAACTCCCCTCCCACGGGGGCGATCGGTTTCGACGTGGGGACTGAAGGTTAATCTGCGTGCGGTGGCGCCTGTCCCACCTTACAAAATGGGCCGTACCAATTGCGAACGATAACGCACTCGCTCTCGCAGCCTAAAAAACTGTAGAGCCGTCCAACTGTCAGATTGTCTTGGTAGCAGAAGGGCGTCAACACTAAGGCTGGTTCTCGATGTGTGCTGCTTGCTTCGAGAATGAGACACAGGGGAGCTAGGTCGCTGGCCGAATCCACGAAAGCCCGCCACCGGGCTTAATCTGTGGCTACGCACGTGAACGAAGGTTGATTGGACGCCTCGCGGATCCGGGTTCGATTCCCGGCGCCTCCACTTAAAAGCTAAGCATTCTTAATAGTTTGGGAGCCGACAGCGATTTCGGTTCCCGTATTGTTCCCAACTTCTACGCCCGGCAGGCCGTTTGAACCGCACGCGATGCTTTGTTGGACACTACGGGCAGGGCTCCCCCACCTAGACCTCGACCTGGACGAAGGCTTCGGCCTCAATCCTCGGCTTGATGGCTGCGTAAACGCCGGGGCCGAATACCGAGACTACGAGCGAGAAGCGCATCTCCTGGGTTTTGAGCGTTCGCCGCTGCTCCCACCAGCCGAGAACCGGAACGATGGCGATGAGCTTATCACCAACCAACGCGGACATTTTTCCACGCCACCGATCGCTCTGGACCGTGCCTCGGCTGCGCTGCTGAATCCCGAGATCCCAGTCGAACGACTTCTTCGTCGTGACCTTTAAGGGCTTGCCATCCGAACCCTTCGGACGCTTCAGCACGTTGATGCGCTGGAGGAACTCGTCGCCTGACTCCTGGGGACCCTGCATGTCCCACTTGAGGTCGAGCCCGTGAAACGTGTTCCTACCGAACTTGTTGGGCTCGGCGAAGTACGACAGCGTGACACGCAGCTCGACGTCCGGATCCGAATCCGCGAGCAAGATCTCTGGGATCGGCAGACGGTACAGCTTTACCTTGCGGCGCACCTTGGGCTCCGTCGCCTTCGTAGTCGATCGCTTCGGCGCCTTCTTCTTTGGCTCCTCTTCGATGACCGCGTTGGGCATCAGGTCTTCGACGATCACCGTCGCGATCCCCTGCGCGCACTCCGACGCGATGCTCTCGTCAGGAACTCCGTAGCCACACGCGAGGAGTCGGTCGTGGATACCGCCGAACTGCTCCCGCATCGTCGGTGTCCAGCTCGCCGAGTGGACGACGAGGCCACGAATGCTCTCAGGGTGAAGCTTCGGCTCAAGAGACCAGATCCGCGCCGACAGGAGAGCCGCGCGTGCAGCAGCTTCACTGGTCATCGCTATCTGGCCGAGAGGTTGCCCGTGCGTATGTCTGTGGCTGGTCGTGAGTGCGCAGAGCGTCGGGACGCTTGCATCCGTGAGCGGCCCCGATATCGCGAGATTGCCGCCCTCGAGAACGACGTCGGGCTTGATCGGCCACTCGTTGCCGACGAGGCCCGTGCTCGTGAACGGCGAGATGCCACCGGGCTTCGGTGCGACGAGGCGTGCTTCCGCGTATTCCTTCGTGTTCGGAAGCTCGACGCGCGCGGTGAAGGCTCCAATTGTGAGAGCGTTCGTGGCCTGCGCCGGCTGATGAATCTTCTCCGAGAGCTGCAGCTGCGGATGTTGTTCGGCGAGCGACAGCCAATGATCGTAGCGAGCGTTGCCCGCTGACACGATCAGCAACCGACCGTGTCCTTCACGAAACGCGAGCTGATCGATGGCGTGGCTCCAGAGGGTTGGCGCGAGCCCGTCGAGCGGCGCGTCTTGCATCGTCCGAGTAACCGCCAGCACGTAGAC
>CAZSUA010000194.1:0-10622 GCA_964609655.1 uncultured Polyangiaceae bacterium | reverse complement strand
GCGTGGGATCGGGCGTTCGCCTCAGGAAAGGAATGAAGCGTTCACTCGTCCCGCGGTTGGGTTCTGCCACCGGGTGAAACGCTGCCAAGGCAAAAACAGCGCCGTAGTCCGTCCCTTCCAGGGTGTTGCGCAATTGTTGAGCAAAACGGTCGAAATTCGCTCTAGCCAGCTCCAACTCGGGGAAAATCAGCAGGGCGACGTCTATGGCGTCAGACCGCACCAGTTCAGGGACCAGGCCGGTGGCGGATTGGAGTGCGGTTTCGGGGCCGCCCAAGACCACGCGTTCCGTGACCTGGCCGAGGTTGAGCGCCCGTTCAGCCCAGGGGCAGAGGCCGAACTCAAGCACGATCTCGTCGCGGTAGCGCCTGTAGAGCCTCAGCGCTTCAGCTTTCAGTGGCTCTTCCGCTTGAGGCAACATAGCTGTTGGGGTGCCGGGTACTCGGAACGCTGGGGCTGTACATCGGCTACCGATTCCAGGCAAGCGACCCCTGGCGCGGGCCGTGCGCTGTGACTAGAGTGCACCAGATGAGTCGCGTACTTCTCGTGGAGGATTATCCGCCCTTGGCGAAAGTGGTGGCCATCGGCTTGAAACGTCTGGGGCACGACGTCGAACGGGCTGGCAATCTGGCGCGCGCGAAGGAGTTTGAGGGCCCGTTCGATCTCGCAGTGTTGGATCTGGAATTGCCGGATGGGGATGGCGTCGAGTTAGCAGCATGGCTCTTCGAACGAGGGCGCACGAAGCAAGTGGTGTTCTTTACGGCTTCGCGCGATGCCGCGCTCCGCGCGGCGGCGTTGGAGTTTGGCCGGATTGTCGAGAAAGATCTTGGAACCGAGAGTCTAACGACTGCGGTTGGAGAAGTGCTGGCAGTGGTGGCTCAAGAGCACGCCGTGGGAGACACGGGCGGCGCTCGCGACACAGGCGCGGCTTCAGTGCGGAAATTTTCGGGCTTGCGCCGCAAGGTCGACGGCTGATTTCATCCGTCCATGCCCCCTAAGAAGCTAACCGCCCTCGAACTTCGAAAACGGAAGGGCGCGGGGCCAAAGATTGCGGCGGTAACTGCCTACGACGCCACCATGGCGCGCTTGCTGGATGCCGGAGGCGTCGACATTCTTCTCGTTGGGGATTCGTTGGGGATGGTGGTGCAAGGGCTTTCCAACACTCTGCCAGTCACGGTCGACGAGATTTGTTATCACGGCCGCGCCGTGGCGCGGGGCACTCTACGCGCACACGTGGTCGGCGATCTGCCGTTCATGAGCTACCAGAAGAGCCCCGAACAAGCGGTGCACAATGCAGGGCGCTTGCTGAAGGAGGGCGCTTGCGAAGCGGTGAAGCTAGAAGGTGGGCAGGCAGTCGCCGAACAGGTGCGGAGCATTGTGGCCTGCGGTATTCCGGTGATGGGACACATTGGATTAACGCCTCAGTCGATTCACGCCATGGGGGGCTTTCGTGTTCAAGGCAAGTCCGCTCCCGAGGCGGCGCGCCTGTTGGCGGATGCGCAGGCGATCGAGCAAGCAGGTGCGTACAGCATCGTTTTGGAGGGTATTCCCGCCGAGCTAGCGCAGAAGATCACGGCAACTTTGAGCATCCCTACGATTGGCATTGGGGCTGGGCCCGCCTGCGACGGCCAGGTATTGGTGTGTTACGATTTCCTTGGGATGTATCGTGAGCTGCAGCCCAAATTTGTGAAGCGCTTTGCCGCTTTGGGAGAGCAGATTGTCGAAGCCACCCGGGCCTATGTGCGCGAGGTAGAAAGTGGCCAATTCCCAGCCGAAGAGCACACATTTCGTGCCCCTTTGGGCGTGCTCGGTGAGCTGAGTGGCACCGAGCCCGTCGTGGCAAAAGAGAAGTTGCCCGAGGGTTACGGGCCGAAAGCAGACGAAGACGCATGAAGGCTCGGAGTATTAGCTCAGCCGCGGAGTTCCAAGCTTATTGCGAGGAGCTCAGAGCCAAGGGACAAACGCTTGGGCTTGTTCCCACCATGGGTGCTTTGCACGAAGGGCATATGGCGCTCGTGAGGGAAGCCGCCCAGCACGCAACGCTCGTGGTGGTCACAATCTTCGTGAATCCTACTCAATTTGGGCCAAACGAAGATTTTCAACGCTATCCGCGCGATCTGGCGGGGGATTTCCGGAAGTGTGAAGCTGCTGGGGCAAGCGTGATTTTTACGCCGAACGTTGAGGATATGTACCTGCCGGGTGATGCGACGCGCGTTCAAGTGAGCGGCTTGACAGAGCATCTGTGTGGGCCGTTCCGCCCCGGGCATTTCGACGGTGTCGCGACGGTGGTCACGAAGCTGTTGGCGCTCGCAGGGCGGTGTGTGGCCATTTTCGGTCGCAAAGATTATCAGCAGCTGAAGGTCATTGAGCGCCTGGTGCTCGATCTCCACTTGCCTGTGCGTGTTGTTGGCCATCCGATCGTTCGCGAAGTGGACGGTTTGGCGTTGAGTTCTCGGAATGCCTATCTCTCGAGCGAGGAGCGAGTGCGCGCGTTAGCGATCCCCAAGGCTCTATCGCTGGCGGTAGCGGAACATCGTGCGGGGCAACGCCACTCAGGTGTTTTGCGAGAGCGTGTGGTGGCGGCCTTCACCGAGGCCGAGTTGCGTGTCGAATATGTGAGTTTTGTGCACCCCGAGACGCTGGTGCCGTACGCTGACGAAGCCGAGCTGCCCCAGGTGTGCGTGCTGGCGATCGCTGTCTTCTCTGGGAAAACACGGCTGATCGACAATGTCGTCCTCGGGCTGGATGCTCCTCCCATCGTCCCCGGAGCCCGCGGGTGATGCCGACTCGCGGCACCTTCATCGTGCTGGAAGGCCTGGATGGCTCGGGCACCACCACTCAAGCGGGTCATTTGTGTGCCTTCTTGGAGCGCCACGGGCACACGCCGACGCGAACCTTCGAACCCAGTAGGGGCCCCGTCGGGCAACTGATCCGGCAAGCGCTTCAGCATCGCTTGCTCGCGGAAGATGGTGCGTCCCCGCACGCGCTCGGTTGGCCGGCACTGGCCCTGTTGTTTGCCGCGGATCGGATGGATCACTTGGAGAGCACCGTGCTGCCGGCACTTGCCGCAGGGCACGTCGTGGTGAGCGACAGGTATCGGCTGTCGAGCTACATCTATCAATCACTGACAGCGAGCAGCGAAGCGGAAGCTCTCGCCTGGGTCCAAAGCCTGAACGCTCGATCGCTCGCGCCTGATTTGACCGTGGTGCTGCAGATCTCCGCGGTAGCGGCCGAAATGCGCCGTGAGTCACGTGGCGGTGAGCGGGAGCTGTTTGAAGTGAGCGAGTTTCAAGCCCGCCTCGCCGAGGCGTATGGCAGGGCGGAGCGCTTTGCGCCGGGAGACCACGTGCTTCAGGTTTCGGCGGAGGGCTCCGAAACGGAAGTCACCGCGCGAATTGTCTCCGCGGTATCTCGGGAGCTACCCGAGCTAGCGCTTTGAGCGCTCCGTAGTGCCAGGCACGTGGCGAGCTCGACGCAATTGTTTTGCTCTGAAGCGAGGGCTCGGAGATACTCGCAGCGTGCGCGACCCTCTCCTGATCATTGCAGCAGTCTTGGCTTTCGGCTGTGCTTCGGCCCCGGCGCCTCCACCCCGGGTGCTCCACTCGGAGCGTCCGGCGGCGTCGCAAGGTCCAGCGCTGCCTCCTCCGGCGGGAGCGCTTTGGCGCGACGAGCTGCTGCACGCGGTTGACTCGGGATTGGGTCGCTTCCTTCAACATGTCGAGGTCCAGCCCAAGTTAGAGGATGGAACATTTCGGGGGTTTCAGATCGTTAATCTGGCTCCAGAAGAATTCTGGCAAGGCGTGGATATTCAGAGGGGCGATGTTGTGACAGCTGTTAATGGCATGCCCATTGAACGCGAGACTCAAGCGTACGACGCCTTCCAAGCGTTGAAGCAGGCGAAAGAGCTGATTGTGAGCTATCAGCGCGCGGGTGAGCCCCGCGAACTCAAGTTTCGAATCATTGCCAAATCAGAAGCTAGCAAGTCAGAGGTAGGCAAATCAGAAGCGGGGAAGGGTACGCCTGCGCCCCCTGCGCACTGAAGTATCGAGTTCTAGTAGAAAACGTCTTAGACTAAGAATTCTCGATCTGAAACTGCGCTAGACAATCCAGTTCTTCGTGAAAGCGCGCGCGCGTAAAATGGGCGCCGCTCGTCATCCAATCCACGTGCGCTCCGGGGCGAACGTCATCGTGAAAGTGTCCGAGCACATCGAGATGATCGCCTTCGCCGGCCCAGATGAGCTTGCCCCAGATCATGCTGAGCGTCGGGATGATGCCATCGTTCTCGGTATCAGCCACGGAGCGTGCCAGCTTTCCTTCGAGCATATCGGCCTGCTGGGCCGTGAGCTTTGCGTAGGGGTAGCTCGCTGGCCGCTGGCTCGTGAATTGATAGAGGGTGGAATAGAGGGTTGCGGTGAGAGCCGCGTACGGTGAGCGAATGCGTGTGGCGAGGCGCAGTGAGCGGGGGCGGGGGGCCAAGGTGGCGATGGACCCGTAAGCAACGTTCGCCGCATCGCGCGTGGTGGCGTTAAAGAGGTCCATAGCCTCAGGCATGATTTGGATGATGCCACCTTGATCCACGCGGACTTTTCCAAGAAAATTCACAATCTCGGCGCGCCCTTCGCGATCCACAAATCGCAGCACCGAATCGGTCACTTTGCTAAACAGTTTCAGATTCTCACCGAACAGAGAATCAACGCCCCCGAGCCCCGAGAGCAAGCGCGAGAAAATCGCCAGCGAGGGCTCGCCGACTGAAAGCGAGACCACCGTGAGCAAACTCACGGCGTATAAAACGCGTGCGCCCGAAACGGTGGTGAAGTAGCCCGCGAGCGGTGTTCCGTAATGGGGCGTGCTGATAGAAACCGCTGTGCGGACCCGGCTGCGCCAGGCGAGCGCCTCCTCGCTCAAGCCGATCTCAGCTGCGGGCGAGAGCACCAGCCGCGCATCGAGCCCGCCCGTAGAATGGCCTACCAAATGGATGGGGTCAGAACTGGAGCCCGCGCTATCGCGCAAGGTCGTAGCGAGCACCCGCGCGCGGTGACGAACCGAAGAAGTGGGCGGACTTGGGACGTCTTCAATCGAAACGCGCAACCCCGCGGCCGCGAAGCGCCGTTCAAGCCCACTCCGCATGTGATGAAAATAATCGTACCCGGCAAGCCGTCCGAATCCGAACATCCCCGGAATGAAGTAGACCCGGTGCAAAACACTCATTGGGATGCGCTAGTGGAGGTCGAGAAAGGACCCCTCTATAAACACTGGCGCGCCGTGCGCCAAGGGCCTCCCACCCAGGCGACGCTATTCTCGAATTTCGATGGGTAGAGTCACTTCGAAGTTGAAGCTGAGCTCGCCGCTCTTTTGTCCCAAGCTGAGCGTTCGGATCCGGTGGAAGGAGAGGCGCCCGGCGCCCTTGCTTGCACCCTGTGCGGAGAGCGTGCCGGCACCGAGATCATCGCGAAAAGCACAAGCAATGCCTCCCTGCGAGCCGCCAATTTCGACGAGCATGACGTCGTTCGCGTCGCCCTCTTCCCAACTCACATCGAGTGGGAGGGCGGTGGATACTTGAGCGACGCGCTCAAGTGCTTGCCCACCGACATTGATGCCGCGCAGCGGCTCCGGCGCCGCACCGGTAGCTTCGAATCCTGAAAGCTCTCCGCCCAGAGCGTGCACGACGTACTGACTTTGAGCGGGTAACCGGAGCGCGTCTTGATCGCGCGAGGTGTAGATCACCCCCGAGATCAAATCGGCCACTGTGGGCAAAGCTCGGGGAGCGAGGGACGTGCGAGCGCCGGCGACATCAATGATCACATTCCCGGCATCGACGAATTCAAGTGCGCCCGCACCTGGCTCAGCGCTCGGAAAACGCACGCACTGATTCAGCTCGGGCAAGCGCAGGCCGAGGCCACCGAGACTGCGGGCGGACGCTTGCTGCCCGGGAGCTAACTTGGCAAAGCCGACGATGGCTTGCGCTCGCGCTGGCTCGCTCGAATTCACTAGGCTGCTGCGCTCCACGGCAATCAGCGCGAACGCTTTATCGACGTGCGAATCGCCCGGACCCTGCTGCGCATTCACCGAGCAGCCGAGCGCGCCCAAAAATGCAGCTCCCAAGGCTCCAAGTGCGGTGCGGGTAAGAAAGCTCACGGTCTCAAGGCTAAGCCGGAGAACAGGGACCTGCAAGCCCAGGGCTATCCCTAATATGGATCGCGGGTTCACTCAGGATCTCGTGGCAATCGGGAGAAGCTACCGCTAAGGTCCCCCGAATTTCATGCTTTCTGCACTTCGCGCCTCCTTTCTCGCTTGCCTATTGCTGCTGAGCTGCTCCCCAGAAATCGGCGATAAGTGCCAACTTTCCACCGATTGCTCCAGCGCCGGGGATCGGTTGTGCGACCCCACTCAGCCGGGCGGGTACTGCACCATCTTCAACTGCGAGCCGGGGGCCTGTCCCGAAGAAGCGGTCTGTGTGGCCTTCAAGCGCACAGTATCGGCTAGTTGCTCTTCGGGCGACACTCGATTGCAGCGCACCTTCTGCATGCTCAACTGCGGCCGAACTTCAGATTGTCGCTCCGGCTATGAGTGCCTGGACCTCAATCAGGCTGATAATCCGATCAGCGCCACTGTCGTGGAGCGCGGTTCGTATTCCGGCAAAGTGTGCGCAGTGCCTGCGAGCGGGCCAGCTTCGGTGGTGATGGGGACTCCGGAAGTTTGCACGGGGGGAGACCAGCCGTTCGTGTATCCAGCAGCTGTGAATGCCGGTGGCGCTTCCGGCTCTGCAGGAACGGGAGCTTCGGGCGCGGGTCAGTCCAGTCGGTTGCCTGGGGCTGGCAGCGCGGGGCTGTAAGCTCACGGTTGCAATGTTCGGTCTGAGCCCACTGCCGCGCACACTCCGCGCTGCGCTGTCAGACGCGCGCGACCGAAAAGTGCGAGTGCGGCGTGCCGCTGTGGTTGACCTGGGGCGGCATGCCGAAGCCAGTGATGGGTTGGAGGCACGTGGGGAACTGGCGCGGATCCTCGGGGAAGACGCGGATCCCAGCGTGCGTCGAGAAGCAGCGGGGGCGCTCGGGAGCGCGCGAGCCTTGGAATCGACCGACGCTTTGCTGAAAGCGCTAGCGGACGAGGCACTGGAGGTTCGGCAGATGGCCATCTTGGCCTTGGGAGAAGTGGGGGCGTCGGGTCCGGAAGTCGTGAGTGCAATCGAACGATTCTTAGCTGCAGAAGGGCCAGCCTTTCGTTTTCAGGCGCTCCTCGCCTTGACCCAAATTCAGCCGGAGGCCGCGCGTTCGCAGCTACTGCGAGCCACGCGCGATGATGATCTCGAGGTAGCCTATTTGGCGATTCGGCTGCTGGACGAGCACTGGCTCTCAGCGGGAAAAGACACGGAAGAAATAGCCACGGCGTTGCGCCAGCAAGCAGCGCATGAAAGCTCACGCATACGGCTCGCGGTGGGCTTGGCTTTGGTGCGGCGCGAGCTGGCTCTTGCCACGTCGATCATTTCAGACGTGCTGAACGCAACGTTTAAGATCCGCGATCTTGAGGACGAACTGGCGGCGATCGAGTTGGCGGGTGAGTTGGGCATGCAGGCAGCGATGCCGGGCTTGCGGCGCCGTGCTTTTCCTCCCCCGTATTCAGTCAAGAATTCCTTTGTCTGGCACGCTACGACCAGCTTGGCGCGCTTGGGTGATGCGGAAGCTCAGGCCGCGATTTTGAAGGGGTTGGGGGCGTGGTCGCGAGACAAGCGCCATTTCGCTGTGGTCGCGGCGGGCGTGGCGCGGGTGCCTGGCGCGCGAGCTCGTTTAGAAGCCATGCGAGGTGATCCGCGAGCGGTCGACCCAGAGACGCTCGCAGCTGCTCTGGCTTGTTTCACCTCGCCAAGCGGAGTAAATCGCGGGCATGAACGCTGAATACGATGCAATTGTGGTGGGTGGAGGTCCTGGCGGGTACGTGTGTGCCATTCGGTTAGGGCAATTGGGCCAGAAGGTGGCCTGTGTTGAGGAAGAGGAATACGGCGGCGTCTGCCTGAACTGGGGCTGCATTCCTTCCAAGGCGCTGATCAGCAACGCTCACTTCTACACGAAGGCTCAGGAAATCGCCGGGCATGGCATTTTGCTCGATGGAGTGCGTGTCGACCCGATCAAGATGCAAGATTGGAAGAACGGCATCGTGAAGAAGCTCACCGGCGGCGTGCGTGGGCTCTTGAAGAGCAACGGCGCTGAAGTCGTGGAGGGCAGGGGCCGCTTGGTGGCGGCGAACACCGTTGAGGTGAAGGGCAAAGATGGCAGCGTGCGGCGCCTCACGGCCAAGAAGGGCATCGTGATCGCCACAGGTTCCGCCACGATCCAAGTGCCTGGCTTTGAATTTGACGGTCAAAACATTATCGGTGCGCGCGAGGCGGTTAGCCTAAAAGCGATCCCCAAGCGTTTGGTGGTGATCGGCGGCGGCGTGATTGGCCTTGAATTGGGCATGGTGTACCAGAGCTTTGGCACTGAGCTCACAGTCGTGGAGCTCACGCCGAATCTTTTGCCCGGCACGGATCCTGAGTGCGTCAAAGTGGTGGAACGCAAGATCACCAAGCGAGGGGGCGTGATCCTGAAGAGTACGCGCGCGGAGAGCTGCAAGAAGCTGCCAGGGGGCGGCGTAGCAGTGACGGTTGTCGCAGAGGGCAAGAGCCAAATCGTGGAGTGTGATCAGGTTTTGGTCGCCGTCGGCATGAAGCCGCGTTCACGCGAGCTGGGTCTCGAAGAGCTGGGCGTGCAGATTGATCCCCGCGGCTTTATTCCGACGGACGAGTTTTGCCAGACGAATATCAAAGGCGTCTACGCAATTGGGGATGTTTCCGGTGCACCGATGCTGGCGCACAAGGCTTCGAAAGAAGGCGAAGTGTGCGCCGAGGTGATCGCCGGCAAAGCTGCGGCCAAGGATTGGCAGCACATTCCCGGCATCATCTTCACCGATCCGGAGATCGCCACGGTGGGGTTGACCGAGGAAGCCGCGAAACAGGCGGGCTATGATATTGCCTCGGGAAAGTTCCCGTTTTCCGTGTTGGGCCGCGCCATGAGCATCGGCGAAACGGAGGGCTTTGTGAAAGTGGTGCGGGACAAAGCCTCCAATCGCGTGTTGGGCATTCACATCGTGGGCCCTTCGGCGAGCGATCTGATCAGCGAAGGCGTGTTGGCCCTGGAGATGGTGGCAACAGCTGAGGATCTCGCGCTGGCCGTGCACCCGCATCCGACGCTCGGTGAGGCTTTGATGGAGGCGGCAGCCGCTTCCATGGGTCACGCGATCCACGTTCCGAATCGCTAAACGAACGTGCTCCCACGAGAGCGCATCACAATAGGCAGTCTTGCCGCCTGCAGCTCGGCACGCTTGCCACAACGTAAGAAGCGGACTGCGCACGCCCCCGAAAGGAGCGCAACGAGTAGTGAACTTCCAACCAAAAGAAAGCTCCGTCGATTGGAGAAACGGAAGCTGATCCTAGGAATGAAAATTCTCATGCTTGTTCCCCGCTTCGGACCCTTTGAAGGTAGGTAACGGAGGGACACAGGGTATGCCAGCGCCATTGGTCGGTCAGACCATCCCCGGGGCGCAAATGCCGTCTTGGGGAGGATCCTCCCCCGGGGAGCGTGAGCTCGACCAAGAAGACGAGCTGGCGCCCCTGTCATCGCGCGATCACTGCGCTCCTGGTGTGGGGCTAGCCGGCGCGCTATCGTTGCTTATCACCATGCACGCTTTCGCCGCAAGACCGCCACCGCTGGTAGCCGACGATGACGGTGTCGTCCGTATCACCGGAACTCGTTTACAGCTTGAGACCCTCGTCCTGGCGTTCGACGCTGGCGCGACCGCCGAAGAGATTGCGCAACAGTATACGTCGGTCGAACTCGCTGACGTGTATGCCGTGATCTCGTACGTGCTCACCAACGAAGCCGCGGTACGGGATTACGTTGCGAAGAGGGTGAATTCAGCCCAAGCCCTGCGCACAGTGATCGAGGGCAGTATGCCGAGTGACGGTATTCGCCAGCGCCTGCTAGCGAGACGGCACTCAGGCTAGCGGCATGTGATGCGGCTGCTCGCGGACGAGAACTTCAACGGGGACATCTTGCGCGGCCTTCGGCGACGAATGCCGGCGATCGATGCGCTGCGGATCCAAGAAGTTGGGATGCGCGGAGCAAGCGACGAGGCCGTCCTCGCATGGGCAGCGGCGGAGGGGCGCGTGATCTTGACCCACGACGTTTCGACCTTGATCGACTTCGCGTGGCAGCGTGTCCGAGCAGGGCAGCATCACGCCGGGGTGGCGGCGATCTTGCAGCAAGTCGCCATCGGTGCAGTTGTGGCAGATCTCGTCTTGTTCGCCGAGTGCAGCACTGACGGGGAATGGGCTGACCAAGTTATCTTCCTCCCGTTCTGAGCGGGTCGCTTTCGCCGAGCTGCTCGCCCGAAGCCAGTGGTCCCCTCAAAGCGGCAGAATCCTGTAGCGGCTTAGGTGCGATTTTCTGGGCTCGCCTATCGAAACACCTAATTTCTCACCGCCCGACCAGGATCGCACACGAAACACTCCCAGGATTGCCCTTTGGCTATTCTTCGACCGGTTAGGCAGGGCGCCGTCGTATAGTAATTTGTTCGGCGCGGTCGTTTTAGGT
>CAZSUA010000193.1:0-10675 GCA_964609655.1 uncultured Polyangiaceae bacterium | reverse complement strand
GAGCCAAGAAAACCCGTGGCCCCCCCAACCCAAAACCGCTGCCTTCCTGGCTGAGTCATCCGTTTTGACTTTCTAACTTGAACAGCTTTTGGAACGTAAACAAGAGCTGGACATTATTGGACTTAACGACGCCGGACATGAACTCAGCAGGGGTCGGCGTGTAGGACTCGCGCACAATTCTGGTAAAAATCCCGGGGGAGGTCTTAAGAACGCAATCAGCCTGCCCAGAGGACTTCCCTGCTACGACTTCACAAGAGTCCGACGTCACGCGCAGGCTCCAGCGTTCCTTTTCACCCAGCGCAAAGTAATAGCTGATGGGCGCAGTCACCACACCCGGCACAAACCGCCCTTTCAATTCCGCAAAAACTTTATCCAAGCTCTGAAAACCCTGATCAAAGAGATCTGCCGAAGTGAGCTTGCGAATATCAAGCACACGGCCGCGTTCGAGCTCCTGCACGGCACGGCGGGTGAGCGCGGAAATGGTGCGAGAGGCCTCCGTGGCACTCATACCCTGCGTTAAGCGCCGCAAGTCTTCCACCGCGAGTGGCGGGCCAATGCGCACCGACAGATCGCGCCGCCGCACAAAACTGGCCCCTTTGGGCAGCGCTTCATACGTGCCACCGAGCCAGAGCGGCAGAATGTCGATAGCGTGATGCAACGACAAGTAACCAACGGCGGGCTTAAACTCGTGGATCTGGCCATCCGGCGAGCGTGTGCCTTCCGGAAAGATCAGCACCGTCTTGCCGTTTTCCAAGAGCTCGCCCGCCTGACGAAGTGCGGCTCGCAACGAACCACTCCGGTCCATCGCCACGAGATTCGTAAAATTCTCAAAGTAAGCTTTGCGCCAGCGATTGCCCTCAAAAAAGTAATCCCGCGCCGCCAACGAGACGAGATCGTCGCCGTAGCTTCCGAGCGCGTACTTGGCCAAGCCCATATCCAGATGGCTCGCGTGGTTCGCCGCTACGATCGTGTTCTTGTTGTGTGGGATGAAAGCGCGCCCCGACACCTTGGTGCTGAGGACTCGATCGTAGAATCCCATCTGTGCCCGGCCCATCCACGCCATCGCGGCCTCACGCAACACAGGCGGAATATTGAGGGGTGTCTCTGCTTCCTGTTCAACGAGTTCCGTGGTGGGGCGCGGCCGAGCACCCGCTTGTAGGAATACCCGCTCCACATCCGCGATCGTTTCACACTCGGAGAGGCGGTCCGCATCCAATGAAGTGCCCACCTTGGACTCGAGTGCGACCAGCAGCTCCAGCAGCATCAGCGAATCGAAGGCCAGATCGCCACGCAAGGTTTGCCCGGGGTGAATCGATTCAACGGGCTTTCGAGCGATCAAGGCCACCGCCGAGCGCACGGCGAGCGTGGCTGTTGAAATCGGACCTTGGCTCTTGGTTCCCGGGCCATTCTGGGGCTTTGAGGCGCTCTCCGCCAAGCGGCGCACTTCGCCACGTTTCACCTTGCGCGTCGCAGTTCTCGGCAAATCTACGTCCAGCAGCGCGACCACGGAGGGCCGTGCCACATTGGGCAAAGCACTGAAGGCTCGATTCAAGGCCGCGCGTGCGCGAGCGTGACGCTCACCACGCTCAAGTGCGGGATCTGCCTCGACGACCGCGACGCAAGCCACTCGCTCAACGCGACTGCCATCTGACACGCCAACTATCGCTAGCTCCTTGATGTGCTCCACTCGGCCGAGCTGAGTCTCCACGTCGTCGGGATAGATATTCTCGCCCGCCGAAGTCACGATCGTATCTTTCGCGCGGCCAACGATGATGACGTTGCCCTTGCGGTCCAGCTTTCCGAGATCACCCGTGTGGAGCCAGCCGTCCTTGTCGATCACTTGGCTCGTGGCCTCTTGGTCAGTGTAGCCGATCATCACATTGGGGCCACGCGCTACCACCTCGCCGATCCCCTCGGGATTGGGTTCATCAATGCGGATCTCCACGCCCGGAATAGCCTTGCCGACGTGCCCCGGCTTGGTCGTCGGACCCCCAGGCGCAACCGTGAGCACCGGGGAAGCCTCGGTCAAACCGTAGCCTTCAGCCAAGTGCAACCCAAGTCCGGCGAACATCTGTTGCGTCTTCTCGGGCAGAGCCGCGCCACCACTCACCAAGAATCTGAGGTGGCCACCCAAGCCCTGGTGGACGGGACCAAACAGCGTACGCCCAAGGTCGACTCCTAAATTCTTACCCAGCGAGCGATTGAGCTCAGCGGCCACATCGAAGAAATAGGAAGCCAGACGCCCCCGCTCGAGGACCTTGGCCGAAATGCGGCGTTCCAGCATCTCCCAGAGCGCCGGCACACCCACCAGGCCCGTGATTCTGCCGGCCTTGAGTGCGTGCTCCAGGCGTTCGCCATTCAGCTCATCCAGGTAGACCACCCGCGCACCGCGCGAGAGCGGCAACAGCAAGCCACAGGTTAACTCAAACGTATGGTGCAGGGGCAACACACTTAAAATGCGATCACCCTTCGAGAGTGGAAATAGCGGGGCCAGCGAAGCCACGAGCGCCGTGAGGTTCACGTGCGAGAGCTGCACACCCTTAGGGTTGCCCGTGGTGCCGCTCGTGTAGATCAACGCAGCGACCGACTCCGGATCGATCTCGGCGCATTCTGCTTGGGGCCCAGGAGCGCATAACTCGCGTATTTCAAGCAAGCGGACCTTGCCTTCAAGGGAAGCCAGCCGGGCTACAGACTTCGCATCACCCATCAGGATCTGCGCCCCCGAGGCTTGTGCAAGATTCTCAGCGATATTCGGCTCAATCGCGGCATCGAGTGGCACCACCGTGGCCCCCAATGCGAACACGCCAAACAAGGCGATCGGCCAATTCGGATGATTCTGGGCCGCCAACAGCACGCGATCGCCAGGCTTCACACCCAGCTGCTTCAGCCTAGCAGCACAGGCTAACGACAATTGCCGCCACTCACGAAAACTGATCCGGCTCAGGCCATCGGTTTCTACTCGCTGCAGGGCAACCGCCAAATCATAACGCTCGGCAATCTCATCCAGCAGCGCCGGCAACGTCTCGTGCCGCCGCGGGGCGCGCTTGGGGCGCTTGAGGCGCTTGTCAATTTGCGGGAAGACCCATTTTTCCAGGCCGGGAATGTGGACATTCAAGAACCATTCGCGCCAATTGATCGTTTCCGGCGCCCACGGGATCAGTTCCTTTTCGGCGGCGCTGAGGCGCGCGAACGCATCCCGCGTATTCTGGCAGCGAAACGTGTAATCGTACTCGGCTGCAAACGGTACGAACACTTGCAAAATTTTCCCAACCTTGCGTTGCTGATCGGCAAATTGCTGGATCGAATTGGATGCCGGCCTCAAGAATGCCTTCAGCGGACCGAAGGCGGCTTTGTTGAGCAGCGTTGAGAGCTGCTCCGCGCCGTTCGCGATCACGTGCGGACCAAAGCGTTCGAACTCCTGGCTCGACACCACGGAGCCTTCGAAGTGGGCTTGCAAGAAGCTGAGGATGGGGCCGCCCTTGCCCGTTTCCTGGTAATAACGGCGCTTGTAGAGCCCTGTGAGCTCAATGAAGCGGCGCATGCTGCAGGGATTGGTATCGCCCGAGCCCAGCTGATACACGCGCTTGGGCTGCCCCTCCAAAAGCTCAGCCAAAGCCAGCGTTAACCCAGCGGCGACCATGTCGCAGGGGATCACATCTAGACTGTGATCGGAGCCGGGGATTTGGAGCCCGCCTTGGCGCAAAATATAGATGAGCGGCGCGCTCGTATTAACGCCCTCGTTCCAGCCTGGAAACGGATAAAAACAGGTGGATTCAACGATCGCTGGCCGCACAATCGTCCAATTCAAACCCGAGCGGGCCACGATCTGCTCACCGATCGATTTCGTGTACGTGTACGTATTCGGAAATCCCCAAAAACGGGCGCGTTCCATGCCCATTTCTGACAGCTGCCCCTCCACGAACTTTCGCTTCACACGCTGCACTTCATCCTCGAGCGCGCGGCCGCGGCCCGGCTCGCCATTTTCACGCAGATTCTTCTTGGCTTCATCTAAGAAGCGACTCTGACGAAAGGCGTCGCCCGCGCGGTGCCGTGCCTGCTCCACCACATCCAAGCACTCGGCGATCTCGCGGTCAGGATCCCAATGGATGCGATCCAGATCCGCCGCGCGCGGGAATGGAAAATCGCGCGGGTCCGTCTCGGCGATATTGCCCGTGCGATCACCAGCGACGTAACAGGTGCTCGTGTGCAACAGCGATGCTTGCCCGAGATCTCTGGCGAGCTCGACCAAATTTTGCACGCCAAAGGCGTTCACTTCGAGCCCTTCGTCGAGCGGCGGATCAAAATCCACCACGCCTGCGGCGTTCACGACGGCATCGATATTTCCCCGCAGCTCGTCGCGAATCTCAGCCGAGACTCCGCAAAAAGGCCGAACCACGTCGCCTTCTATGGCAACCACCTTTGCTTCTAAGAAGGCATCGAACTTGTTGCCATGCGCTTCCCGTAGTGGGCGCAGCACCTCGCTGGTCGCGATCTCGCTCACAAAGCGCTCGTTCGCTGATTGGCCCGCCTTCCTGCGAACCACCAAATAGATGCGATCGACCTCGGGAAATTTCGCGAGCAGGAACGACCACCAAACTTTACCGAGAAAGCCCGTTCCTCCCACCACCACCAAGCGTTTCCCTGCAAGTACGCGCCCAAGCTCCAGCGGACGCTCGGTTGCAAGCGGTGGCGCTGCCTTCAGCTTCACCGAGCTGTCTCGCTCTTCGCTCACAGAGCTCCACCAGAGGCCCCCGGGATCGTGACATCCGCCATCACGATCGGCGGAACGTGCAGGCAAGCAACATCCAGCGTTCGCTCGACACCGCCCTTCGCGCGATAGAGCGCCTCATCCATGGTGGGAGCCGTTTCCCAACCCATCAGTTTGGGAATGTACTCATTATCAGCCCCCACGACGATCACGCGCCCCAAATGCTGCCGGCCATTTTCGCCCCAATACCACATGAAAAACGGATGTGCGGGGTGGTAAGCGTGGCCCGTGCGATACATGTGAATGTACGCCTCGTTGTTGGCGAACTTGGACTCATACTTGTGCTTGAGCTCCACGGCATCGCGAGTTTCAGGCAAGATCCGGTGAAAAAATTCGATGTAGGGGGCGTGCTGTTCATGATCGAACTTGTCAGTGCACGGGTGAGTGATGATGAGCGTACCGCCTGGCTTCACCATCGGTGCGCCGCGGTACATGTTGAACAGATAACCTTGGGCTAACACCTGCACGAGCAGCGGATTCAAGAACGCGTGCACGTTGTAGGGGCTGATGTACGGGATACCCGTCACGAGCACGTCCGCTTGGCCTTCGAAGGGCACCAGGTATTGCTCAAAGGAGCGCTCGACGGTCTTCTTGTGGACTTCTTCGGTGGCGCCCGCGAAAACACCCGTCACGCCATAAGGCGCCGGAAATCGGTCGAAAATTGCTTGGCGCGCGGGCTGGGGGAGCTTGCTCGTGGCCACCACCAGCGCCTTCTGCATCGCTCGCTCACTCGCCGAGAGGTCGTCCTCATTTTTCATGAGGAACTCAAGCGGACGGTCAAACATGCGATTGTTCACCGTGGTTTCAATGGTGAAAATCTTGAGCTTTTGGTGCGCCAAACGCCCCATGATGCTGATGTCTGAAGCGAGCTTCGAATTGCTCGGATCCATGTAGCTGTTGGAGCCGCGGATCGTGTGCGGATTGTGGTGCGGCACCAGGCTCCTATAACTGCAGAGCCCAACCGCCACCGATTTGTGCCCGCCATTCATCGGAACGAAGTTCAAGTTCACGTAGATAAGGAGATCGCTCTCCGCCGCGCGCCGGTTCAGCTCCAGCACATCTCCGTGCTCGGTCGTCCCGATCTCTACGAGATTGTCGTGGTCTTCAGCGTCGTGATTGTAGAGGCGATCGGGATAGTAGGCGTCAAAGATGCGCTTACCCACGATGTGACGGATTTCGTGACCCTTCATCCGTCGGTGAATGCCCGTGGCGATGATCATCTCCACATCGTCCACTCCGTGGTCGGAAAGCATCGCGAGCACAATCTCAAGGACGCTCTGGCGCGCATCCGGCGCACGCATCGGCGGCAGCGGCAACGAGATGTCGTCGATCGCGATCGTCACCTTCATACCGGGGGTCAAGAGCGCGTACAGCGGGTCCATCCCGAGTGGGTGATTGAGCGCGTAGCGAATGGCGGCGTTGACGTCCTTCAGCGGCTCAAGGGGCGGCTTTGGATACACACACCGCGTGCCCGCCGGCAGATCCACCTCGACCAAGCGATCGCCGGAAAATAAGACGCGCGGGGCACTATCGTGCTCAAGAGTGACGACCGAAGGATGATTCATAGGGCTTGTTTCAGGTTGAAGCTCGGCCAAGAATAAGCGCGTGCCAGAAGTGCCAGCCGCCTATCTGGATTGACGACTGCAGGGTGCCCCACCACGCTCAGCATGGGCACATCCGAATAGCTGTCGCTAAACGCGAAGCATTCATTGAGATCAAACCCGTAGTCGCGCGCGTGCTCGCGGATCAATCGCGCCTTTTCCGGGCCAGCCACCACCGGTTTCAAGATCTTTCCCGTCGCAATCCCATCCTTGATTTCCAGGCGGTTCGCGATCACCTCATCAGCCCCGAGCTCCGTTGCCATGTGGCTGATGACACAATCGAGCGCCCCAGAAACAAAGACCACGCGATTGCCGTTATCGCGGCTTTTTTTGACCAAGCTCGCGGCGAACGGATAGATCGAGGGCCGCATCACTTTTTCGTAAGCTTCTTTGCCAAGCAGCAGCAGGCGATCTTCGCTCATGCCCTGGTAAGAATTGTAGAGCAGCTCGTTGAACAGACGGCGGTCTGCCATCTCGGCCAGGATCATTCTCGGCGCACGCAAGAGCGCTCGGCCGACACGCATTGCCGTCTGCAGGGGGGTGCCCTGATTCAGCAAATAAAAAACCGTCGGATGGACCAAGTTGGTCCCCACCAGAGTGCCGTCTACGTCGAAATAACTGGCCGCCAAGGGGTCTTCTGGTCTCCCATGTTTCGTTCGGAGTCAAGCGGGCGAACCGCGCGAAGCACGTGGGTTTGGCCCCCAACGCAAAGCGCAGGCAGTTTGCTGAGGATTTCCCGCATTATCCCGCTCCGCCACGTGGTAGACGGCGGCAATGCGCTGGGTCGAAACAGAAAGTGCACTCGATGCGGCGGGAGCGGCGCTCGCGGGAGCGGAGGTCGTCTACCTGGACACCGAATTCGACTCGTCGCGAAAAGGCACGATTTTATCGCTGCTGCAGCTGAGCCGAGGCGCAGAGGTGTATGTGATCGACGCCCTCAGCTTACCCAGCCTCGGAGCGCTCGCTCGAATCCTCGGTGACCCGAACGTTTTGTGGGTGCTGCATGCGGGCTCGCAAGATGTAACGCTGGTGTGCGACACGCTGCGCATCCAGCAACGACCACGTGTGTTCGACACGCAAGTTGCCTGGTCGCTGTTGAGCGCCGAGTATTCCGTTTCGCTTCCGTACTTACTTCACAAGCTCCTCAAGGTCCGGGTTTCCAAAGGCTATCAAGCGGACGATTGGCTACGGCGCCCCTTGCCCGCGGCCCAAATCGCGTACGCCGCGGATGACGTGGAATACCTCCCCGCCCTGCACGCTACGCTTTCGCAGAGTGCGGCCACGCACGACCGCGCGGCGCTCATTCTGCAGGCGTCGGCGGAGGCGGTTTGGCCCGAAAAGCCGTTGCTCACCAAGATTGGCCTGGATTCCTTTAGGAACGCTTGGCAGCTGGATGCCAGAAGCCAAGCAGGCCTCTTGGCACTGATCGACTGGTACAACGCGCTCGAGCCGCGAGCTCGCAAGGATGTGCCCGAGAGCAAGACGCTGCTCGCCATCGCAAGCCGCATGCCGGACACGGCTGAGGATTTGGGGCGCATCAAGGGCGTGCCGCGATACTGGGTGGAGCGCCAGGGGCGCGACATCGTGGGGCGCCTCAAACGCGCCGCCGAAAGCGCCAAAGCTGAGGATTTTGTGCCGATTGAGCCACCCCCGTACGGCACCTTTGAGCAGGTGCGGCTGGATGCTTGGCTGAGCTGGGTTCGGGCGGAGCTGTGCGTCGAGCTCTGTGTGTCCCCCGAGGCGGCACTGCCACAAAAAGTGATGCGCCAGGTGCGAGACAGCATACTTTTGGGCACCGGGGCCTCAGACGGGGCCGAGGGCTTGGTGGGATGGCGTCGGGACTTGTTGCTCAAGAGCTACCTCGGGTGGTGCGAACGCCGCCCCTTTACGCTGGGCAGCTGAGCTAGGCGACCCAGGGCGAAAGCGGCGTATCGCAACTATTTACCAGACCCATTTCGGCGCACGGGTATAGACTTCCAGGGAGTGCGGCGGCGGGGCGCCCAACACTTTCATCCTCAAGCCGACCCATGAGCGAATCCGTTCCCCCCAATCCAGGCACGCTGATCGGAGCCAGCTTCAACTCCGAAGTGAGCTCGGGAGTGCGCTACTGCATTGAGCGCATGCTGGGTGAAGGCGGGATGGCCATTGCGTACCTGGCCACGCGCGAGACAGCGGCAGGCAAGACGCCCGTTGTCGTCAAGGTAGTGCGGCCCCACATCGTCCTCAGCGCGGGCGAATTGGCCACACTCGTGGTCCAAAAAGAAGCGGTGGCTCTGGGTCGCCTGAACGAGCGAGTTCCCCCAACGCCATTTGTGGTGCGCTTAGTCGATACGGGGTCGGCCCAGATCTACGGGCCCAATCGACCCAAGGTGCCGTGGTTAGCTCTCGAATATGTGCACGGCGGCGTCGAAGGCACGACGCTTGTGGATCGCATTCAATACAGCGTACAAAACACGGGGTTTGCCTTCGATTCACGCCGTGTGGCCCACCTCGCACGCTGCCTCGCTTCAGGCTTGAGCGCCATCCACGAGGTGGGGGTGATTCACCGCGACTTAACACCGCGCAACGTGCTGTGTTGCGGCTTTGGTGCCAACGAAATCTTCAAGATTTCAGATTTTGGGATTGCCCGGCCACAGGGTCTCAACGCCACCTTCGGTACCGGGGCCACTCCGGGAACTCCGGGCTACGCAGCACCTGAGCAGATTTTCCCGGACATTGGGCCAGTCGGGCCACATTCGGATGTGTTCACTCTCGCCTGCCTCCTGTACTTCGTACTGACCGGCGAAAGCTTGTTCGAGGATGCATCGCCAGTTGCTGCCCTGCTCAGCATTCGTCGCCCTGAGCGACGCAGTATTCTGGAGGGGCGTTGGCTCAACCCAGAATTGCGCGAAAATAAGGCGGCGTGCGAGAGCATCGATCGCACTCTCGCGCGCGCGTCAGCGGAAGATCCGCGGCTGCGCCCCGCCTTGGCTCAAGAATTTGCAGCCCAGCTCGTGCCCTGGCTCACGGAGCGCGCAACACCCGCTTTAGCGAGTACGCGCCTGAAAAACAGTATCTTTCGGACGCTGCCTCCGGGTGAAGTGTCGCAATGGCACTGGATTCTGAGGCATCCGGCAGGGGATGATCGCGTGGTGCGCAGCGCGGCCTGGGACGCCGACGGGCATTGTTTGGTGACCACCACCCAAGGTCCGGCATTTTGGACCGGGCAAACCTGGGTCGATCGGCTCCCGAGCGATCTGCAGTTCCCAAGTGGCATGCGTTTTACACACAGGCTCGGGCCGGGAACGTGGTTGGTTGGCGGAGAACAAGGAACGCTCGCCATCTGCGATAACCAGGGCGTTCATGATCGCGTTACCTGCCCGGATCGCACAGCCGTGTTCTCGCACGCAACCGGGCACTTTACGGATCTGCTCACGGCTGTTTGCCAGAAACCCGGTTCACCGCCAACGTTGTGGGCCATGGCCGCACGGCGCTGGATGAAGCCACTTCCGCTCAGCGGCGTGGCTTACGTTTCCACGCTACTTCCGCTCGACGAGGATCGCTGGGTGATCTGCGGGCGCTTGAATGAAGGCGGCGGATTTGCCGCGATCTACAGCCCAATGCAATGGGGCATCACCTTCTTGTTAACACCGAAAACACGTGCCTTTGTCGCGGGCTGCTCCGAGCCAGCACGTGCCGAAGCACTCGTCGTCGGCAGCGGCGGAGTGGCACTCAGAATTCATGCCGAGGAGGCACAGAGTGCTATAGCCGATGGCTGTCCGGACCTCACGGCTTCCGCAATGGACGTGCTCAATCGACAATGGGTGACCTCAATCGGGCGAATTTGGGTCCGCGATCCGAGCACTCAGTATCAATGGAAGCCCGCTTGGACCGATCTCACGCTCGGAGTGCCGTTCGTGAGCATCATGGCAGAGCCCGGAATTGTTGTGGCGATGACGGCCGATGGCGGCATCGTGGAAGGTCGCGCAGCCTGAGTGTCCTCCTTACTCCGCATTGCGCTGCACGTAGCAGGTAACGATCGCCCGGGGATCACGGCCAAGATCGCTGAGGTGATAGCCGAGGAACGCGCGCACTTGGTGAGCATTGGCCAGAGCGTGCTTCACGGCTATCTGATGATGAGCGCCATCATCGAAGCCCCCGCTGACTCAAAAGTGCAGGAAAAAATGCGCCACGCGGCAGCAGAGCTGGGGCTCCGACTCGAAACAACCGAGCTTTCGGGCCTCACCGCGGACTCCCTACCGCCCGCAGCCGGACCGAGCCTGTGCATCACGCTGCTCGGCACGCTTTCGGATGCGACATCGATCGC
>CAZSUA010000192.1:0-10726 GCA_964609655.1 uncultured Polyangiaceae bacterium | reverse complement strand
ACCCAATACGGTGACGCCACCCCCCCCCAGCACCGCGACGGCAAACCCACCCGACACGGCGCCAGGCACCGCACCGAACACATCCGAGAAGGCGGCACTCAGTCGCACACTCCGCTCCCATTTGGATGCGCTGTTAGCCCGTACGACTCCGTTTCTCTCGCAAAACTTTCGCTTCAAACTTGAGCAGTTCACGCTCGGTGTAAAGCTCGGTTCCCAAACTTTCAGTATCGGTCCGGAAAGAGTCACGGCCACACGCGAACCGACACGCTTCAAGCTTCAAGCTGAGCCCAAAACAGGCTTACTCCCGGGAAGCACGCCACTCAGCCTAGCGCTGACGCTTCCGTTCAATCGCGCGGAGCCTCTGGAAATCTCGCTCGTGGGCGGACCGATCACCTTGCGTGAATTAGGTATAAAACCCGGGGATCTCGGACTGCAACAGCCCGAGCTCTGCACGCTGGAAGCTTCAACCCAGATCTTATTGGGCGCTGATGGTGCGCGGGTATCTTTCTCGGGCGGAGGCTCCCTCACTCATCTTTCACTCCACCACCCCAAGCTCTCCACGGAGCCTATCCAGGATTTGCAGCTCGGTGTGAAAGCGCGTGGCGAATGGGATGACACCACGGGCTTACTCACGCTGGCGGATTCAGAGTTGACGTTCGGCGAGGTGCACATCGTCGCCAAAGGGAGCCTTGCAAACACTCCAACGCACTTGGCGATCCACGGCACCCTGGAAGTTCCACTCGCGGCCTGCCAAGCGGCCAAGAATTCTCTCCCGAGAGGGCTCTTTCCGTTGCTTTCGGAGGTGGCACTTTCGGGCACGTTCGCGTTTTCTGCGCGCGTGGATGCCGACTCCAAAGTTCCTTCGAAGACGCTTGTCTCTTGGGTCTTGAACAATGAGTGCCATGTGGATTCGATCACGTCCGAGCTCAACCCAGCTCGATTCGCCCAGCCCTTCACGCTGCAGGTGGTCGGCAGCCGAAAAGAAGCCCTTTTTCTGGAAACTGGTCCAGGCGCTGCGAGCTGGACTCCGGCGAGTGAAATAGCTCCCGCCGTCATCGCGGCCGTGCTGGTGAGCGAAGACGGGAATTTCTATGGGCACCATGGCTTTGACTTCCGTGCTCTGCAAATGGCTGTGAAGGATAACCTCAACGCTGGCAAGTTCTTGCGAGGCGGCAGCACCGTCTCCATGCAGCTCGCCAAGAACCTGTATCTCAAGCGCGAGAAGACGCTCGCACGCAAGCTCCAAGAGGCCTTCTTCACCGTCTTGCTGGAGCAGGAGCTCAGCAAAGAACAGATCATGACGCTCTATCTGAATGTGATTGAGTATGGGCCCGATATCTATGGCCTTCGCCAAGCCGCACAGTACTATTTTGCCACTGAGCCCTCGAAGCTCTCACTCGCCCAAGCGTTCTTCTTGGTCTCCATCCTTCCCAATCCAAAAGAACCCCACTTCACGGCAGAAGGCCTGCTCAAGCCACGCTGGAACGCGTACCTCAATACTTTGTTGCGCATTGCGCACGAAAGGAAGCGTATTTCTGCCGCTGAGCTGACGCTTGGGCTCACTGAAGAGCTGCATTTTGGCGAAGCTTCCACGCTCCCGAGAATCGGCAGCCAGGCCCCAGCTCCGTGAGCTCAAGTGCCTTTTCGAAGTGCCGCGAAGAAGCCCGTTAGCTGAGCACTCGCTTCTGCGCCAAGCACACCGGAAGTCACCTGCACCCGGTGATTGAGCCGGGGATCGCGACCCAATGTGAACAGCGATTCCATGGCGCCCGCCTTCGGATCTCGCGCTGCATACACCACACGCGACACTCGCGCGTTCACGATAGCGCCCGCGCACATCGGACAAGGCTCCAACGTCGCATAAAGCGTGGAGCCGCCCAGGTGCCAAGCGCCCTGAGCCTTCGCCGCCGCGCGCAACGCTTGAACTTCAGCATGCGCCGTTGGATCTGCCTGAGATTCACGTTCGTTGTGGCCGCGACCGATCTCTAATCCTGATGCATCGACCAGGATCGCACCCACTGGAATGTCGGCGTGTACGGGAGCCTTCGCTGCTTCTTCGAGCGCCAGGCGCATCCAGGCTTCATCGCTGTTCACCCGAGACTTCTACACGCTCCCAGGAATTCTGGCTAAAGTTCACGCTTTTTTGGGCTCAGGATCACTGATAGCGTGCGAGCATCGTGTTAAAGGGAATCAGTCCTCTCCTAAGCCCCGAACTCCTCAGCACCCTGTACGTGATGGGGCACGGTGATGAGATCATTCTGGCAGATGCCCACTTCCCGGGGAACTCCGTGAACCCGCGCACGCTCCGCGCCGATGGGCTTCGTGTTCCTGCTCTCTTGGACGCCATCTTGCCGCTGTTTGAACTGGATGCCTACGTGACCGATCCGCTCGTGATGATGGCTCCCGTGCCCGGAGATACGCTCGACCCCCAGGTTGAAGAAAGCTTTCTTGTCCCGATCCGTCGCCACGCACCCAAGGCGCCCAGCATCGTGCGCATTGATCGCTTTGCTTTTTATGAGCGCGCCAAGCTGGCGTTTGCGATCGTCATGACAGGCGAGACGGCTAAATACGGCAATATCATCCTGAAGAAGGGTGTGACGGCGGTCTAACCGCGCGCACGCAGCCGCTCGAAACACGGGAGCGTGTCAACGGACCAGCACGGGTTCAGCGGTGAGAAAAGCCAGGCCTTTCTCAACGTAAGCGGACTCACCCACAAACATTGGGCACGCACGGCCACCCTCTGCCAGAAATTGAAGGAGCTCATGCGGGACGCCAGCGGCATCCTGCAACCGCAGCTCTTTGCCATCAAATCCCTGAAAAATCGGCGTCTCCAGGGTGAGTAGCCTAAAATCTGACCCGTTGAAATCGGGATGCAGCGACACGCTCGGGACGCTATCCGCATCCCTCGGATAATCTAAACTGAAAGGCAGCCAGCGGTACAAAGCGACCTCCAAGCCATTCATGCTGGTTGCAAGCTCAGGTTCTCGGTTAAGCTCATCAACGACCTGCACGGCCGCCTGGATGGCTGAGATCATTCGCTCGAGCGCCCGAACATCCAGCGTCCCCTGTGCGAGCGGCCCCACTTCTAACGTGAGCTGACGGCGAGCCAGCGACGCGGTGGTGCCTGCGAAGCCAGCCGTTGGCCCGTCACTCACGATGCGTGCATTCGGTACACGCTCGGCTAAACGCGAGCAAAAATGCAATGTCCAGGGATCTTCGTCATTCACGATGAGCGACATTCCCATGTTGGCGGTGGTGGTGTGCAGATCGATCAGAAACGGAACGGGCTCGGCAAGGGCGCCTATCTCGCTGCGCAACATGAGCGCACGGCCCATCTCGTATTCGCGAGTACCCGCAACGCGCGCTTGAACTTGAGTTTCCGTGAGAGGCGCCCCGTACTCGTAGAAAAAGCAGCGATTCAAGTCTCGGTCGAGATAACGCACGTTTCTTTGAATGGCGCGCGGGTTCCCATAGAAGCCCTCCACCACCTCAACTGAACCGCACTGAAATTGTTCAGGCTGATTGCGCACGTACTGCACCGCGTGCACGCCGGTGCGTTCATTGCCGTGAATTCCCCCCAAAACAACAACACGTCGAAGTGCGCTCGGCTCACGCCGCCGTTCGTTCAACTGGCCCATACTGCCCTGGTAGCACCAAAGTTCACGCCGCGGAACTGAACGCTCCGACAGGAAAGCTCGGGCGTTCGGCCAGAAGCTTGAGGCCTAAACTCGAAATTCACCACGCGCGACGATTCGAACGCCACCGCCAACTTCAACTTGTTCGATCCGTTGCCCCTGCCCACTGACTTTGGCAAATAGCTCGGAGGACCGTTGGATTTCCGCCCCTTGCTCGATTCTCAGCACGTCGCCGAACGGCCATTTACCATACCGTGCCAAGTGGACTGCTAGCGGGCCAGCCGCTGAGCCCGTTGCCGGATCTTCGGGCACACCTGAAGCCGGCGCGAAGACTCGAGTTTTCGCACTCAGATCCGTGATCGAAAAGACGCTCACGGTAGCCTGGGTCAAACGCTCGAGCTCGTGCAATTTGGGCGTGAGTCGCGCCACCAGCTCACTGCCTGCGACATGAACCAAGAGGTGCTGCGGCCCATTGTCGTAGAGCTCCACGGGCAACTCACTCTGCGCCAGCCCGAGCACTCTCAATAGCTCGGCGCTCTCGGCATACCGCGTCCAAGTGGGCACCGGCTGCAACATCCAACCAAACATGGCACGCGGACCTTCACGCAGGATGCGTACTGGAATGGGACCATGCTTCAATTCCAGTTGAATGACTTCAACCTCAATGCCGTTAGCCAAGACCAACGCGGTGCCCAACACGGGATGCCCTGCGAAGGGCAGCTCCGTGCGCGGAGTGAAAATGCGAACCTTCGCGTGTCCGCCTTTTTCTGCTGGAAAGACAAACGTGGTCTCCGACAGGTTGAGCTCACGCGCGAACGCTTGCTGCCGTTCATCGCTCATGCCTCGCGCATCGGTGAACACCGCGAGCGGATTGCCCTTCAGTTTTTGCTCTGTAAATACGTCACAAATCACGTAGCGGTAAATCTGCATAGGGAGGATCCGGCGGGAGCTTGCCTCCCTACCCCGGATGCCTCAACACTTTTCTGTCGATGGCCAAGCCCCCGAACCCCCCAACGCCTGCCACGCGGCTCCTGAAGTCCAAAGGCATCGCCTTTAAAGAGACCCCGTACGACTACGTGGAGAAGGGCGGTACCGCGCGCGCTTCAGCCTGCCTGGACTCCTGTTCAATCTCTCGCCACTCGATCTGCGTCGTGCACTCCGCCTGACGCCCGTGGATGTCGTGATTTCAGAATAGTATCAAGCATCAAGCGTAGGCACGCTCTCACGCCGCACGGAGTCCGTGCCCACACTGAGATTCGCTTGCACGCGTGCTAACAGCGCGTCCAAATCGGCCCGCTGAAAGGGCTTTCGGAGCACAGGCTGCGCGGTTCGAACCAGGAAATCATGGGCGGAATCGCTGAAAGCACCACCCGTCACGAATACCATCCGCCGTTGGAGATTGCTGTCGATATCTCCAAGAATTTCGTACAGCTCCATGCCGCTCAAGTTGGGCATCATCAGATCACAAAGGATCACGTCGAACGTCTCGCGGCCAAGGATCTCCAGAGCCTCCCGCCCGCTCGACGCCGTCTGCACCGTATGCGTATCGCGCAGGATCCTCGTGAGCGAGCGCATCACGTACATGTCATCGTCCACAATCAACACCCGCAGGCCTATCACTGCTGCCGTTGCCTGGTCTTGTGGCACCAACGCCTCGGGCACACTTGCGACCGGCAGACGCACCTCGAACGTGGTGCCGACACCCACTTCGCTCTCAACCCCGATTTCGCCGCCCATATCCGCCACGATCTGATGGCAAATGGCGAGTCCGAGCCCTGAGCCTTCGCCCAATTCTTTGCTGGTGAAAAAAGGCTCAAAGATGCGGCGTCTGATTTCATGAGGAATGCCGCGGCCGGTATCCGTCACTCGAATCGTGACGCGTCCATTCGAATCCAGCTCTGAACTCACGCTCACTTCATTTTCTTCGGCGCGACCGACCGGAATCGCATGCGCGGCATTGCACATCAGATTCACCACTACCTGGGAAAGCTTCCCCACCGTTCCGGCGACGTGAGGCACTTCTTTCAAATCCAAAACCAGCCGTGCTCGATGCCGCACTTCGTTGCGCGTCATGCGAACCGAAGACGCAATCACATCATTCACAGAAATGGTTCCACCCGCTTCACGGCCTTCTCTGCCGAGTGCATCGAGATCGCGAACCACATCGCGCACACGCTGGCCGCCTAATAAGGCATCCCGGAGAGGCTCCAAAAGCGATTCCACTCGCGACGCCAACGCACCGGACGGTTCAGCCTCGCGCAGACTCTCCAGGCGCTTGATCACCGTTTCCACGTTGGCGAGGGTATACATGAGCGGATTGTTGATCTCGTGGGCCACACCGGCGGCAAGTGTTCCGAGGGCGGCCATGCGCTCACCGATGGCAAGCTGATTTTGAACTCGCTTCTTTTTCGATACATCCCGGTAGTGCCAAAGGTGCCCGGCAATGCGCCCGTCCATGTGCACGGGCCGATAATCCCGCTCCAAGCTCCGGCCATCGCTCAAGATCATTTCGTCGCCACTCACGGGCTGCCCTAGCAGTAACACCTCGCGCACCCGAACCAGAAATTTCTCGGGATCGGCAAAGTGTTTTGCGTATTCTAGCGTACCCGTCTCACTGTCAGCGCCAAGCAGACGCGCGGGCTCTAAACTACCAAAAAGTTCGGAGAATGCCTGATTGATGTACACGATCGTGCGCTGCTCATCCTCAAACAGAATAGCGGAATCAAGCGAATGCATGAGCGTTTTGAGGCGCGAGGTCGTGTGCTGCAGTTCCGCCTCCATCAGCTGTCGACGCTCTTGCTGGCGTGCCGCCTGAATCAGGAGCGTCATCTGGTGCGCCGCTTCCTGGAGCGTCTCCTGCTCCTCCAGCGTAAACCGACAGGGAACCGCAGAGATCAAACTGAGCACACCCAACAGATCGTCCGAATGCCGGACAGGCACCGCAAGGATAGCCCGCGCCCCAGCCGCTTCGCAGACCTTGCGGATCGGCTTCATGCGTTCATCTTCGCGCACATCGACGACACAGACGGGGGCACCTGAACGCAAGGCTCGTAGATATTCGAGGGCTTCCGAAAGATCGGCGCTTGTGTTCGGGGAATCGACTGGGCTCGCGAACGCAGCGGAGAACACCAGCGTCAGCTGACCTTGGTCTCCGATCACCCCGTAGGCTGCGCGATACTCTGGAAATTCCTGCGCTAAAGTCTGCACTGCTTCTTCAATCAATTGGTCCGGCGAGAGCTTTGCCGTGAAACAAGCGGCGATCTGCCGCAGCAGACGCACCCGAGTTTCAAGGGCGCGCAGGCGCGGCGCAAGAACAGGCCCCTCCACAACACGTGCGGCTAGCAGCGATTTCTCGCTCTCTCGGAACTGATGGGGAGGCGCCGTTTTCAAGGTGGGCAAGGTGCTAGAACGGCCGCTCGAGGCTCAGGTTTAAGGCGAGCTCACGAAGGCGAGCTCACGGGATACAGCGCCCTACCTGAACGCACGCACCCTCACTCGCAGGAGAGAACGTCCGAGATGCTGGTTTCGACGGTGAAATTAGACTCAATGGTGTGACGTTCCGCAAAGAACAAGTGGAGAGCATACTTCTGCCCCACAGCGATGCCCAATTTTTTGGCGTCGCTGTCCAGATTGATCGTGCCCGTTAGCGATTGGTGCAGGCCTCCGAGATCGAGCGCGAGCCGACGATTGATGAACACCCAGAGATCATCATCTCCCATAAAGGAAAATGTTTCCCCTCCGACGTAGATAAACTCTGTCGCCACTTCGAGCGTGAAGTGAAAGTTGTGGTCACGTCCTTGATTGCCGAAGCCTTGGCCATCGATCGGAAAAAATGCTCGGTTTGAATAAACGAAGAGCCCCTCTTGCGCAGATGAACTGAGCAGCTGGAGGGAAATCGGCAACGCTGTGTTGACACCTGGGACATCACGATACCAAGTATCGAAGTTGGCTTTTCCACTGGTGCTTGGAGTGCGCGTCCTGGACGCGTACACGGGCTTATCGTCCGGGCCAAGCACGGCTTCCACCATGCCTTGGTCGCCAGCACTTGTGTCGAATCCGCCGAGCGGGATCTCGAAATCCGGGTGAGTGTCGCGGAAATCGCGCACGATCGTTCTGAGCTTGGGAGGCTTGGGCGGAGGCGCGTCACACGGGAAAAACCGCCCATCCACGCAGCGTTCAATACCAGGGCCGCAAGCGCTGAAGCAGGGTGTTTCGATCGACGGGATCTTGCACACAGTCTCCCAAGCCCCACGTTCGCACTTCTGCTTACCGCTCCCGCAGACGTTAGTACACGCTCGTTCGGCGACCGGCACTTGGCAGCCCTGCCATATCCCAACCGTGCAGGCTTCAATACCCGTCCCGCAGCCATCGCTGCAGGTGCGCGTCACCCGCGGCACTTCGCAGTCGTGCCAGTATCCGGCCTCGCAGCGCTGTTCCCCCTGGCCACACGCATTCTCGCATGCCCGCTTCTCACCCAGCTGTTCGCAGGGCTGGGGTAGGGCGAGACTCGATCGGCCGCCGCAGCTTGCTGACGCCAGAAGAGCTGAAACGAGGAGAACTAGCCAGCCGGCGGTAACTCTGAACGCCATGAATGCGGGGCCACCATTGCCTAAGAGATAGGCGCCCGCAACGAGTTGCAGCCAGCGGTTCGCCCCCGAAGTTGGACATCGGAAACAATGTTTCGAAAAAGACCGAACTCAAACTGACCGGAAAAATAAATAGGTCCATATTTACGATTACTTAGAGGCATATTCTAAGCTCTCCCCTGCCATGTTTCGACGAAAGGAACGCGAAACATGCCGGCAACCTCGCAAGGGTTAGGTAGGTCCGTGTGCGCCAGATGTTTGCGGTGCGCTTATCGCTCAACCCTCGGAGAACCAGTCAATGCAAACCACCCGCTTCGCTCTTCTTTCATCCTTAGTCCTGCTTTTGGGACACAACACTGCTCTTGCCCAGACGCCGGCAGACGAGCCCGTGGCACCCGCTGCTGAGACTCCAACCGCTGAGGCTCCAACCGCTGAGGCTTCTGCAACACCTACGTCTGAGCCTGTCGCCGCAGGAGCCGCCCCCGAAGGACCTGCGGTTGAGCCAGTTGCAGTTGCTCCGGCTGCCGAAGCTCCCGTCGCGGAGGAGACATTTCCGGCTGCTTGGTTCCGAATTGATTCGGATCTCGGCAGCTTGCAACTTTGGGCGGGTGCCACTCACCCGCTGACGGACGGCATTGGCCTCGCGACGGATATGTATGTCTTGGCCACGGTCGGTGGTACGGGCCTTTTGAGCCTAGGCGAGTTCGATATCGGACCAGCGATCACTGCGGGGACGTTCACTCTCACACCCATGCTGGGCGTGCAAGCGGACTGGGGGAACCATCGTATGGCCGCGCTCGTTCCACAGTTCTACCTCACCGGCGGCCCCGACCCCATCTACACCGAACTCTGGCTCCAGAATTACGCCTATACCGTGTTTGACAAGACGGGCAGCTCATCAACCGGTGGCAGCAACTACATCTACGCCCGCTGGTTCATCGACTACAAGCTTGGCAAATACGCTGCGGTCGGTCCGGAAGTTGAACTCCAGTATTCGCTTAACAGCAAGTTAAAGAGCACCGATGGCGAGAAGCTCGTGAGCTTGCCCGTAGGCGTCAACCTGATGCTCCCCAACTACGGAAAAGGGAACACCTTCATGCTTTTTGCCGGTTATGAGACTGTCAAAACATCAAATGACAAGCGTTTTGCGGGCCGTTTGACCTTTGTGAGAAACTTCTAAGTTCCAATCGCACAGAGAGAGGCTCGGCCTCTGAACCATTGCAAATCAGCAGCCTGGCCTCCGTTTCGATGGGCGCCAGGCTGTTTTGCCACCGCGCACGCGAACATACTGCGAGGGGCCTCACCAGCCGACAACAGGTAGTAAGCATGCTTACTACCTCTCCATCCCAAAAAGGGGCGTCCCTCCTCAACACCTCGCAGAGGTGCGCCGTCAAATTGCCGAATAGGGCCATTCCAACCGTGCGCGTCGGAGAACCTCCTCAATACGGCGACGCAGGTGCAAGCACCCCTGCGTCTGCAGAGACAGTAAGCGGGAGCGGCGTGGTGGCTCCCAGGGGGAACTGTACCGTGTCCCCGTCCTGCAAGCGGGCGTAGCGCAGGTCCTTGAACGTGAGGCTTTGGCCGACTTCGCAGCGTTCGGGCGTCTTCGCACCTTCAACGATGTACGCCTGATTGGCGCCGAGCACTTTGCCCAGCCCCTGGGGATCGATCACGATGGCGGTCGCTTCGCTGACGCCGACGCCGTAGGTGCTGGTGGCCCAACCATCAACAATCGTGCGTCCCACAAAGCTCATCAGCCGACCGAATCGATCGCGCTGCGCAAAGTGACTGTCCGTGATGACATTTTTTAGCTCTGGGAAGACAAGAAAGCCGCGATCCAAGGTGATATCGCCCGAGAATGGATCAGCGAGCGCACGGCTCGAATCCGCCGAGCCTACCAGGGCCGAGTAAACGAATTCTCCCAAAACGGCCAAGCCCGCGCTGGTGCCGCCGATCACGCCGCCGCGCGCATGCACCACGCGCAGTGCCTCCTGAAGCGCCGTACCCTTCCAAAAGCTGATATACGTCCCTTGATCTCCGCCCGCCATGAACACGCCTTCCGCGTGCGAGACTCGGTAGCGCACGTAATCGCTATTGGCCAAATCCTGGCTCGTGACCATGAGCGTCTCGACGGAGTCCGAACCGCCCATGTCATACATGTAGCTGTTGTAGCCGTCCGCGCCGCTGGTGCGGAGCACGACGATATCGCCATGGGTGATGTAGCCGTTCCACCATTCAAACGCTGCTGTGACATCCGCGCCGCCACCCATCAAGATCAAGCCCGGACCAGTGGGTGCCACGTTCGCGTCGGCATCATTGCCGGTTAAATAGCGGGTAAGACCGGGCGGTACGGGGGGAGAGGCCAAACCGTCGTTGAACGTACCGCCGAGGCTCGTGACTGTCCCGCCACTGCCGCTAACCTGTGACACTCCACCGCTGGCTACTGCCTCCACTCCACCGCTGGCTACTGCCTCCACTCCACCGCTGGCTACTGCCTCCACTCCA
>CAZSUA010000191.1:0-10772 GCA_964609655.1 uncultured Polyangiaceae bacterium | reverse complement strand
CGCCAGAAAAAAGCCGCGGAAGCTCGTCGAAGAAGAGCACGACGCGCCGCCCAGATTTTTCGACTTCTTTGCGGAGCGTCGCCAAGCGCCCGGCTAGCACGCCGCGTTGTTGGCAGCCTTGGAGCAGCTCTGCGAGTGACACCTCCACAATCAGCCGTGCATCGTGGGGATGGGAAGCGGAACTCTGCGCGGTTCTATGGGCCAAGCCGCGGACCAGAGCAGACTTTCCGATACCTGCGCTGCCGACCAAGCACGGGCTACAAACATTGCGTTTCGCCAGAATATCGAGCAGCTGGTCGATCTCTGCCTCGCGGCCCACGAATTCTTCAAGCTGGCCTTGCGCTGCCAGCAGGGTGAGATTCTTCCCGTAGTTATTGAGGGCGGGGAATTCTGATTTCTTGAGGGTGAATCGTTCAAGATCGAGCGGAACGACGGCGGAAAGCAATGGGGCCTGTTTCTGGTCTATCGCACCTGCCTGAGACGCCTGCGTTTCCGCTGGGATCTGAGCCTTTTGCACTTTCGCTAGCCTGCTGCGGGTGGGCACCAGGGATACAACCTCTGCGGGAACTTTCGAACGTTGGCGCGACGCAAGCGGCTTCGGCACGATGGGCACGGCGATCGCCGTTGACCTGGAACTGGCGGGTCGCACGGGGGCTGTTCGCGTCGGTGCTTCAGTGCGCTTGGGCTCCTCAGCCTTTGAATGCTGCCGAAGGAGTGGGGCGGACTCAGCGGCGCGTGACGTGGGCTCAACTGCGCGCGACGTGGGGCGTTGGCGTAAGCCCATGCCGAGTTGGAGGGCGCTGGTGCGCAGCTTGAGGGGATCGACTTTGAGCGCGGTGAGCGTCCGGCGCGCGCAGGAACTCGTTTCACCCAAGAAACTGATCAGGAGATGAAGCCCGCCGGTGTGGGACGCGTCCATGCTGATGGCCGTGTGCCTGGCACTCTCTGTGGCGCTGCGGATGAGATGCGTGTCTTCATCGCGACCCGAGATCGCTGCAAGTATTCGGGCGGAGTCAATTCGACGCTCAGCGAGTAAGTCGCGGCCCACTCCGGGGTGCAGGCTGATGGCGGCGAGCCAATGCACGCTCGTCACCGGCTCAACACGTTGCTTGGCCAATTGCTGAGCCAGCCTTCGCAGGGTGGCAAGTTCGGGTTCGATACGCCCCAGCGACATGGACGTCGATCTGCCCTGAATGAGCGAATACGGCCAACTTCTTCGCAGTGAATGAAGAATTTGGGGGAACTTACAGGAGCGGCGCTTCTGCTTTCTTAGGGACTTAACGATGTTGCATCAAAAACGAGCGCGCCTGTCTTGGTGGAAAATACTCGAAGCGCGTTTTCACCGCCTAAGGCAAAGAGCGGTTCGAAACGTGAAAGCGCCAGCTGCTTATCGCGGAGCGCCCGACCCACCCAATCTGGACCCGTTCCGTCGAGCAAAAGACCCGCGTCGACACGGAAGCGAACTTTCCCAGAAAGCTCCCGGCTCACCACATCGAAGCGCCGCGGCGAGGTTCCGGGGGCTGTCAGTTCGAGGGTGAGAAGCTGTTTTTTGTCGGCTTCAATATCGAGCGGTGCGCCCTCGGTGCGGACGGCTTCAAGCACGGTTGTGCGCGTTTGGCCAAGTTGCACCAGCTGAAGCTCCGCATCGTCCCAAAGCACCCAGGCTTGCCGAATCGCAGTGCCGGCCACCAGGCGCAGGATCCGGTGCTCGCGGCTTCGGAGGGAATAGGCACGCGAGCTGCCGCCCGCCGTACCGAGCACGATGCGATTCTCAGTGCCGACAACGAAAGCCCCATCCCTGAGAGTTGAGAATGCCGAGCTGTGGGTCGAGGCAGTACTCGGATCGGTGCTGGGGTTGCCGTTGGAGCTGCCGAGCGGGATCGTCTGCAGGATGGGCAGGTGGAGCGGATCGGCCTTTTCCAGGGTGTATTTGTAGAGGGTGGGGGAGGAGCGGTGGAACACGTACAACGCCTCGTAATCCAACGGATCCGGTATGAGTTGAGAATCAGGGAAGAATGTCGGGCGAGCGTAACGCTGGAAGCTGACAGCGCGCGGTTCGAGTCTGATGAGATGTTGGCCATCCATGGCAAGCAGTCCACCATCGGCGGCAGAGATAACCTGTGAGTAACCAGAGGCCGGTGTGCGCAGTTGCAAGTGGAAAGTCTTCGTGTCGAAAACCTGAAGCTCCGTCGCCGTTAAGCGGGCAATCCTACCTCGTCCAAATGCCAGCTTTCCGCCCGGAGCCGCGCGCGCTGCAAGCTCCAGATGCGCCACCCTCCAAGCGGACAGGAGAGCCTCCCCCTCCTCCAGCTTGGAGGGCGCACCGCCTGCATTCTCTTGCACCAACTGCGATCTGGGCGGCGGACGCGCGGGTGGTGGGGCTACAGCGCCCGGGGGGTCCGGAAGCTCCGGAGCAGATTCATCGCAGGCACTGGCCGCTATCCCAGCAAGGCCTAGCAAAAGCGCAGCCAGCGGGCTCTGAAGGTTCCTCACGGTTGGGGATGATGGAGTGCTTGGAGGTACGCTTCAAGCTTTTCAGTTGGAGCGGCGAGCGGGGCGAGCTACGAACCTTGCATGTGGACCAGGCTTGGGTGCGGCGTATTTCTTGGCTTGAGCGCGCTGCTACTCGGCTGCGAGCGTTTTCAGCTGGTGAGTGACTGCAATCGCTTAGCTCAAGTTGTCAACCCAGCGGTTGCCGAAATCGCCGGCGTGCGAAAAGAGCAGCCGAAGAGCACGGACCCGGCAGTCTACGACAAGCTCTCAGCTCGCTACGAATCCTTGGCCAAGGTACTCATGGCTACCTCTTTTGCGGACAAGCGCACCGCGGACGATGCCAAGGTTTATGCGCAAAGTTTTTCTCAGGCCGCTTCATTGAGCAAGGAGTTCGCGCGTGCGCTGCCGCGCGGGGACAGCGCCGCCCTTGAGCGATTGAGCGGGGCTCTCAAGCTGACGACCGCCATGGAAGGTCGTCAGGTTGCTAAGTTGAAAGCCCGTTGCATCGCGCATTGACCTTAGCGTTGCTGCTTCGTGGCGCGCCCGGGCAGCTCTCGGTCAAAGATGGAAACTGCCCCCGCATGGTACGAAATACGGCGGCTGAGCGGGCCTTTTTCGTCGCCCCCGAGCAACCAGATATCCGTGGCACTCTTGGCGGTGTGTAGCGTGGCAAGACGATACCCCGAACCCGCCCAGCCTAAGAATTCTGAGCGCGCCTCGCGCCCGATCAATATCCCGCATTTCGGCTGCTTGCTGGTCGTGCAGCCACCAAATAACGTCAATTCATCGTTTCCCGCCGGATGCCAGCGCCACAGGTTAACAGGCTCGAATTGTGCGATTTCTTGGAAGGCAGAACGCTCCTTTTCGGACACCGCTTTGAGAAAACGCCGAAGGAGCACGCGGTCGAGCTTGCGTTCCGCAGACAGGCGTGGCGCCCGTTTCACTTCGAGCGAAACCTCGATCGCATTTTTGTCGCCGGCACAGCAGCGAAAGCCCACGTTGCCAGCGACCGTTTCGGGGGAGCGGGCCGTTGAATTGGCGCAGCGCCCCACTAGCTCGCCATCGACGGCATTGCCGCCCCGCGTGGTGATGAGCGCGGTTCGATCACCCCGATTCCAGAGACTGGAAGTCCATTCCCAGGCGCCCCCGTGAAGATCTCTCACCCCGAAATCACTCTTGCAGCCTACAAGTAATCCGCTCGGACGCATCCCAGGCACGAGGCCAGTGCCACATCGATCAGCGCGATATTGGTCGCCGTATTCATACACGTAGTTATTCGGGCCCTTACAGGCTCGCTCCCATTCGAGCTCCGTGCAGAGGCGTTTGCCTTCCGCTCCGCACAGGCCGCCGGCTTGGCTGAAGCTCACATTCGTGAGGGGGATGGCGCCGTCTTCATTGGGGTAGGGCAGGGCGTCGATGTAAAAGGCCTTGAGAATCAACTGCTCTCCTGGCAGCTCTTCATCCACGAGCCTGGGCAGGCGTTCGGGCGGGGTCCCGGCGACGAGTGCTCCCGGTTCGATCCAAATCATGCCTTTACGCGGTACGGGAGCCGCCTTCGGCGGCGCGATCGCCAGGCCCAGGGCGCCCATGCTGCCTTCCGGGCTTTCCTTGGAGGGTGAGCGTCCTGCTTTTCCGCAACCCCAATGCGACACCATCGCGACCACCGCGCCAAGCGCAAATGCCCGCGTTGATTTCACGTTTCAACCCGTTCCTCGCGTTCGCGAAGCCCAAGCTCTTTCATCTTGAGCTGCAGGCCCTTGCGCGAAATCTTGAGCAGCCGCGCGGCATGTGTGACGTTAGCATGGGTTTGCTTCAGAGCTTGCAGGATGAGCTCGCGTTCGAGGCGCGCCGTGGCGGCTTTGACTTGCTCCTTTAAGCCGTCCCCGGAGATTGCCGGATCGGGAGGCGGCTCGTGCTCAATGGAGGTGACGCTGGCGCGCACTTCGCTCGGCAAGTCTGAGACTTCAAGCCTGTTGCCATCGCAAAATAACACCGCGCGTTCGACAATATTTTCAAGCTCACGAATATTGCCCGGCCAATGATAGCCTTTGAGCAACGTCTCGACTTCAGCTGAAGCGGCGAGAATCTGCTTGTTGAGGCGTGTGTTGAATTTCAGAAGGAAGTGTTGAATCAGAAGTGGGATGTCTTCGATGCGTTCACGGAGCGGCGGTAAACGTATCGGAACCACATTCAATCGATAGAAAAGATCCTCACGGAACGCGCCGTGGGCGATCTCCTTTTTGAGATCGCTTTTGGTGGCAGCAATCACCCGCACATCTACCCGAATCGTCTTGATGCCGCCCACTCTTTCAAACTCGCTTTCTTGTAGCGCGCGCAGCAGTTTCACCTGCAGATCGACCGGTATCGCCCCGATTTCGTCCAGAAAAAGCGTCCCTTTGTCCGCCAATTCGAAGCGCCCCGGCTTCGACGCCACAGCACCCGTGAAGGCGCCACGCTCATGGCCAAAGAATTCACTTTCCATCAAGTCTTTCGGGATGGCAGCGCAATTGACTTTAATAAAAGGCTGCGCGGCGCGCGACGAGTGCTCATGCAGGGCACGCGCCACTAGCTCTTTGCCTGTCCCGCTTTCACCCGTAACCAAGACGGTGCTAGGGGAGTCCGCAGCTCGGCGCAGGATGGCATAGAGTTCTGATATAGCTTCGCTCTTGCCGATGATGCCGTAGGGCGCATCTGAGGGTGCTGAAGGCAGACTGACCGAGGCTTCCTGTGCCGAGAGGTCCCGCGTGCGCAGTGCCTTGCGCACGATGCTGCGAACTTCCTCCTGATCAAAGGGTTTCGTCAGATAATCAAAAGCTCCGGTCTTGAGCGCCTCGACGGCATTGTCGACGGTGCCGTGCGCGGTGAGCAGGATGACTGGTAGATTGTTGTCGATCTCGAGCGCACGCCGAAGCAGCTGCATTCCGTCCATCTTCGGCATCCGCAGATCGGTGATCACCAGGTCAATGTGGTGCTCGAGCAGCATCTCCTCGGCTTGCTCTCCGTCGTCGGCGGTGTGGACCTCGTAGCCGTCGCGGCTGAGCTGAGCACTCAAGACCCGGCGCAGGTTGGGCTCGTCGTCGACCACCAGGATCTGCTTCGGTTCACTCAGCATGGCTCAGGTTTCTGCGGCAGTTCACAGCGGAAAGCTAGCAATCCTCTGCGCGGCTTTCGATCAGCCGTTTTTGCTCCGGACCGGTGGCCGAATCTGCTGATTAAGCCCAGCTCCCCCTTATGCTGAGGCTGCCTCTTGGATACGCTGAAACTTCAAATGGTCGGATTCATTCGTGCGCTGTTGCTTGTTTTGTCGTGCCTGAGCCTTGCGCTTGTGGCGAGCCCAGCCTCTGCCCAGCAGGCCGACATGAAGCCGTATCCTGAGTGCACGCGCGCGCCAACGGATGGGGATGTGCAAGCTGCTAAGGGGGCGTTTCAGGCCGGGCAGGCTGCATTCAAAGAAGCCGATTACTCACGCTCGATCTTGTACTGGGAAGACGCCTATCGGCGCGATTGCACGGCGCATCCTCTGCTGCTGAACCTTGCAACGGCCTACGAATTGAGCGGCAATAAAGCTCAGGCGATCGCCGCGTTGCAAACCTATTTGGTGCGACGTTCCGACGCCGCCGATGCCGATCAGATCACGCGCCGCATTGAAGTGCTCAAGCGTCAGCTGGAAGAGAGCCAGCGCGCAGCACAACCGCAGCCGCAAGCCCCGCCGCCAACGCCTGCACCCGCGCCCTCCCAGGCCTCTAGCACCACGTCAGCTGCGCCCGTTGCAGATACAGGCCCAAAACGCCCAATCTGGCCCTTGATCGTTGCCGGCGCAGGTGGTGCCGTCGCGCTGGTGGGTGTCGCCGTTTGGAGTCGTGCGGGGGCCGACGTCAAAGATGTTGAAGGAAAGTGTCCTACTCGAAGGGAATGCTCCGCGCAGAATGCCTCTGATGGAAATGCCGCGCGCAGCCGCCAGACCGTGGGTGGAGTCACAGCGGTAGCCGGCTTAGTGATCGCCGCGGGGGGCGCCGCTTGGTATTTTCTTGCTCCACCGGCCGATGCCAACGTTGCAGGAACGTCCTTCGTGCCGGTCGTGTTTCCTGGATTTGCTGGCGCTACTCTTTCAACTCGATTTTGACATCCTCCGGCGCCGCGGGCTCCGTGCCCCAGGTGCCTGGGCTCTTTGCGTCGGAGTTGTCAGGATAGTCTCGGGTCAGCGCTGAGCTAGTCGGTTTGGTGTCGGATGCAGCCGGAGGAGGCATGTCCTCGGGCCGGGCCTTAAGCGCCGTGAAATCCGGTCGGCGTGGCGGGGGTGTCTCGCTCGATGACCCACCACAGGCAGGAAGTAATGAGCTAAATAAGCTGGTGACTCCGAGAAGGCACAGGACACGGCTGGACGCGTGGGGGCGCATGCGCGATTAGCTAGCACGGTGTGCCCCGCCGTTGAAACGCAAAGCTCCGGGGCAGATTCTGGGTAACGAAGCATGATCGGACTTCTTAGCGGCAAGCTGGTGGCAGATGAACCCTCCGGGCCCCTCCTGATTGATGTTGGGGGTGTCGGGTACGAAGTGCACGCGCCGGTCGGCACAGCCGGGAAGGCTGAGCACGTCGCTGCGGGGATTCGGCTGTATATCCACACCCACGTGCGTGAAGACACATTTCAGTTGTTTGGGTTTGCTTCTCCGCTCGAACGGGTGGTGTTTAGAATGCTGCTCAGCGTGCCGAACGTCGGCCCGAAGACAGCGCTTGGGGTGCTCAGCGCGCTTCCCCCGCCGGAGCTAGCTCGCGCAGTGCAGGCTTCCGATGTTTCGGGCCTGTCGAAAGTTCCAGGGATCGGCAAAAAGACGGCCGAGCGCATGGTACTAGAGCTCCAGGAAAAGCTGATCGGAATCGGCCAGGAGGTCGCCCGGCCCGGCGGATCGGTAGCTAGCCCGTCCGCTGAGGCCCATTTGTTGCTGAAGGCGTTGGTTAACATGGGCTATCGGCCTGCAGAGGCTGAACGGGCGGTCAAGGCGCTCGGGGATCGCGTGGGCAAAGTTGAGCTCGCCGAGCTACTTCGCGAAGCGCTCCAAGTTTTGTCTGGATAGAACTGCCCACTACCTGTTCGCCGGGGAGCCCTGTAGGATGCCGCTCCTGGGTCCGCGACCATGCCAGCAGGGATTGTCAGCGGCCACAGCCCCGTTTACGTTCATGATTCCAGTGGTTTTGTGCGCTCCATTGAGGGCGCGTCGAGGAGGTCATCAGTGATCACGTGTTCCAAGTGCAGCAAGGAGAACCAGGATCACTACAAGTTTTGCCTGGGATGTGGAGCCGAGCTCCCACGCGACAACGCGCCCAAGCCATTTGTAGCCAACACGCCTGCGCATGGGCAAGCACAAGTCGAAGCTCGGCCCCCGGTGGCTCAAGCGCCAGTTGCGGCGCCTGTCGCTGCCCCCGTTGCAGCGCCGGCAGCTCCCATCGCCCAGCCCCCTAGGCCAACGTCCGCCGCTGCAGTTCCACGCCCGGGCGGCTATGCTTCATCCCCACCCGCTGGCGCCGCGACCATCGATTGCCCTCAGTGCGCTCACACCAACCCGACGGGAAATCGTTTCTGTGCTTCCTGCGGCTACAATTTAGCGGCACTCGCGGCGGCGCAATCGATACCCGCGGCAGCCCCCGTTGCCTCAGCCGTCCAGCACACCGGGCTCACGCTCGTCGCTCTGCGCGCCGATGGGAGCGAGGCAGGTCGTTATTCCTTGCCAGATGCACCTTCGGTGACCTTAGGCCGCGACACGGGCAGCATCTTCGCGGGCGATAGCTATCTTTCGCCGCGGCACTCGACCCTTTCGCAGCGCGCCGGTCAGCTTTTCATCAAGGACGAAGGCTCGCTGAATGGCGTGTATCTGAAGTTGCGTCCAAACGAGCCTTGGCCGCTTGATTTCAACGACGTCTTTCGAATCGGCCAAGAAATTGTGCGGTATGAGCCGCTTCAGGCACAGGCGCCCACGCCCGATAATGTGACTCGCTTCGGGAGCCCTTCAGTCGGTTATATTGGGCGTCTGGCGCTGGTCATCGGTCGCGACACCACGGGCAATGCTTTCCCCATCCCCGAACGCGGTGTGCACTGCGGGCGTGAGCGTGGCGATATTCTTTTCTCTGAGGATGGCTACGTTTCAGGCCTCCACTGTCGTGTCGGGCCTGCCGAAGATGGGCGCGTGTATCTCACGGACGTGGGCAGCTCTAACGGCACGTTTGTGCGCTTGCAGCGTGAGCAGCAAGTGAGCGTGGGCGATGTGCTCCTCATGGGGCAACAGCTATTTCGGATTGACGCCTGAAGATTTGGAGACGGGTCCTCCGATGAGCGTCCCCGTTAGCCAACCCGCCATTCGAGTCGCGGCTGCGGTAGTGGAGCGTGAGCTTTGCTACCTGATCACGCAACGTCGGCCTTCTGCGGTCCTGCCCTTGCTTTGGGAGTTTCCGGGAGGGCGGGTGGAGCCCGGCGAAAGTGATCAGGAAGCGCTCAAGCGGGAGCTCCGCTTTCGCCTGGGTATCGGGGTCGAGCCTGGGCGGCTCATGAGCTTTGTGACCCATGCGTACGAGCGTTACACGGTGGAGCTGTACCTCTACGAATGCGAGCTAGGTGAAGGCACCCCCCAAGAACTCAACGTGAACGCCTACCGCTGGGTCAAGAGTACTGATTTTGAAAAGTACCCGTTCACGCCGGCTGATGAAGCGTCGATGAGCCAACTTTTGGGGCTCTAGCCTGTCTCTGCAAGATGCCTCAAACAAACCGCACAACCGTCCGAGAGAGCGTGCCGAGCGTGCGCCATGTCCCGCGGCGCTCGTTCTCTTCTGCTCGGCGTAGGCCGTGCGCTGCTTCACCTCGTTGCACCGTCTGAGTGTGTGGGCTGTGGAAAAACGCTCAGGGGAGCGCTGTGCACGGAGTGCGCTCTCAACTCGCTGTCTGTTAGCGAACGTCGAGTGGGTGGAGTTCGCGTGTTGTCCGCCGGGGTGTACGGTGGGGCTCTGGCGCGGTCGATCCAGGCGTTCAAGTATCATGAGCGCACTGAGCTTGTAAAACCGCTCGCGAGCCTACTTCAGCCCTTGGCTGATGAGTTTGGCAGAGGAGCGGTATTGGTTCCGGTGCCGATGCATCCCGAGCGGTTAGCTGAGAGAGGCTACAATCAGGCGGCGCTGTTGGCGGGTGCGCTCGGGCGAGCCAACTCGATCCCGGTCGAATATCGACTGCTTCAACGCGTCCGTCAGACCGGACAACAAGCAGGGCTTGCTGCGGCTGAACGACGAACGAATGTTGAAGGGTGCTTTTCGGTTCGTCAGCGGCGCGAGCGGCGACGAGATCCCGTCATTCTTGTGGATGACGTGGTCACGACGGGTGCGACGCTGCTCGGTTGCGTCGAGGTGCTTAACCAGGCGGGCTATCCTGTTAAGGGCTGCGTCGCCTTGGCGCGCCCGCAGGATTAGCGCACGCGCATGAGTGCGGCTAAGAATTCTTCGGCTGTCACGAAGTCGCGGTAGCGGAGCGCTTCATGGCCCTTCGAATCAAAAAGAATGACTGTGGGAAGACCGACAACCTGCAGCGAGCTGAGTGTTTGCTCCACTTTCGGATCGTCATCGTGGGTTGCGTCCACACGCACTGCTAAGAAGCGTGCGGCTTCTTGGACAACTTGGGGGTTGGAAAACGTGTGCTTTTCGAGCTCTTTGCAGGCGCCACACCAGGCAGCTGTGAAATCGACGAGCAGCGGACGGTTCTCGGCGAGTGCGCGCGCTCGCGTCGCTTCGAGCGTGGTGGTTTGCCAGGCGAGCGTGTTGCTCGTCTTGGTGGCACCCAGGATCGCGAAGAAGAGGCCCAGGCTGGCGAGAACTACGCCGCTGCCCTTCAGCAGCTTCGACGCCCAATCTGGGTCGGCGAAATCCCGGTGTATCGCACCGAGCGCGATTCCGACACCCGTGGCTGCCAGCGCTCCCAGCAGGAACGTCTGCGAAGGCTGCGCCAGCGCGCCCAACACTGGGAAAGCGGTGCTCAAGAAATACAACGCCACCACGATCAGCACGATGCCCAGTACGGACTTCACGTACACCATCCACGGCCCACTCTTAGGCAGCTGAACTGCGAAGGTCCCCACCACAAAGAAAGGCGCTCCCAGGCCCAAAGAAAAAGCCGTCATCGCGCCTGCACCGAGCGTTGCGCTCTTGGTTTGCGCGATCCACGTCAAAATCCCAGTTAACACCGGGCCTGTGCAAGGCGCCGCGATGAGCCCACAAACCAGCCCGAGCGTGAACGCGCCGCGATAACC
>CAZSUA010000190.1:0-10781 GCA_964609655.1 uncultured Polyangiaceae bacterium | reverse complement strand
CTGCGGAAAGCGCATAAGACGTTTATAGTAACCTAATACTGTATAAATGAAACTTCCTTCCGAATGAGTTTTCCGCGGGGCTTCATGGTAATTGGGGTTTTCACACCCCTCTGACCCCAGCTCACCACGTCACCGAGCTCAAGGAACGGCGACCCCGACTCAATTGGGGCCAAGAGCCCACGTTATGCACGCGCAAATAGATCTCCGCACTGAGGTTGCTCACTTCCAGCAAAGGAAGCACCCATGGCTGACGCGAGTCGCTACGGAACCGTCAACACCTGGTCGCAGGGCGGTGGCGTTATGGGCCCGGGCTCCCATGTCAGACACGACAGCACAACCTGACCCTGGCCACCCTTGCTTGTACCCACCCCCATGACCTTTTGCCTTCTCCCTTTCTCATCGAATTGCGTCAAAAAAAGACACACTGTCTTCGCTCCCATCACAGTACACGGTCCGCGCTTGAGTTCGACACTGTCGCTTCGCGGGTTTTTCTCAAAAAGTTCCTTAAGGACATCCGGCGTTACGCTTGTACGGGGGACCTCCATAAACCAGAGAAGGCCTCCTTTGGGACAAAAGATTCGGTTGCCCGGCATCACCTCGCAGCCGTCGGGAACTTGCAACATCTGCCCAGCCAGGTCGAGGTTCTCTTTCGAGTACGCAAACGGGCCCCCTGGTAGTCCATGATATTCCAGCGACCGAATCAGAGATTCGCACCGGGCCCGAGACACAACTCCCTTGTCGCGATTCGCGCAAACTACTGTCACATTCAGACCCTCCGGCAGCTTCGTTGCTTTTAGGTAGGTGCGAACCTCGCCCGCTTGCTCATCGATGAGCACCGCCCTGCCAACTCGGCGCACCTTCTTTCCCGACCTCATTGACCTAGCGAAGTTGCCCAGAAGTGCCGTTTGGTCCTGGAATTTCTCACCTCCGATAAATTCAATTACTTGCAAAACGATGCCACCGCTTTTAGCACGACAGACGCCAATCGGAGCCGAATCGAGGGGTTTCCGGCGCAGCGCTCGAATTTAGCTAGACTCGTGGTGTAGGCTTTGTCCCCTCATGAATGAAAGGGACGCTGACCGAGTCAAGGCGCTGCGCGACTATCAGATCCTGGATACTCCCGCCGAGGAGACCTTCGACAACATCACGCGAATCGCCGCGCAAGTGTTGCAGGCGCCGATCGCTCTGGTGAGTTTGGTGGATGCAGAGCGGCAATGGTTCAAGGCGCGTGTCGGGCTGACGGTCGATCAGACACCTCGTGAGTACTCCTTCTGCTCGCACGCGATTCAGTCTCAAACGCCGCTCTTGGTGCCCGACGCGCAGTTGGATCCGCGCTTCGCGAACAACCCGCTCGTTACGGGTGACCCGTACATTCGCTTCTATTGCGGCGTGCCGCTGCGTACGCCACAGGGTTACGGTCTCGGCTCGCTCTGCGTGATTGATCGGCAGCCGAGAACCTTCAGTCCCGGGGAGATCAAGACGCTCGAGATGCTCGCTCGGCAAGTGGAAATGGAGCTCGAGATCCGCCGCCAGCTGTGGATGCTGCGCGACGCGCTCGAAGGTTACCGCCAAAACGAGTTGCCCAAAGAGGTGATCGCGGCGATGCTCGTGCACGATCTGCGAAGTCCGCTCACCTCACTCACGCTGCTCGCATCGTTCGTGAAGACCGACGATCCTGAGTCGATCGAGGCGTTGGAAGATTTGTTCGCGGAAGCCGAGCGCATGCGCGTCATGCTCAAAGACGTGCTCGACATCTGCCTGCATCATGTCGGCAAGATGGGCGCGCGTCGCCGCGATTTGGAGCTGCAGCCGTTCGCGCAAGGCGTAGTGCGTCGCCTCGCCCGCCTAGGCAAAGCGCGCGACCAGCCGATCCTGCTTGAGCTGCCTGAGGCGCCAGTGACCGTCAACGCGGACCCTGATCTCCTCGAACGGCTAGTCGAGAACCTGGTGATCAACGCCATCGACCACGGCCCCGCCGGAAAGCCGATCTCGCTCTCGCTTCGCGTCACTGACCAAGGCCGAGTGCAGGGCGAGGTCCGCGACCATGGCCAGCCTATCCCCGAAGCCAGCCGGACCAAGCTCTTCGACTTATTCCAACGCCTAGGCGTGGCAGGAAAATCGCGCGAATGGGGCGGGCGCGGGCTTGGGCTCACCTTCTGTCGCCTGGCCGTCGAAGCCCACGGCGGTACCATCACGGTCGCGCCCAGCAGCGACGGCGGCAACAGTTTCCGGTTCGAGTTTCCGGGATCATCAGGACATACCGAAGCACATGCCCAGGTACTTGAAATCCCGGTGTGAGCTCTGAAACGGTACGTGACAAGACCTGCCAGGATTCACCCAGGTGTCGAGCCTCGCGTAGCCGACCTTCTCCATATCAGCCACGAACGCCTGCTCGGATTGAACCTTGTAAGGGCAGAATGAAGTGCCAATGCTATTTAGCGTCCAGAAGGATCGTTCGCCTTCATGTACGAACGCGGTGGTGTTGATGAGGACATGCCTCGGCCTAGCGCCTAGGGCGACGCGTGAGAGCTTGTCTGCAAGCGACTCTTCAATGTACTGCAAAGAGCCGAGGCACAGCAGAGTTCGCTTTCCAGCTACCTCATCGAAGCTCAATGTGAACCTGAGCAAGTGGTCCGGGTCGAGATCCACGGCCATCCCTGCGCCACGAAGTATTACCGCCGGCACGTCGCAGACCGTCCACTCAAGGACATTTCGAAGGAAGCGGTGGTAGGCGTAGTACTTGATACCGATGTGCCCGCCGTAGTCGAACAGGCCACGTCGATTTTCCGGGTCGCCTTCCAGGACTTTGTTGAGCCAAAACAACACCGGGTAGTCGTAGCTCTGCAGTTCCGTCATAAACGCTTTGTACATGGCCGCAGGCTCGGGATGGTCATAGCCAACCTTGGGGACTGGGGAAGAGACCGCGGCTTCATCGTAGGATGAAAAGACGCCGCGGTAGAGTTGCTCGCCTTGGTTGTTCTCGAACCTCCTGTCGTAGCGAAGCTTGATGATGCTGCGAACAATCGGAGTATTCAGCGCAATGCTCTTCATGGTTTCCATTTTTGCCCTCGTTCTTATTGGCCGCCCTTCATCTCCAGTTAGGCGGTTGGACCCGCTTTCGCGCCGTAAAAGAATGGATATTCGCCGACGGCGCACGTGACCGTTTGGTCACTCTGTGGCGTGATGGTTGCGGCAAAGCGCGCCTCCTCTGTGGCTCATCGGAAGGTTCTCCAGTCGTTAGCCCGAAGTAATGCAAACGCTGCGCCAGTGCAGGCCCGCGCTCAGCTCTCCATTCGGCCGAGGTAGGTAAGCCAAACCTTCAGGTCTGTGGCAGCCTGCAATTAGCCGAGAATTTCGCCGCGCCAGAGCCTCTGCAGGAACTCTTGTAGGGGTAGCACATGCAGCGAGTCCGCCTTGAGGGGGCTTGGTCCCAGGTAGACGCCAAACCCTTTCTTTAAGCTGCCATCGGCAAGACGTTCTCTTAGCGGAAGTGCAAACTCTCGGCGCCAATGTGAAGAAGCCTTGAGTTCGATGCCGACGCTTCGAGTTCCGCGCTCCCACACGAAATCGATCTCACTCCCAGATGGCGTGCGCCAATAGCAGAGCTTCCCTTCACTTGAATGATAAGAGAGGAAGGCGCGCAACTCGTGCAGCACATACGTTTCGAGCAGGTGCCCACGTTCCGAGTCGGCAACAGGATCATGCAAGCGACCTGAAAGCGCGCGCACCACGCCAGGATCAAAGAAATAGAACTTTGGATGCTGAATCTCTTTCACCTTGGCTCGGGGTCGCCAGGCGGGCAAGGGAGAAGCGATCAAGGTGTCGACCAAGATTTCAAAGTATCCCTGCACGGTGGGTCGCGCTACGGCGGCATCCCGAGCCAGGCTCGATGTGTTGGTGACCTGTCCGTTGGCCAGAGCCGCGACATCTAAGAACCGAGAGAACGAATCAAGGCGTTTTACTAGCGCCTCAGCCCGGATCTCTTGGGCTAGGTAATTTTCCACGTAGGCGGTTAGCATTTCGATTCGACCTTCCGCATCCTCCTCTCCGATGACTGATGGGAGCGTCCCGTAGGCAAGTGCGGCTTCGAGGTCGAAGTCGTCGCCTAGCTCTGGGAACGTTAGAGGGAAGAAGTGGCGATTCACCAGGCGACCCGGAAGCAGATTCACGTCTCCGCGCCTGAGCTTACGGGCACTCGACCCGGTGAGCGCAAAGCGATACGCGTTGCCCCTGCGAGCTACGAGATCCTGAACATCTCCGAGCAAGCCAGGTGCTCTCTGGATCTCGTCGAGCACGACCCACGATCCAGGCTTTAGCGCTTCTACTTCATGACGGAATAGATCGGGATCGCGCTGTAGACGAAACACTTCCCGGTCACGCACGAGGTCAAACCATTTTGCATCAGCCAGCTTCGTGCGAAGCCAAGTGGTTTTGCCCGTGCCCCGCGGCCCGAACAAAAAGAATGAGCGTGAGGGCAGCTCCAGTACCCGTGTATACATCACCATCAAAATTACCGTCAAATTGCTGACGTGGCCAGCAGTACGCCAAATCGCCGGAAATTTGGGGACCGAAAGGGAGAGCACGCAGGCCGCAGCGCTCGCTGACATGGCACACTTCAAAGGTTGGTCGAGTATCGTTTTGGCGCTCGCCTCTCACGTGGACGCGGCGGTTACCCCATCAGGCTGATGGGTTAAGCTGGTATTCAGGGAAGTGCAACGTTGGCCGTTAAAACGCCATCACGCGCTTTTGCCATCATAGTCATTGATCTTCAGCTCGCTCGGATCCACGCCGTCTAGGCAGCGCGAGTTGATGGCAATCATCTCACCGCCGTCGGCGCCGATGCCGCGAGCAAAAGACTTGATTCCGCACACGTTGCAGAAGAGGTGGTGGATGTGTTTCTTGTTGAATTGGTAATCGGTGAGAACATCCTGACCCGATTGCAGCTTGAACTGCGTAGCAGGCACGAAGGTGAGCAGCTCAACCTCCGCCTCATACCGAACCCGTCCACACTGGCAACCACCGAGATACGTCTTGTTTTCGCTCATCCGCGAAACATAAGCGGCGTGAATCGACTCGGCTAGTGCGTGTTTAATTGGTCGAGTCACCACTACATTCTCAGAAGCGCTATGTTCGCGCCTCATGAGCGCCATCATTTCTATTTCCAAGCTCTCCAAAATCTATGCGTCTGGGCTTCAAGCCCTGAAAGCGTGGACCTAAATATCGAAAAAGGTGAAATCTTTGCCTTACTGGGGCCCAACGGCGCGGGCAAGACGACCCTCATCAATATCGTGTGCGGCATCGTGACGCCAACCACGGGCACCGTGCTGGCCGACGGCCACAACATCGTGAGCGATTTTCGCGCGGCACGGTCCAAAATTGGACTGGTACCGCAAGAGCTCAGCACCGATGCTTTCGAGACGGTATGGGACACCGTTACGTTTAGCCGAGGCCTGTTTGGGCGCGCCTCGAATCCTGCGTTTGTAGAAAAGGTACTCCGCGATCTCTCGCTCTGGGAAAAGCGCAAACAAACCATCATGACCCTTTCGGGTGGCATGAAGCGACGAGTGATGATTGCGAAAGCGCTCTCGCATGAGCCTCAGATTCTTTTTCTCGACGAGCCTACCGCGGGTGTGGACGTTGAACTCCGGCGCGATATGTGGAACCTGGTTCGCGGCTTGCGAGAAAACGGCGTAACGATCGTTTTAACCACGCACTACATCGAAGAAGCCGAAGAAATGGCAGACCGCGTGGGTGTGATCACGAAGGGTGAACTGATCTTGGCCGAAGAAAAGAAAACTTTGATGCGGAAACTTGGCAAGCGTCAATTAACGCTCACCCTTCAGCAACCGATGGCCGTGATCCCGCCGGATTTGCAGGACTGGCCGCTAGTTATTAAGGACGCGGGCATGCAGCTGGAATACAGTTTTAATGAACAAGACGAACGCTCCGACATCTCCGGGTTGCTGCAAAAGCTCGGAGCGCTCGGGATAGGGTTCAAGGATCTGAATACGCACAAAAGCTCGCTGGAGGAGATCTTCGTGAGTCTTGTCAGCGAACGCCGTGGAGCCGGAATATGAGCAACAGTTCAAACAGTCAGCCAAAAAGTCCAACGTTCAATCACCACGGGGTGTGGGCGATCTATCAACGCTTATTACTTCTTGGCCGCAAGGGTCTTATCGAACGAATCAAGCCCATCGCGCGCTGCATCAAGATGCAGCTTAGTTTCCGCTTTCACGGTGTCCCAGGCAGCTCCAGTCGCTGTGTTTAGCTTTTGCAGATCGGCTTCCAGTACGCCGCGCCGTTTGTCGAATTCTGCGGCGGCAGCGGCTGCATTCTCCTTCGCCTTTCCGGCGGCGGTAGCCAAAGATTCCTTGAGCGACATGGCCTTGCGATCAATAGCAGCTACATCTTTTTGGATCTCGGCGCGTGCTTCACGCTTGGCCTCTCCTGCCTTGCGTTCAACCTCCGCTATCTCCTGAGCTGCCTTGGCCTTGGCCTCATCCATTTCGCGCTGTGCAGCAGCCGTTTTCTCAGCAACCTCACGCGCAAGCTCGGCTTGATCTTCACCCTTGTCGCAAGCGACGCTGCAAACGGAACAACCGATTAAAAATAAGAAGGCAGGGATTTTCATATCGCGGCGCTATGCACGCACCGCGCCAAAGTTATGGGGCCGCGGCGGCGGTTCGGAGGAGACCTTAAACCGCCACAGCGCGGGTGTTTCTAACAGAGGTGCTTCGGGAACCAAACTTCGGTCTGCGCAGGAACGCGTCAAAATGCCCCGCTGAGGCGATCGAGCGCGTTCAGCCCCAATCCCTTAAATAGTGACACGTGTAGCCGTCTTTTTTCTTCTGCAAGTAATCTTGATGGTGAGCCTCGGCGCTCCAAAATCTCCCCGCTTTTGTGATCTCGGTGACGACTGGAGCCTTCCATCGGCCGCTTTTGTTGATCTCATTCTTGACCCGTTCCGCAGTCGCCCGCTGTGCTTCGCTCGTGAAAAAAATAGCCGATCGGTACTGCGAACCACGATCATTGCCCTGTCGGTCTTTCGTCGTGGGATCGTGCATGCGGAAGAACCACTTGGCCAGCAGATCTTCGTAGGTCAACTTCTTCGGGTCGAACTCGATACGGACAGATTCCGCATGCCCGCTCGCGCCGTCGTGCGTATCTTCGTACTTGGGGCTCTCTAGCGTGCCACCGGTGTAGCCCACCTCAACCCCAGTCACTCCCGGGACTTTTCGTAGGATCTCTTCCATGCCCCAGAAGCAACCACCGGCTAGCGTTGCGATTTCCATCGTTGGTTCGCTCCCTTCTAGGCCATTCGCTTGCTTGATCCCACTTAACGGCGCTGAGGCCGACGGCACTGATTCGGTTGCGCCCCCGGCACGTGCTGGCTCGGGCTGTGGCCGGGAGACGCACGCACCAAACCCAAGGAAGGCTATCGCGCAGCCGAGAATCGCGCAGCGACGAATCGCACGGCCAAGAAGAACGGATTGCAACCAAAAGAAGGTGGGGAGAAACACCATGTGGGGCACTACGGCAGGGGTAGCACCGAGTTACAATTCTGCCAAAGCGTCAGAATCCTGCAAACTGCTTGTGCCGGAGCACACCCTACATTATCGACCCTATCCATGCGTGACACTCTCGTCCTATCCACCGTGCTGACAGCGGTCATTATGTCCTGTGCCCCCGGAGCCGAGGTGGTTCCGCCCAGCACTCCCGAGGCCCCCATGATGGAGGCGCCACCCGCGCAGGCTGCACCCGCCAAGGCCGCACCCGCCAAGGCGCCTCCCTTAACTGCTGAGGAACAAAAGGCCGCTGCCGAAAAGGAAAAGCTTGCGCGGGATTTCGCCACGCTGGAAGAGGACCACAAGTCCGAACTCAACCGGTTAACGCCTGAGCTTCGCGCGAGTCTTAAGCCGTTGGCGGAGAAGACCTACCCCAGCACTCGCGCGGCGCTCAAAGCAGCGCTCGCGGGCGCACAGCGAAAGCCCGGACACGCCGCTCGCGATGCGCAGCGACACCCCCGAGAAACGCTCGAATTCTTTGGGCTCAAGCCCAATCAGAACGTGCTCGAGGTCGGCCCTGGTGAAGGTTGGTACACCGAGCTTTTAGCCCCAACATTAGCAAAAAACGGGAAGCTTTTCGTCACGCAGTTTGACCCTAACGGTTCCAAAGATCAGCGCCCCACTTTATATGGCCTTCGGACCAAGTATTTCTTGGAAGAGCTGCCCGAGGTCTACCGCAAGGTAGAGCCGGTGGTGGTCGATATGGCAGCACCGAAATTCTCGCTAGATGGCAAGCTGGATTCCGTGCTCCTGATTCGCGGCGCTCATGGCCTAGTGAATAATAAGCTGCTAACGCCGTGGCTCGCCGAGTTTCACCGTGCGCTCAAGGCAAGGGGAATTCTGGGCATTGAGCAACACCGCGCAGCAGCCGGCAAAAGCGCTGATGAAACGAGCCAACACGGGTACCTGCCGGAAGCCTTTGTGATCGAGCAGGTTGAAGCAGCCGGCTTCAAGCTAGCGGCCAAGTCCGAAATCAACGCCAATCCCAAAGACACCAAGAATTATCCCGAAGGCGTTTGGTCCCTACCACCCACCCTGCGTGAAGGCGAAAAAGACCGCGATAAATACATGGGCATCGGCGAGAGCGATCGCATGACGTTGCGATTTGTTAAGGTGGAAGCCGCCGGGAGTGCCAAAACTCCTGCCAAGTAACCGCGCGGCAGATGTCACGGTGTCCGTAGCGATAGGGGCATTTCGTCGCGGGTAATCGCGTAGTTATTGCTATAAACCGATTTGATCCATGTAGAGGTATTATTCTTTACCAGCGGATCCGATAAGGGCCACGTAAGGAAATAGACGATATCGGGGCGGCTGCTCTTCACAAAGCTCGGATCCACCATCATGCCCTGCTCGCCAATCGCCAGCGGCTTCCCTTGTGCAAGTTCTTTGGCGATGTCGTAGCTTACCTGGTCCGGTATCTGAGCTGAATTCGCATAGTCGTCGATCGAAATCATGTCGACATACTCGATACCTGGAAACCATGGGGTCGGATCCACTGCCCATTGGTTCACAGCATTAAAATTCCAGTTCCAGATTAGATTATTGAGCTCATGATGGTTCGTGAATCGCTCATACATGAGCTGATGTAGCTTGGCGACTTGCCGCCGACACCACCAAAATCCTTTCAGGTTCTTCTCGTGAAAGGGCCGCCATATCACCACAACGCCTGCGTCTTGAAGCTGTTTCAGATAGCCGGCGATGTTGTCAATTTGAGCCATCCATCGCAGATTAAGGGTGGAGCCGGGCGTGACAATTTCTAGATACTCGGCATCGGTGATACTTGTCTGAACACAACTCCAGCCGCACGATTCATCATCAATGGGTCTCACCTCATGATACGTGAATGTGATGAGCGCTCCCTTATTCCACATGTCAATCGCCGACTTGACCATTGATTGACGCTTAGAATCCACGCCGCTGCCGTAGGCAAAATCCGAACCCCAAACAGCCGGCCATGTGCCGGTTGTAGAGGCAATGCTTGATGCCTGGCCAGTCGTGCCGACATAGTCGTGCTGTCCGGTTAATACACCCTTGCCCATCAGGTTTCTCAAATAGTTGAGAACCGCTTTCGTTTGCGGTGTTGCATTCGGATTCACTGGGTTGGCTGCGTCATTGACGGATGAGCCGCCCACGCCGCTCGCCTGAGCTCCACCTGTGGCCACAGAGCCGCCGCTGCTTGTCACCCCGCCCGCAGCCGCAGCCGCAGCCGCAGCCGCAGCCGCAGCCGCAGCGCCGCCTATCCCGCTGGCGCCACCGCTACCGTTAGCACCGCCAGTACTCTGCGCTCCTCCACTTCCTGTTGCACCACTGCTTCCACCAACGCGGCCCGTAGCATTGGCACCACCGGTTCCTTGCGCACCGCCCGTTCCCGTAGGCACAACCATTGGACCGGCGTTCTGCGTGGCACTGGTGCTCTGACTGCACGCGAGTGGCATGACCAGCAACGTGGCCGTAGCCAGGGAAGTGAACAAAGATCGAGTCAACCAGCTTGAGATTCGCATTCTATGTCGCCCTTCACACGGGGAGCCGCGCCGTACGGAACTGGGTAACCAATATCCCTGAAGGCACGCGCTGTCAGCACGACATTCGAGATCGCACCGGAGCGCTGGATGAGCCAAATAATCGTGCTTTTGGACCGAGCGTGGAGCTGTTGGCGGGGCGAGCGTTTGAGAGCGAGGAAACCACTGAGGAGCGGCCCAAGCATGGTATTCGGGAGTGTAGATGCGGAAGAAAGCAAAGCGAGTGGCAACGCCATCCTGGGCGACCTTTCCACCACTCGCGAGGTAACGGCGCTGGAAACTGATCGCCCGCACGATTCGCGACGTTAGGGTGCAGAAGCAGGCGTCGCAGTATGCGCGCAGCCTGATCGAAGCGAGCTTGGACCCGCTGGTCACGATTAGCCCCGAAGAGAAAATCACGGACGTCAACGAGGGCTCGATCAAGGTCACGGGTGTCGCGCGTGAGAAGCTGATCGGGACGGACTTCTCGGACTACTTCACCGAACCTGAGAAGGCGCGCGAGGGATACCAACAGGTTTTCGCGAAAGGCAGGTAAGCTCTGATCTTACGGCGTCCGGGGCGGGCAGACGCGAAGGCCCTTTTCGGTGATCTCCACTTCGTGGATGGCGAGATCATGCTTGCTTGCCCGCGCCTTGATGATGGCAATACTGCGCCTCGTCTTGTTCTTAATGTCCGTCGACAAAAGCACGATATTGTC
>CAZSUA010000189.1:0-10905 GCA_964609655.1 uncultured Polyangiaceae bacterium | reverse complement strand
GGCTGTGGCCTAAGCCTCAAGTTTCAGCTCCCCAACTTCTGAATAATAGCGTTGGCTGATTCACATTGCTCTTTGAATTTCTCAGCGTTCGCGCCACGACAAGCGCGCTTGGTGAAAGAATTGAGGAGCCGGGCCGCTTTCTCCTTCTGGGGCGGATTTTTCACTGCGTAGCTGCTCCCGAGATTGAAGGCGATTTCAGGATGATTATCTCCGTCAATCTGCTGCGCCTTTTCTAGAGCCTCCACCTGAGCTGTCGTGTCACGATCGAGCTGTGCAACCGTCGCCAGCAGGGTGAACATGCTGTAAAGGTTGGCCTTACTCTTCTCGGTGAGCGGCACAAGCTTCGTACCCTCGAGCAGCACCTCCTTGGCCTCAGTGTGAAGACGATGGGTGATATAGAGCTCAGCTAGTGGCGGGTAGAAATACGCTTCTGCTGGATTATGCTCGATAGCCTTCGAATAGCTGGCAAGCGCCTCCTGCTCATCGTTGGTCCAGAGATGTGCCTCCGCGAGAAAGAAATAGCACTCGGCAATATTCGGGTCTTTCTCGATACACTTCTTGAGAGGTTCCTTCGCCGCCTCATACGAATCCGGGCTTCCAGACTCAGCCTCTTTGATGAGGGCGTAACCTCGGCGGAACCAGTACTTGGCGTAGTTGGGAGCAATCTGCGCCGCACTAGCAAGCGTCGATGCCATCTTATCCCAGCTCTCCTTCTTCTCGTACGCCACCGCCAGTTTCCACTGGATGTGATGATTCTGTGGATCTAGCTGAATTGCTTGCTCGTACTTCTGAATCGCACCCTCGACGTTGACCTTGACTGCTTGGTCACCCTCGTTGGAGAGATCAATGGCTTCGATGCGATCACGACTGCAGCCCGTAAAAAGGACGCAGAGGCCGATCACAGATGCCATTTTCCTGCCATGTCGCCACAGATTCATTGCAAGGTTCCTCTCTTCGCGATTCAGACTTGGGTCCAACGGTCGGACGGGGGTTGAGACTTCCCTGAAGGAACTGATTCAACAACATGCTTCGCAAGTTGCGAGGCGCGTGCTGAACATGGCTCCGATCAGGCGCACCAGCATAGGCGCGACGTTGCCACGAAGTAAAGTCGCAATGAGGAAGCGTTTGCGTCGCAAAACGTCGCTCGATTCGGCCGCCCACTCAATGTGTCAACGCGCGGATCGACACGCGCCAGAATTGACCATGCCGACCCATCCAAAAGAAAACTGAGACAAACGAACGACGGCCAGTTCACACTGGCCGCCATTTGTGTAGGTGCTGAACCCACTCTGTTGAGAAGCACTCAGCCTGGGCTGAACATGATCGGATAGACTACTGTCACGATCCCACCTTCAGGCTGAGGGAAGCTCAAGCCATAGTACGCCGAGACAATACAGCTAATTACTTGGCTGTCCGGCAGATCCGAGCCACCGTTTGCCACGTTCGATACCGCACCGTCTCGGCCAATAACGAAACGAACGGATACGCGTCCTTCAAGGTTGGGGTTTCGAACCAAACCCTGCTCGAAACACATGCGGAAGCGACCATAATTTTGGCGCACGATACGCTGAATAACTTCCGGCGGGAGGCGTCCACTTACTGTTGTCGCGCCCATGCGCATTTTGGGCGCTGCGGTCTTATGAGAACCCCCCAAACGCCCATGACCTGACCCAAAGCCCTGACCACTCCCGATTCCGGCACCGTGGCCGAGTGTCCCAATGTTACCCAGGCCAATTCCTTCGCCACGGCCGCCCCCGCCTTCGCCAATGCCCGATAGACCGAGGCCTCCGGCTCCGAAAGCATCGCCAATTTCATCTCCCCACATATTGCCGCGGGCACTCATATCGTCCATACCGAGGGACGTTTCCCGTCCCCATGGTGCAGTTGGGGCGTTGGGATCTCCGGCCGCTCCGGTGTTCAGAAGGCCGATCATTCCGAATTCGGTTGCCTCTCGCAGCGCAGCCTGGCGAGCCAAATGGGGATCCGGATTATCCTTGGGGCCCTGCACCGCGTAGCGCTTATTTACGGCCTTGGTGGTTGGGTTGCCCATCGAACCCTCTTCGCCTTTGGCGCGGGTACCCGTCCCACCTTCCTTGTTGTCGGCGCTTTCCTCAACAACTTCGGCTTCCTTCTCCTGTTGCTCACGCTCCGCCGCGCTGTCGAGATACTGCTGCATGAGATAAAGCCGATCGCGGTCAATATCTTCATCGTCTGTTAGACCAAACGGCGGAACAAAAAATGCCATCGCGGTGACGAAACCCGCGATGGATAAGAACGAAAGGCCAAAGAAGAGGGCCATGGTCCAATCCCACACAGCACCAACCCCGTGCTTTAGTGGCTTGCCTGCATTGACGGCCCCAATCTGAAACACAAACCCACCGAGCTCCAATTTGGCCTTTGCCCCGCCGGGGAACGCTAACTGATGGCCCCCGCTCACTTCCGCGCTTGGCTGCGAACGAGCCCGAGCTTCGTCTAGCGTCATGCGTGGCTGCCCAGGGATCTCTACGTAACCCTTGGCACTCGGAGGGATCACTAGGCTCAGCGAGGTTCGGTCCCCCACGACCAAGGGAAGTCGCGTGGTGCCGATCTGTTCGCTCGGGATAAAGAAATCACAAGCGAAGTTCTTGCCTTGCTCCTCTCCCACATAATAGCTGCGGGGAGGAACTAAGTGCGCTACCTGAAGGACGTTCGTCCCCCACATGGTCATCACTTCAACAGCCTGGACGTGGGCTAACTCAACTTCATCGGGGTTCACATCCGGTCCGCTCTTAAGGAGCGTGTATGTATACGTTCCCGGGGGAGCATCATCGGGCACTGCAGAGCCGGCGTACGGACTGGAGCCAAACGCTGACGGAGCCGCATGAAAAGGATTTGATGCCGCAGCAAAAGGACTGCTAGCCGCAGCCGAGGCAAAAGGATTTGAGGCTCCAACTGTACCGAAGGGATTGGCGTTAGGGGCGCTTGGCGCTGGGGCAAAAGGGTTAACTGCCGGAGCAGCAGCTTCAGCGCTTTCCAACACAATCAGAGTTGACCCGACCTGTATCTGATCCCCCACATGCAGCTTGCACTTATTAACTCGTGCCCCATTGACCATCGTTCCAGGCTCATTCCCGAGATCGATGAGGGTGATATCTTCCGGGCCAGCCACCTCGATTACCGCGTGCATTCGAGACGCCTGCGGATCATCCACGCGAATGTGACTCTTTGGATCATTGCCGACTTTGACAATGTCCTGCGTGACCGTTTCGCGGTGGATGAGCGCGTCACCTTGGTAGAGCGCGAACGTCATGATTGCTTTTGCCATTACTTCCGTGTCCTATCGATACAGCGGTACAACTCTGGGTGCGTTGGGACTTAGATGTTCTCGACTGACTTCAACATTTCAGGCACAAATGAAGTGCGCGGGCGAATCAAGGTCGTGCGCGCAGCCTTTGGCCTCACTCGAATAGTCGCGTCATTGGGACCAAATCCGCCCGCATTCAGCGGATCGTCCTCGAATGAGTACCCGTAGCCATCGCCACCTTCAGCTCCAGGGGCTGCAGCGTCCTGCGCCGACGCGCGAGGCGCCAACAGTACCAACGCCATCGCCAAGACTCCGCTCAACCCTGCACTTTTCACCATCCACGCCATCTTGATCTGCCTCCTGCGATTACAGTGTAGTTGTACGTACTCGATCTTTTACTGCCACACAACTTCAACCTGCGTTAAGCCAGAAAATTTCTGGGGCCAAACTAGTGATTGAGACACCAACCTCCTGGGGAGGTTCCTAACCAAATTGGTTGAACCAAACCCGCTACGGCTTCGGCTTGGGGGCTGCCTTTGGCGCTGCCTCAGGCTTAGCCTCGGAGGCGGCAGCTCCCTTATCGTCAGGTTTTGATGCCCCCGCGTCATTCGCGTCCGGTGCGCCAGCAGGCGCTGGCGGCGGCGCGTTCTTCTTTTGCTCCTTCTCCGCCTTCTCAATCTCCGCTTGCTGACGGGCGGCATCTTCGCCATCTTTGATGAACTTCAACGTATCTTCGATGTCCTGCGTCCGCTCTTTTGAGCGCTTAACTGCACCACTGAACGCGGGCTCATCACCCGCTTTTGCAACAAACTCGCGATACTGCTGTGAAGCCTTTTGCAACATCTTCATCGTCGTTGCTTGGTCAGCACGCTTCGCACGATACTCCTGAGTTAGGATGGCTTCGTTGTAGTACGTCTCCGGGCGATCGGCACCGAGCTTCTTCGCTTGATCCAGCTCGCTCTGGGCCTCGCTCACCGCTTTGTCGTAGTTTGAGTCATTAATGCCACCGCGAATGGCCAGCGCGAGCCCGAGGTGCGCTTCATACTCCTTCGGGCGCAATTTCAGTGCCTGGCGGTAAGCTTGCTCGGCTTCCGAAAATCCTCGGAAAGACAGATTAACAGCCGCATAATTCATGTGCGCTTCAAAAAATCCAGGGTCCAAATCTCTGGCGCGCTTGAACGCCTTGACAGCGCCGTTGAAGTTTTTCAGCTCAACTAGGATAAGCCCACTGGTATTGTGAATTGGCGCATAGTTAGGATTCTTGCTCTGCGCTTGTGCCGCGACCAGGGCAGCCAAATCGAGCTGCTGCTCATTAACGGCAACCCGGGAGGCGCCAGACACGACCATCCCTCGCCGGCCTCGCGCGCCGCCTGAAGGCTGCTTGCTCTTCACGCCCGCCTTGGCCTTGGCTTGCTCCAGATAGTAAAGCGCCAGCTGATTGAATGCCGGCATGTAGCCGTCATCAATAGCCAACGCGCGCTGCAGATTCTTTTGTGCTCGCTCAAGATCATCCTTGCCGTCAGCATCCGGACGGTCAGAGCCCCGCTGCATCTGGAGAGCCGCAAGGCTAACGAGGGCCTCCACGTTCTGAAACTTGGCGTCGCGAATAATCTGATCGAGCTCGCTGATGGCCTGCTCCGTATCACCAGACTCTTGATAGTGATAGAGAGCAAGCTGGGCGCGCGCCCGATGGAAAGCCGAATCAGCCTTCAGAGCTGATTCGAATGCGCCTCGCGCCTTATCGGCCTGGCCGCAGCGCTGGTAGGCGAGACCCGCGTTGTAGAGTGCTTCTGGCAAATCCTTGCCGGTAGCGCTCTTCTGCTCAGAAGTGGCTTCGTCGAAACTTGAAGCCACCTTCTCACAACTGGCGGAATCCCAGTTCCCGCTCTTATCGGCGGCCAAAAACGCTGTCAAAGCGCCACCGAAATTCTCGGCGGCAGCTTTGCTGACCATGACCCCTTGACGGTCCTTCTTTCCACTTCGGTCTTCGGGCGCAAGCAGCCGCCCGCTTTGCGCGGCCCCTCCACAACCTACCAGGAACACCGCGACCAAACAGCCTGAAACTAAAGAAATCTTGCGCATGTCATTCTCTCCACTTTCGCGTACAGCTATTCAGCCTTGGTTTTTGCTGCGGCCGTTGCTTCTTTCTTCGGCTGGGCTTCCGGAGCTGGGGCATCAATCATGGGCTCGCCTCCGATGCGAAGTGGACGCCCCTGCTCGCGGAGCGCGCTATTCACGCGATCAGGAGCACCTCTGAACTCATCGATAAGGTGGTACTCAGACTTGTAGTTTTGAGCTAGCCACTCCTCGCAGGCACGTGAGAACTCGTCGAAATACTGGTACTTCACCGAGTAACCCAGGCAAACCTCGTAGGCACCACGCGCCTGCTTCTTCTGAGGCTCCGAAGCGTCGTCCAAAGCTCCGTAGTAGGACGTGCGGAGTTCGAAGTCCTTCTTGATGAAGTCAGGAATCGGAGCCGCTCGGAATTCCTTCACGAACTTACCCCACATTTCGCCGACCCGTGAACCAGCAGAGATCACCCAACGTGGCGGCGGGACCGGTTGGAGATCGATGACCTCCTTGTAGCTTCCGCTCGCCTCCTCAATCAGAGGCCGCTTCTTCTTGATCCAGTCGGCAACGTTAACCTGAATGTGCTTCAGCACAGCTTCTTTGGTGCCCGGTCCCTTGTAGATGGGGAACTCGATAGAATCGACCTTCGCTTTCCGTTTCTCCGCGAAGTAGAAGAGCGCCTCACCCACAGCATCGAGTGCTCGACCAATGCGTCGCTCCTGCGCTCCCGGAGTCTCTCCTGGGATCCCTCGAATTTCAGCCACCGACTTCGCAGGGTCCTTCCAGAGGCCTGCAACCGATTTATATTCTTGGTCCGCTGGGCCCCTTTTCATTTCGACATAAGCGCGCCCGAGCAGTGCGTGAGACTGCGCCCGAACGTCCAACGTTGCGCTCGTGTCGATCATCTTCATGGTTTGGAAAAGCTGCTTCCGAACGCCTTCCCAGTCCTTCTTTTCGCCATAATGGCTCGCTATGGCGAAGGCGATTTGAGCAGTCTCTGCGGCCTTTCTACGACCAAAAAACTTGTTGAAGTTCTTGGCACCTTCGATGGCCTCATCTTCCTGGCCAAGGCCCAAACGAAGAACGATCGCGTCACTCAGGGCTTTGTCGGCAAACTCACCTTTGTACTTGGAGTTCTTCGCGTACTTCTCAAAGAAACTGGCAGCCCGATCGTAGACGGCAATCGCCTGGTAGTTCCCGCCGATTTCGTAAGTTGCCTTTTCAGCCAAGGCTGTCTGGTGAAGCCCATATTTGGGATCCAGCAGGATCATCCTTGCCTGAATCGACTTCAGGAGGAGGCGCCCAGCCTGATAGCCCTTCGCCATGTTGTAAAGAATCTCGTCTGCTTGTTGGCACTGCTTGGGCTTCTCGCCGGCACCGAGCGGCTTTTCACAATAGGTCTGCCAGAGGGACAGATACTGGTCGGCACCCTTCTTGTAGTTATCGAGTGCCTCGCGCAGGTTGTTCTTCTCGGATTGTGAATCTGCGAGCTCAATGGTCTTTTGAGCTGACAAACGCTGAACGTCGAACTTGATGCGGGTCAGAAGCTCGCACTGATCTTTGTTCTCGTCTGCCTTGTTTCCCTTACAGTAGAGATCCAAGAACACTAAGACGTCCCCAGCCATATCGTCGAAGCACGCAGGACGCGGCGGCTCAGCCTTCGAGCCCAGAACGTTCACCGACTCCAGGTAGAGCTGGGCTGCGAAGATGCCGACTTCCTTATCGGCGTAGTTGATGGCGACATCTCGGAAACCGAGAGCGGCTTCCTCCCAATGCTGGGCCTCAAAATACTGACGCGCGCGAGCATACTTGACCTCTACGTACTGCTCTTCAGCCTCCGCATTGCCCTTGGGCGGCTTGATGAAGCAGATATAGCGGCTGAATGCTTGCACCATGCCCTTCTGCATCGAGGTGAATTCCTTGGGTTTGAATTTTTCCCACTCACCCTTAGAGGCCTTTCGATCTTCGGCAGATGAGCCCTTTGGCCCGAGTCCCTTGCCTTTTCGATCGGATGCTCCCTTGTACATCTGCTCGTACATCTTCTGGTAGCAGAGCACCGAAGCGTACGCGGCCTCCGCAGCGGCCTCACCCTTCGGGTCGGCCAATACGACCGCATCAAAAGCGGGGCCGCACTCTTCCCAACGCTGTTGGAAATAGAGCAAATCCGCCATCGCGTAGCGAATCTTGTACATTGTCGGCCAGTCGCCAGCGGCAACCCGTGGGAACTTGAAGGTTGCGAAATCCTGTGCGGTAAACGTATCCGCAACGCGCTTGTAGAGAGCGGCAGCTAGATCCATCGTCTTCTTGTCGCCCGTTCCTCGAACACCTCCAGAGCCGACTGCCTCAAGATGCCAGCTCATAGCCGTCTCTGCGAGGAATTCCGCGGTGTGATTGGAGCACTCAAGCTTCGCGTCCGCTGGATAGTTGGCCTTGATAAAATCGTTCCGAACGCGGATCTGCTGGTCCAACTCTTTGACGACGCGGTCCTTATCACCCGAGAAAATGGCCTGAACAGCGAGTGTGACCTGACTCTGGTAGTAACAGTACTTAGGCCCGGGATCTCGACCCATCAGGTCCTGATAAAGGACCACGCCTTCCTTGTAGTGACCCGTATCGATGTACGCAGTCCCTAGCTCGTTCATCATCTTGATGGATTCAGTCTTCTCCGCACCACTATCGCCGCTCAGCGGCCGGAAGAAATTATAGGCCTTCTCTGGCGCACCGCTCGACGCATAAACGGGGACAAGATCACGCCGAGCCGCCTTAGCGAGCTGCTTGGCATTCGGTACCTCCGCGAACTTGTCGCCGTACTCGATGACTGCCTTGAATTCATTCAGGGCCTTGGCCAGCTCGCCACTGTTCCAATAGACGTAGCCCAGCTTGTAGCGCGAATAGCCGTACACTTTGTTGGTGGGCGGGGGATACTTCGCGACCTCTTTATAGGCCGATTCCGCAAGCGCCCATTTGCTCGGATCGCCTTGAGCTTCCTGGAAGAACAACTCGCCGAACGCCAAATAGGCGTTCGGGATGTAGCTGGACTTCGGAGCCTTTTGAACCAGCTCGTAATAGACTTTGCGCGCGTTCTTGAGGTCACCCGCCTGCTCATGCTCGTAGGCGAGGTAATAGAGAACCTCGTCGAGCTTTGAGTAATCGGGGTACTCATCTTTCATCGTCGAGTAATATTTGATGGCGCTCTTGCGTGCAGCGACGACAATCTTCTTGGCGCGAGACGCATCCGATCGGTGCTTGCCCGCGTCCTGTTTTTTTGCCTTTGCGTCTTGAGCCTTGATATCCGAAGCGATCCGGTCGCGCTCGGCGGCACTCTCAAGCTCGACGTACCCCTCGGCCAGGCGCCGGATGAGCTGCGGCCGATCCGGGCTCTTCTTGGGGGTTTGTTTGTACAGGCGCTCAAGGCCTTGGATTTCAGTGATCAGCAGCGCTCGGGCGCGTGCCTGAAGGCGCGTCTTTCTGGTATCGCGGTCTGCGAATTTCGCAAGCGCCGCAATGTCGCCTGGTTTTGCATCTGACCGCTTGTTGGCGTTACGCGGTGGAGGTGCGCTCTTAAAGGAGGCGTCCACCTTCTTCCTGGCCTCGAACTTCTCAGGCCCTCCAGGACATTCGTTGAGTGTCTTCATGGCGGTCTGAGAAACGCACGCGTTGCTCATAGGCGGAACTTCAACGGCGAGGCCATTGGAAGGAGCCCCAAGGAGTAGGGCGAAAAGTGCGACGATTGATGCAAAAGAGGCTTTCATTACTACTTATCTCCCACAGGCGGACTGAACCACCTGGCGGTAAAAACCGAGCTCATCACGCCAGTACTCGCCCCGGAATGGCCAAAGCATGTGCTCATCGTCAGGATTGACGACACCGAAGACCTTTGAATCTGCTGCACTCACCTGCCCCTTCTGGATTTTCTCATCCAGCAAGTTTCTTTGCGCAGCCGTGATATCGATCAGGATCTTCTCACCGTTGCGGAGATGCTCGTTGAGATCAGCTACGTAGCGCTGGTAGCGCTGCACGGCTAACTCACCTGCCTGTCGGACGGCCAGCTCGCGCGCCAACTTGAGCGCGTCCTCAACCTGTTGGCCCAGAGGAGCCAGGCGAAAACTGGGTGGCGCCTCCTTGAAGTGCTTGATTTCGTTGTCGAGCACCTTCACGTAATCAATGTTACGGAGGAGCTGACGATCGCTGAGTGCGTTCTCGATGATCGGGCGAACGGTTGGGGATAGGTCTCCCTTCCCATCGCGCACGTCGAGCAAGAACTTGTAGAACGCCTCTTCCTGATTAGCGCCGCTGTAACGTTTCAACACCTTGTCCAGCTCATCGCGAACTGGCACATATTTTTTGTTGAAGCGAGCAACAACGATAGTTGCCGCATCGTAGTTGCAGTTGCTGAAGTAAATGACCGACTTCAAAACGTCCGCCTCAGGATAAAAAGCGTTGGGAAAGTAAGGCGACTGGATCGTCTGGATGTTCCCGAGAGCACGCGGGTACTGTCCGGCCATGAAGTATGCCCAGGACTGCTCAAAGAGCGCGTCCAGCCAATACTCACTCGACTCATCCACGTCGTTCCAGAACTTCACCGCGGCACTCAGCTTCTTCTCGTCAATCGATGGCGCGTTCGTTTCTGGGTCCAACTTAACCGCAGCCGAGTAATAGGTGCGTGCCATTGAAAGGTAAGCGAGGTCACGCATGCGATCTTCATCTTCAACGCCTTCAACGCCTTCATCGAGCGCCTCAACAATAGCCTGGAAAGCCCTAACTGCTGGCACTGATTTTCGGGTTTGGACGAAGCTGATGCCCGAAAAGAACTGCGCCTTCACGAAATACGGGCTCTTACGGTCAACTCGTTTAAAGAGGCTCAAAGCTTCGTCGTATTGGCGATTTCTATACTTGTAACGCCCAAGCATGTAGTTGAGCTGCCAGAACAGATCACGCTGCGACGGATTCTTGAAGCGGCTGATCTCCTCGTCCGTGTACTTACCGACGCGTTCAACGATGTCGGCTGGCTCGGGCAGCTGCGTTGCCAACTTGGCTAGCCAAAGCAGCGTTTCGCCGAATTTCTGGTGATTCGGATTGTCTGCGATCACACTGAAGATCGCGTAGCTTGCTTGGAAAAACTTGAGCCGATAGAGCGAGATCGCCAAGTAATACTCAGCTAGCTGCTGATTACCCGCATCGTCTCCGGTCTCGCCCACCACAACCTTATGGAGGGCGAGCGCTGCATCACTCCATTTCCCCTGATCGAACAGGTGCTTAGCTGCAGCACCTGCTTCGGTCATTTGGCCGGCCTCCACCCTCTTGGGGGCCGCGGGAGCTTCCTTATCGACTGCCGCCTCGGCCCCACCCGCATCCTCATCAAGGTCGATCACTTTCTGGCACCACGCATCTCTAGAGATGCTGACCCCTCCAAAACAGGTGACGATCGCAACAACAAAAGCAGCAACACTGCGCTTACGAAACATGCTTCCTCTCTCTGTCAGCCCCGCCTGACTGTGTGGATGGCGGCCGCGGCTGAATCCGGAAAAACCTAGTAAGAATCAACACATACC
>CAZSUA010000188.1:0-11007 GCA_964609655.1 uncultured Polyangiaceae bacterium | reverse complement strand
ATATAACGTTCGCGCTTGTCCAGGCATAGCAGAGCTTCTGCGATCAGTTTCTTTTGGAACTCCGCGTTCTGTGAGTGGGAGATGCTGGCTTCTTGGGAGGCGTCGGCACCAGCTAAATTCTCGAGCAGCGAGGCCCCTTCTGCTCCTTGGGGCAGGTCTATCGAAACGTCCGTATTGTCAATTTGCCTCAGCAGCTCACGCACCTTGTCCACCGGCATGGCGAGCGTTCGCGCCATGTCTTCGAGCGCTTGCTGGGAGTCCCCAAACTGATTCATGCTCTTGGCTCGCTCGCGTCGAAGCTTGAAGAAAATGCGGCTTTTGAGCGCGCCTCGCCCACTCCTTGCCACGCTGAAGTTCTTGAGCACAACCCCGACAATTCGCGCACGGATCCAAAAAGTGGCGTACGTCACGAAACGTAGTTCGCGCTCCGGCTCATAGCGATCTAGCGCTTCCAGTAACGCAAAATTACCCTCCCCAATCAGATCAGCGAGCGGAACGTTGTAGCGTTGGTAGCGCTTTGCCATCGCGACAACAAACGGTAAATGAGCTTCAATCAAGCGGTTGGCCGCAGCCTGATCGCGCTGCTGCTGCCAGCGAACCGCAAGCGCTCGTTCTTCTTCACGTTCCAGCTTGGGAGTCGTGTTGACGCGTGTGATGTAGTGGGCGAGGCCCGAATTGTCTTGGTAGTTCATGATTTCGCTTCCTTATGCATCACTCGTTAAACACGAGCCGTGATTGTCTTGGCCGAGGTGGTGTTTGGGGCTGCGCTGCAAGCTGCGTCACATCGTCCCGTAAGTTTCAGGCGGTTCCGTGCAAAGGCCTGGTACGCCACCCGAAGGATCCAATCGATGGGTGCTAGTCGCGACAGCTTGATGAGGCTTGTGAAACCCACCGCTGCGTACATTTGTCGGAATACCTCAACTCCCGAGATCAACTGCCCATCCCGAGCTCGTCCTCGTATCTCCGACATCATTTCGGCTTGGGTCAAGCCAAGGGGGCCGGGGTCAAATCCGATCGCCGTGATATCCGTAAATTTGATTTCACCCCGATGTGCGCGAGCCCTCAGGAATGCCACTTCTCGCGAGCACAGGGGGCAGTCACCATCGTAGAAAACTTCGACACTCGGTAGCATGTGTCTAAGTATTGTCTCGGTTCTGTTTACGTCAAGGGGGAGAGCGGATTTTTTTGGAAACAAGTTCATTAGTCAATAAAGTTAGATGTTTAGGATTCAGGTGCTCGTCTCGATCTGCGCAGTGTGTGACAGGCGCTCAAGAGCCGGGTAGGAGTCGTGTTTATGTTATGTCTAAGGTTATGACCGGAGCTCCACAAAGTGAACCCCCGGCCTTCGTGAGAAGTGCCGGGGGTTCGAGCTATTCAGCGCTGTCGCTCAGAGTCCGCTCAGATGGCGGGGGGCGTGAGCACCTTGTCGAGGATGTGAACAATACCGTTCGACACTCTTAGATCGACCCGAACGATGTTGCTGTCGTTGACCTTGAGCAGGGTGCCATCCACGGTGACGTCCTTGCCTTCCGCTGTTGCAGTCGCCGCGGGCGTCGCGAAGTTCGCAACCACGAACGTGCTGTCTGCTGCGAGGGGCAAGACGTGATAGAGTAGCGTGCTGGTTAGGTTTTGGGTGACATCAATACCAGCGAATGCCGCATTTCCAGGGGCAAAAAGTGTGAGTGGTCCCGCCCCTGTGAGAGCGGTGGCCACACCTGCGTCGGCGGCTGTGACGGCGCTAACGAGCGATGAGAACTGCGGATACGCCGAAAGTGCTTGGACGAAGTTACCCGGGAAGGCCACGTCGCTCGGCAGAATGATCGAATCCACGAGGTGAATCACGCCGTTCTTTGCTGGAATATCGGTTGCCGTCACCTTGACCATGCGATTGATGAGAATGTCGTTGCCCACCAGAGCGAGCGCCAACTTCTTGTCCGTCGCGTTGCTAATAGTATCGGGCGAGACCTTGTCGGTAATCGCCTTCAGGACGGCCTTAGAATCCACCACGCCTGAAATGGCGTGGTTGCCCAGAACTTTTGCCAGATCCGCACCGAAGCCAGCCTGAGGGATGGCATCGAACGCGGCGTTCGAGGGCGCGAACACAGTGAACGGACCATCTCCCGCAAGGGCGGCGGCGAAAGTGGTGGTGGTACCCGGAACATCTGCCAGACCAAGCGCCGCGGTGAGCTTAGTGAGGCCTGCCGCAGTCGCCACTTCAGCAATATTTCCCGGTGGAATGAGCACCTTGTCGAGCAAGTGGATCACACCATTTGAGGTGGTGAAGTCCGTGTAGATGACATCCACATCTTTGGTGCTGTCGTTCAGCTTCACGCCGGCCGCGGTCTTGATACCCACGTAGGCACCATTCGCAGTCTTCGCAGAAGCCAATTCGACCACTTGGGCGGCTGGTGCGATCGAAGCGAGGGCATGATAGGTGAGGATGGCTTCGAGCGCGGCCGGATCCTGGGGCAGCGTGACGCCCACGAACGCGCTGTTCACCGGAGCGAACAAGGTGCGGTCTGGAGCAGAAAGAGCCGTTGCCACAGTGGCCGTGACAGCACCCCCAAGTGTGCTCAATCGCGGATGCGCCTTGACCGCATCGACAATATTGCCGGGAAACGCAGCGGGGAAGAGCACACTGTCGATGACATGGATCACGCCGTTCGAGGCCTGAATATCGGTCATTGTGACTTCGGTGAGGCCATTCAAGTAGAGCTTGCTATCGGCGACGTTGAGCTTCATCGAGGCGCCGTTGACTGTGGCTGCCGTGGTCAGAGTTACTGCGTCTGCAGCAAGTACTTTACCGCTGACGACGTGGTACTTGAGAATGTCAGCAAGCGCCGCGGCACTGAGCCCGTCCACCACACCCGCCGGAAGCGCTGCAAAGGCAGCGTCGGTGGGCGCGAACACGGTGAAGGGTCCAGGACCCGAAAGCGTGTCAGCCAGACCAGCTTTCGTGACGGCCGCTACCAGCGTCTTGAAGTTGCCATTGGCAACCGCAACGTCGACAATGGTTTGAGCCGTTGCGGGCGCACCTCCTGTTCCTGGCATCCCGCCGGTCATTGAACCACCGGTGGTCGTTCCGCCGGTGGTTGCCCCACCGGTGGTTGTCCCACCAGTGCCAATGGCGGAGGAGGGTGCCGGGCTATTGTCATCGTCGCTACTGCAGGCGAGGAGCGTTGTTGGAAGCGCTGCTGCAAGCAGCAAGGCGGCTAGTTTTGTTTGCGTTTTCATGTGATTTGTCCTAGGGTTTGATGGTTTTGGTTGATGTTTGGTTTGGTCATTTTGCACTTCGGACAAAGCTGTCCCAAGTCGCAAATCTTTGCGGTTCAGTGACCGTCTTTGGACAAAGAAACCCATTCTGTCCCCGTTTAGGGGCAGTCATTGAGCGGATGGGGTCAATCGACGTTAATCTTTAGTTTAGAATGCCGGAGTCATAAGGAGACCTCCGCTGCCTTGATGTCCCCGGGATCGACGTCACCGTTCCCGGCAATGTCGCGGTAGAGTGTGACCCCTGGCGCTACGTTCCCTTCGAACGTCGTGAGCGCAGATTGATTGTTGAGCTCATCGATAACGATGCCGAGGACGGGATCGCGCACGGCGCCCGCAAGGTCAATAGCTTTGAGCCACACGGCCAGATCAAATTCAACAAGGAGCGCACTCGAATCCGTTCCCCACTCGAACGCTCCTTGAGTCGCATCAAGCTGCACAGGGGCGGCGAAGTTGCTAGCGATGGTTAGAGGTGTGCCGTCCTCTAGTCGACCCACGATCACAATGGAGTGGTCGAGTACTTGCTCCGGAGCGCCCAGCGGCTTCTCCACTTGCCCGTTCATGAATGTGGCCGTCGCTTGGCAGTAGCTGCCAGGCTTCACATCCATGTTCAAGCGCAGCGCATCGGGTCCTGAATGATCGCCCAACCCAATTTTGGGTGTGGAAAGCGACTCGTTCGGAATGGTGCAATCGGCGCCTTCGCGGAAGCTTAAGGTATCTAGTGTGAGCCACGCCTGCTCGACCACGACGGCGCCGCCCGCTTGGCGCAGCGTGACGGCTTGATGGTTACTGGAACGAGCGTTGAGTAGTAGTTCTGCGGTGCTGTACGGCGCGTTGGGGTTGCCCGTCTCCGTGCCGGCGCAGCCCCCGAACGCTAAAGTTAGGCAAATAACAAACCTCTTCATTTGGCTACGCCCTCCGCCCGGACTTCCAGCGACAGCGGGAAGAGTTGAAAATTGATCTGGATCACCCGACACGGATCGTCTTCGAGCTCCGAAAGATCCAAAAGCTCACGCCGGAATCTCTGGATGCGAGCCTTGACGCGTCGAAGCCCATCTTCACCAACGTTCAGGGTGAGGCAAGAAATATCCCGCTCCTCGGGTACGACAATATCGATCGAGGCGATCGCTCGCTCAGTCATCACTCGGTGAAACGAGGTGATGTGGAGGCCGCGTGTTTCGGGTCCGGTGGAGACCAACGCATCGCTTTGGACTATTTTGCCGTTATTCCGTGCCAGCATCCCAAGCTCCAAGAGCACCTCCAACGCACGGCGCGCTTCTGTCACCGAGACCGGGGGCAGTAGCTGGGCCGCAATCCACTCGGGATCATCTTTGAATGCACGGCTTGCCGCTAACTCACGCACCGCTGGAATGAACCAGGCCGAATGATACGCGGCGTGGGCCAAGTCCAATTTGTGAGCTTGGCGATACTTTCGGAAACTGGTGAGCCGCCCGTAGCATTGATTGCGTTCCTGTTGGGTCCCTGCCTGATTGAAGCCAACCAGATCGGCGAAGTAACTAGTCGCCTCCTCATCGAGCCCGCACGCCCGGCCAAACCTCTCCGCCATTGGTTTAGAGAGATTGCGGCTTCCGTCGATCACCAGCTTCAGGTAGTTGGGCGACTTCAGAGCTGCTCGCCGCGCGAATGCGCGATACGAAAAGCTTCGGCCAGCACGGTTCACCCCTGCGTACCAATCCCGAAGGAACGCCCGGTAATCCAGGTACTGGAAGACGTCGATGTCGGTCGCCTTGGTCACGAAGTGGGTGTAGACCCTTCCTCGGGATCGACAAGGGTTCAGAGTTAGAAAGTGAAGACAGGTAGAATACGATTCCCCGGAAGATACGCGCGATTAGGCCGATAGGTTCCACTTTTCCAGAGCTTCGGGACGAAGACCCCGTCCGGGAGTCTTCACTCCGGTCCGCGTTCAGCGAGCGCCTGACGCACCACGCGCTGAAGTTCCTCGTAACGAGCCGGCTTCTCGAGGATCCCAGCAAAGCCTTGGGGCAATTCGGGGGCCATGCCTGTGAAGAGCAACATGGGCGCGGCTGTGAGAGCGCGAAGCGATGGCTGTGCCTGTGTCCCAGTCTCGCCAGGCATCGACTGATCAAGAATGAGTAGGTCGACTTTGAGCCCTCGTTTCAGAACGGCTCGTGCATCGTCGGCACTTGCGGCCTCGAGGATCCGATAGCCATCTTGCTCAAGCAGCCGGCGTAGCACACTGCGCACGAGCGGTTCGTCGTCGACCAGCAGTAACGTTTCGTTTGCCAGGCTCGGCTGCTCCAGCGCTGGGGGGGCGGTCGTGTTCGCGGTTGGAGGATTCAACTGAGAAAGCTGCAGCGCGAACTTCGTTCCAATATTGGGAGTGCTTTCACAGCGCAAGGTACCGCCCGCCTCGCGCACCCGTTCGGCGGCACTGGCGAGCCCAAGGCCGCTGCCTTTGAGGGGCGGCTTGGTTGTGAAAAATGGCTCAAATACCCGAGCGCGCACCGTATCGCTCATGCCGATTCCGGTGTCTCTGACGTGGAGCTCTATCACTCCGGCATGGCCTTCAGCCAACAGCCGCTCGGCGCTGACGATAATCTCGCGCTGTGTGCCGGATGAGGCCAAAATGGCGTCTCTTGCGTTGAATAATAGATTCAAGAGTACCTGTTGCAGCACACTGGGCGCCATTGAAACATGACCGAGGCCCGCTCGGACTTCGTTTCTCAGTTCGATTTCTCGGGGAAACGTGGCGCGGCAGATGTTCATCACCCGAGCGACCACTGCGAGTAGATCAGCGCGGCCTTCGCTAACGGAATCGTCACGTCGCGTGAGGGACAGCAGATTTTTCACTAGGTCTCGCGCCTGGAGCGAAGCGTCCAAGGCAGCGGTGAGAGCCACGTTCTGCTTGTTTCGAGCGAGCTCCATCTCCAGGTTCGGCATGATAACGGCCAGTAAATTGTTGAAATTATGAGCCATGCCCGCGGTCAGCTGACCGATGGATTCCACACGCTCTGCACGTTGATTCTGTAGGGCAAGGCGCTTCTGTTCGGTGATGTCAAAGGCACCTCCCATCAGGCGAATATTCTTACCGTCGCTGTTCTTAACGACTGTGCCTGCCGCCAGGACCCAGCGTTCTCCACGGGTCCCCCTGGGTGCCAGCCGGTGTTCAAAGGTGGCAAACACACCGGATTCGAGCGCTTGCTCCACCGTGTGTTGCACGAGCTGGTGGTCGTCGGGATGAACGAGCTCAAGGTAGGGTTGGTAGTTTTGGGGGGTGCCTTCCGTTTCAAATATTTCCCTTAGCCTGTCGTTCCACACAATTTCATCGGTCGCCAAGTCCCACGACCACAATCCCATACGCGACGCTTCGATTGCAAAACGAAGCGACTCTTCTTTGTCTGCGAGAGAACGCTCAAGCCGCACATGGTCGGTGATGTCCATCGGTACGAGCACGATGGCATGAACATCATCGCCTTCGCACAACGGGATGGCACGGGTGAGATAGGTGTGTCCCAGTGTCCCGTCTTCGCCGTAACCGACGCTCTCGTAGCGCTCTGGTTGACGCGTTTGCACAACGCGCGCGAGTACCTCACGCATGCGTTCCGCCGAACTCGGCTCAACGAATTCAAAGACACTGCGCCCCACCACTGAACCGAACGCCTCAGAAGGTCGCCCCACCGCCAGAAAGCGACCCTTCGGTGTGAGAACCGAGAGGTACGACGCCGCGTGTTCGCTGAGCGCCCGTAAGATCGGGTCGACGCCTGAAGCCAAAGCCTGTTCAAGCTGCACAATCCGCTCGCGCAGGGTTCGATTCTCCTCCTCAAGATCTCGTTGCATGGGGCAGCAGGCTACTGTGGGACCACCCAATCCAAAAGTGCGCTAGCGATCGATTTCGGAAAGCTTCCGAGCCCGCAGGGCACGAAGTGGTAACGCGCGCCACCCAAGGCCATTGTGTCCTGCAAGTCCTGGTGCTGTCCCAGCCACGTGTGTTATCGGCTCTTTTGCTATGCCCAAGAAGACTGCCAACGCCAAAGCCCCCGCGTCTCCGAAAACGCGCCCCATCATCGACACCCACATCCACCTCTATCAGGTGACGCGTCCGGGTGGCGCCCCGTGGCCCGCGAAGAAGCAAAAGCTCTTGTACCGCGACGTGCTGGCGGAGGACTACAAGGCGCTCGCGAAACCGTACGGGATCATAGGTTGCGGGGTTGTAGAAGCGAGCCCTCTGCATGACGATAACCTGAAGGTGCTGGAGTGGATCACCCCAGATCCGTTTTTTCCTTTCGTCGTCGCCCAGCTGGAGATTGGATCGCCTGAATTCTCGAAAAACCTAGCCGAACTCGCGAAGCAGAAGAAGGTGGTGGGGGTGCGCTGCTTCTTGTGGAGCCCAGCGCTCACGTTGGATGAACCCCAGCTCGCGCAGGTGCGCGAAATCGAAAAGTGCGGACTGCTGATGGAAATCGTGAGCCGGCGGACGCTCAATCCGAAACCCCTTGTTTCCAAGTTAGCAGCGGCAGCACCCAACCTTCGTATTGTGCTCGATCATTTGGCGGGTGCGAGCGGGGCCGATCCGAGCCCCGAGTGGGAGCTTGAGATGCGGCGCCTTGCCGACCGGCATCCGAACATTTTCATCAAGTTCTCGTCGTTCTTTGACATGTATACCCAGAGTCCGAGTGAGGATAAGAGCTGGAAATCCCCCCTGAATCTGGCGGCGTATCAGGCGCATTTCGACGTATTGTTGAGCGCTTTTGGCCCCGATCGGTTGATCTGGGGAAGCAATTGGCCGGTATCGGATTTGGGTGGGGGGTTTGGAGAGCAGATCCGCCTTGCGGAAGAGTTCTTGGCGCCCCACGGAAACCTGGTGCGTGACAAGGTGATGTACAAGAATGCCAAAGCCGTTTACCGGCGAACCAAGCCTAAGAAGGTTTGAGCAGCGACTGGGCGGTGCGTTGTGGTAGGCTCGGGCATGATGAAAAGGTTGGGATTGGGTTCGAGCAGCAAGATTGGGCGTGGTTGTGCACTAGCTTTCGTCATTGGTGGAGGAAGCGTTGGTGTTGGGTGTGGCGGACAGGCGCTCATCGAGGGAAGCCCAGATGGCCAGGTAGCACTCACGGGCGGAGCGCGAAGTACACTCGGAGCTGGTGGAGCCTTCGCTACGGCTAGTGGCGGCCGCTCAAGTTTTCCAGGCGTGGGCGTGGGCGGTGCGACCACAGGCCCAGGTCCCATGCCGGGCCCACCCATTGGAATGCCGGGCCCACCCGCCGTGACCCCACCACGTGCATGTCCAGTGGGCATCGATGAGGTGGCGCGCGCAATGGCCGGTACCATCTGGGGCGATCTCAAGTTTGCACCGGAGGTGCGGCAGATGCTCGGCGCGCCGGTGCAAGAAGTTGTTAATCTGATGCTCACAGACGTTCGCGCTCAGCAAGGGCTTGGGAAGTTCACGCTGGAATGGTTTGGCCTGCCAGACATTTCGATGGGGGGCTCCCCGGGAACGATGGGAAGCGCGGGAGCCGCGGGCAGCTCGGGAGTCGCGCAAGCGAGCATCGACGAGCTCATGATCGAGGAGGGCCAACGCTACGTGTTGTGGAGCCTTCAAGATGGTCAGGGTTCGCTCGATCGGCTCTTCAATTCCCCCATTTCCGTGCTCAACGAACGCCTGGCGACGTATTACGCGGTGCCACACGATCCGGCCTCGGGGAGTGACGCATGGTATCCCGTCGATGTGAGTGGTCAGGAACGTTTTGGCATCCTGACTCGCGGTTTTTGGCTTTCGCGCAACCTCAACGTCGCCCGCCGTGGCAGTGCCGTCATGCAGGAGCTCTTGTGCACACCCATTCCACCCCCTCCCGTTACCACCACTCACGGTAGGGTGCCGCCACCGCAGATTAGCTACCAGGCATTGCGCCAACAGGTACAGGATCCCAGTTGCCAGGGCTGTCACACTCTCATCGAGCCCGCGGGCGTCGCATTCGAACACTTCACAGGGCTTGGGCATTACCAGCCGGTTCTCGGCAACCAACAGGTTGACGCCTCGGGTTATTTTACGCACAGCTTTGGCGGCGGAGAAACAGCCTTCAAATTCCAGGGAGTCCAAGATTACTCCGCGGAGTTGGCTGCGTCGCAGGATGTGCAGATGTGCCTCGTGAAAAAGGTGGCGGCCTACACGAATCTTCATACCTATGGCTCAACTGAGGTGAACGGGAGTCCGCTTGACTGCGCGCTTCAAAACAACTTCCTCGCGGGCGCTTCCGTGGCCGAGGCGATGCGCAGCGTGTTCTCAGTCCTCGTGGCGCAGTAGGGCGGGGGCGGTGACCGGTTGGCGCTTGACCGCGTCAGTCAGATCGGGCTCTGTAACCAATCCAGAAGTTCGGGCAAAGCGTCCACGTGCACGTAGTGTCCAGCGCCCGCCAACGTCTGAACCCTCACGCCATTTGCCTGAAGGCGCTGCACGTCGGGAAGACTCACATAGGCTGAGCGTTCTCCCCGAGCGCAGGCGATTCTTGAACCGAAGCGCTCGACGACGGGCCACAGATCCGCGAGGTTGAACGAACTGTGGAGTTCAGCCAACGCTCGACGATCAATCCGCCAAGTGAATTCTGAGCGCCCTTCGTCGGAAAGCGCCTTCAAGTTCATCAAGATCCAATCCGAAAGCGCTTTGGATAAACCACGCTCCATCAGGAAGGCCCGCATTTGGCTTCTATCCGTGACGATTTCAGGTGCATCCAAGAGAATGTCGAGCACGCGCCGACTCTCCGATTGCGCGGGATCAATGGGGCCAGGTCCAATGTCCAAGAGCGCTACTGAGGCAAGTTTCACGGGCTCTAACTCCAATGCCGCCAGACCAACGCGACCGCCCAACGAATGCCCGACCAAAGCGAATGGCTCGGAGAATGCCAGAGCCTGCACGCCCTCGAGTACAGAACGCGCCATAGTGTACAGCGTTGCACCGGGGCCAAGTGCCTTGGACTCTCCGTGACCTGGTAGGTCGACGAGCACCAGCTTGCGTTCTGGGTCACGCTCAGACCAAAGACGCGCAAGCGGCCTCAGATTCTTGCCTGAACCGAGAAAGCCGTGCATGAGAACCGTGGTTAGGTGACCAGTCCCGATCACTTCAACGTTGAGACCGTTGGACGTGGGAGAAGGTGCCATAGGTGGTCTAGGCTACTCGCTGTTTTCGACTCTGGAAGCTCCCCGCGCTATTTCCCCACCGAACCCCGTCGTCCCGTCAACATTTCATACGCTGCCTTCAGGGCACGGTCGGGTCCCGTCAGCGGATTCACCGGAGTGATGCGAGCCACGCCGAGCAACGTTTCGTTCGCATCGGGTGATTTCCCAATGGGTGTTTCCTTCCCGAAAGGCGGAGGCAGCGCCTTAGGCGCAACGCGTTTTCCCTCGGCAGCCAAGTGTCCTTCAAGATCGGACTCCCGCACGATATCATTGACATCCTCGGACGGGGTGGGAACGAGTAAATCCGGAGTGATCCCGAGTGCCTGAATCGCGCGCCCGCTCGGCGTGTAGTAACGCATGGTCGTGATGCGGAGCCCGTCACCACCCGGTAAATCCAAGATGCTTTGAACGGAGCCCTTTCCAAAAGTTTTAGCGCCAATGATGGGGCCTCGGTGTTGATCCTGAAGGGCTCCTGCCAGGAGCTCGGAGGCGCTCGCGCTGTATTCGTTGACCAAAATTGCGATCGGACCACGCTTCACACTGCCACCCGAACTCGCTGCCACTTCATCCACGATTTGGCGGCGA
>CAZSUA010000187.1:0-11041 GCA_964609655.1 uncultured Polyangiaceae bacterium | reverse complement strand
TGCATATCCTGAGCGGCAGCCCGAAGCAGCTGCGCTCACGTGTGGAAGAAAAGTTGGCGCTGGATGGAGTTCGCTACTCTGAACTCACACTCAAGCCCAACCTCGAGAATCTGCTTCGACTTCGCTTCCGAGCTGTCCGCGAACAGCTCGGCTACAAGCTGCCCGTGCTGCTCTCCGCGCGCGTCCGTGACCAAGCTCGCGCGCCCAAGATTTCAGAGATCTTGAGCGGAGATGACGCTGAAGCCGATGCGTTCGTGTACTCGCTGTACGCCGATCTGCTCGGAGGGAAGATTGGCAAAGCAGAACTGACCGAAATCCTCGAACAAGGCCGTGTTTTCCCGGACCAATTGCGGGCGGCGCTGTCTGCGTTTGAGGAACTTAGACCCAGCCAAGAGGAGGTTCGGATCCTCATCCACCTGGATCGGCAGACCCCACCCAGTCATTTTCAACGGTACCTACCGCGGCTCGTGCCGTTCTACAACTATCAGCAGGCGGCCTACGTATTGGTTGAGGATGGCACGCTCGATGCCGAGGGTGCACTGCGTGTGGCTCAAAACCTAATGCTCTATCACCAGTTCGATGCTGATAGCCTAACGCGAAGTTACTTAGAATTGGCGCGCCGAGGCCACGCCAGATTCACGCTGGGCAAAGCACTCGAAGCAGCGCTGTCTAGATTCCAACCCACCGAACCACGGTTCGCGGAGCTGGCGGAATTGGTGAAATGCGTCGCCACGGAGGCCGCCGCGCTCAGCCTGTGTGCACCGAGCCAACCGACTCCAGGGCCCCAGCCTCTCACCAGGACGAACTACCTGGAGCTTGCAGCGGAGCACGCAGGCGGCGCCAACCGCGCTCCCCGCCGCCGGTCCCCTTGAGCCAGCAGGGCGGGGCGAAGAGCCCCCTTTAGCCTGCTTTTGGCGTTCCGCGCGCAAACCTTGCCTTTGTGGTTTTCACGACTAAAACCGGGGCTCGGTCGGCGCCCGCAGGTCATGCGGACTAGCTGGCAGAAGCTGAAGTCAAAGAACAATCCGTCAATAGCCCGTCAGGGCCGAAAGGGTCGCGCAGTGGATAGCGATCTTGCCGAATCTATTTCTGCCCTGAAAGAGTCGTTCTCGCGTCGCGGGATGCGCGCCAGTTTTGGCAAGGCCGACATTGATCGGGTCAACACCTTGAAGGGCAAGCTTTCGATCCCACGAAGGTTTCGCGAGTTTCTTCTAGCCAGCGATCCGACCGACGTGGAGACTCGAACACCTTCGGAACGGGTGCGTCTCACCCCAGCGTTGCGTCTGATGGAAGAGCAAACTGGCTTTGCGCTGCTGCCGGAAGGGGAACGCCGTCCCAATGCCGCGCCGAACGGTTGGCGACCAAGCTGGATCATTGTCGGCCGCAGTACGCTACTGAATGACCCCTATTTCCTGGATGTCTCGCTGCCAGATGCTGAGGGCGATTGCCCGGTGTACACGGCGATGAGCGGCACGGAAACCTGGAAACCAAAGCTGTGCGCCTCAAGCTTTGCGCTTTTTCTTCGAATCTTAGCGATTGGAATGCAGGTGGCGGAGGGTTTCGCGGAAGACAACCTCGACCTAGACGACGAACAGGTCTTCCGAGAATCGCTCGGTCCGAAGGTTCGAGAATACGATCCAGCGGCATTCAAAGCAGGCCACTGGACATGACGAGTCTGAAAGTCTTTCGCTCGGGCTCGCCTGAGTTTGACACCGAACTGGTTCGCCTGACGCGGAGGGGTGAGCAGGATCTGAACGCGGTGGAAGGCGTGGTTCGCGAGATATTAGCCAATATCCGGAACACAGGGGATGCGGCCCTGACCCACTATGTTGAGAAATTTGAGCAGCGTCGCCCGAGCCCATTGTTTGAGCGAGACTATGGCGGAGTTCAAGCGCTCGCGGGGCTCGACTCAACCGTAAGAGCAGCTCTCGAGCAAGCGCGTGACCGCATCCACAGGTATCACGTTCGGCAGTCGGAAAAACTAGGCAGCTTCGACACCACCGAAGACGGAGTTTTCCTCGCGAGCCGTGTGAGTCCACTAGCCAGTGTGGGCGTGTACGCGCCCGGTGGAAAGGCGCTCTATCCGTCCAGCGTGCTGATGACTGCTGTGGTGGCGGAAGTTGCGGGCGTTTCCGAGATTATCCTCGCGTGTCCCAATCCGTCGCCTGAAGTTCGCGCAGCGGCCCACCTAGCCGGGGTGACGGGGCTGCTCAATGCAGGCGGAGCCCAAGCAGTTGCGGCGCTGGCCTATGGTACGGAGACGGTCCCGCGCGTGGCTAAGATCGTCGGGCCGGGCAATTTATTCGTCACGTGTGCGAAGCGACTGGTGTTTGGCGATGTGTCGATCGACGGGCTTGCCGGGCCGAGTGAGATCCTGGTGGTCGCGGATGATTCAGCGGATCCGAAGGTGGTTGCAGCTGATCTTCTGTCGCAAGCCGAACACGACGAAGCTGCCTATCCATTGCTCGTCTGCTCAAGTGCCGAGGTGCTTGCGAAAGTCCAAATCGAGCTCCGACTGGCGCTCGAAACGCTGCCGCGGAAAGCAGTGGCCGCCGCCTCTATCGAACAGCACGGTGCCGCTTTTTTGGTCGCGAACCGCAGCGACCTCGCAAAAATAGCCGATCAGCTGGCTGTGGAACACGTCAGCATCCAGTGTGAGAATCCCCGCGAGCTGGCCGACGCGATTCGGCACGCGGGAGCCATCTTCTTGGGCCACGAAACGCCCGAAGCTGCTGGCGACTACATGGCCGGCCCCTCACACGTCTTGCCCACGGGTGGCGCGGCTCGTTTCGGGGCGCCGCTCGGGGTTTACGACTTTGTTTCCCGCACTTCGTTGATCGGCTACTCAAAGGAAGCACTCGCGGCGCAGGCGCCGGCCATCACCGCACTCGCTGGGGCCGAAGGTTTCGAGGCACATGCGCGCGCTGTCAAAGTTCGACTTCGATAGCCCATAACCGCCACAAGGTGGCCAGAGCGGAAGTTTGCGTGGAAGCGGGCACGTTCGGTGACGCGGGTGGGCCGAATGATTGGACAGTGGGGTAAATTTTCGCTGGGAATCAAGGCCGCGCAACAGGCCGAGATGTATACTCTGGAACCTTCACGACCGGGTCTCGCCGAGCCGGCCCGTGAAGCACCCAGTGTTTCTGAGGAATCATCGATATGTCATTAATTCGACGCTTGAGCCAGGGCCTGATCCTTTGCGTGCTCGCGCTGTTATCGGGTTGCGCGAGTGAACGCGCACCGATTAACCGCGTTGATGCGGACGCCCTCAGCAAGGATTTCTTCGTCGGTGACATTGCGAACCAGAACGACAACCCGGAGTTCTACTGGCGCAACTTTGTGGTCGACGGCTCCGAGGCTCAATCGCTGATCGGCATCGGTTCTTGGAGCGGCGTGGATCGCATCCGCTGGGAAATCACCGAGAACATGCTGTTCGCGCGCAAGGCCTATTCCGTCGCTCCGGGGGCCGACGACAAGGGCTTGCCTGGCCAACGCCCAACCGGCGCCATTGTCGCGGCTTATCCGATTCTCAGGCACTTTGATATTCAGCGCGCGTACAACTCGGGAACCGGCGAAGAGCTGAATGTTATCGAGGAAAATAGTAGCGACCGCGTGTGGAATGAGCGCAAGTATTTCAGAGTGGATTGGTCGATCAACCTCGTGGATACGCCCCAATGGTACGACATGTTCGTGGGCTCCATGTTCGGCGAGATCCAAGTGACGCCACTCACGTACTACGTGAACGATCCTGGCCATCCGGATGCGCCGCATTTTGATGCGAACGCGGGCTATTTCGACATCACCAGCAAGTTCTTTATCAAGCCCGATTCCATCACCTATTCGGATGGCACGAAGGCGCCAATGTGCATGTTGGTGGGCCTGTTCACGGGAGCCGCCGTCAACAACTGCGATCCCCAAGAGGCTGTGGTCAGAAGCACCTATCTCAGGGTCGACAAGGTGGACCCCAATGATGACTTTGAGCCGTTCGAAAATACGCGCGCCTCGCTTGAGATCGTCGCCAACCCAGGCGGCATTGGCTCGAGCGATTCGGTGGGCATCGTCACCGCGCCGCGAGTGCAGTGGGATCCGCAATACGGCTTCACTGACGCCGGGATGCGCCGCTTCATGCACGTTCACAATATCTGGCAGCAAAGCCATCAGACTCAAGGCAGCTGCAACACCGACTCCGAATGCGGTGGCGGAGGCGCGGTTTGCCTGAGCACTCACGAGTGCAGCGTTCCTTGCAACTACAGCGCGCGCGCCGATACAGATAACAACGGCACCGATGACCAATGCGAAAACACGAACACCGGCTACACCAAGTCCGCTGGTTCGCAGTGCAGCATCCGCAATCGTTGCACGATCCCGTACCGCGACCGAGTGGTGAAGCCAATCGGGTATTGGATGAACAAAGAGACGCCAGCGGGCCTCACCGATGATGTCGACGCCGCAGGCAATCGCACCAAGATTGGTCCGACCGAAGACATTGGGAATACCTGGAATCAAGTGTTACGCCAGTCGGTCGCCAAGGCCCGAGAGGTGGAGTGTCGGCGCACCAACGATGGCGATAGAGCCACTTGCCATGCGCAATTCTTCGAACCGGGTGGGATCGACATGGTCAGCTTCGGGGGCTGGGGCATCGAGCAGGTGAAAGCGGGCACGGAAGACGCGCTGGTGACGTGCCACAATCCGGTGCGCAGCTACGACAATAAGCTCTGCGGTGCGCCTGGCTACAGCGCCCGAGTGGGCGATCTCCGACACAACTTCTTGTTCTACTGGCCCTACTCCTCTCGTGCACCCTGGGGCGGCATCGCCAACTGGAACGCCGATCCGCTGACAGGCCAGATCATTGGTGCCTCCGCCACAACCATGGGCCGCTCCGCAACCTACGCCGCTGCTTTCACGCGTGATGCCATCATGGTTGCCAACGGCGAGCTCACGGTCGAGGACATCACGCAGGGTACGCCAGCCTATCGCTACCAGCGACAGATCCAAAATGGGCGTGTCTCCAAAAGTTACACGAAAGAGGAACTCGACAAGATGGTCGGCTCGATCGACGCCGCCAATGCAGCCAAACAGCTGAACCCGGCGGTAACGGGCTCCCTGAAGGACAATCTCACTCACTATTTCAAGATGCTGCACGCCACCAAGCCCGTGGGCCCGGTGACGTCCCAAACGCTGCAATTCGATGCGATTGCCAGCAAGCTCAAGGGCACACAAGCCGAGGCGCAAATCGTCGACCAGAATTGGCTAGTCGATTCACTCTCCATGACGCGCACCAGCGAAGACGCGCTGGAGCTCACGTCGCCACTCCGAGGCTTGGAGCAATCTCGGGTGCAAGCGCTTCAGAATAACATCTTTGCTGGCGCCGAGAAACGAGGGCTCTGCTACTTTGAACCCTTCATCGGTAGCGTCGGCAATGCAGATGTGACGGGCGTTGCTCGCTATTTCAAGGAGAAGTACAGCGACGCCAAGCTCGCTGAAAGATTTCCGACCGACAAAGATTTGTCCCAGCGACGTGCTGAGGCAATTTACGACGACCTCTGGAAGGAGAGCTACAAAGGCATCGCGCTCCACGAAATAGGGCACTCGTTGGGCATGCTCCACCAGTTTGCCTCATCCTATGATTCCACCAATTTCAATCCACAGTACTGGCAGCTTCGAACCGGGGAAGGCAAATCTACGGCATCCTGCGGCGGCAATCCGCGCACCGGCGATGTGATGGATCCCAAGAAGGATAGCTGCATGGGTCCGCGTTATCTGGATCCAGAAAATTCAGATGAGCTCGGCCAAGCCGAGGAATCACGCCCTGGCATCAACTATTTTGGGAACACCTCCACCATGGAGTACCAAAATGAGCGCTTCTTCGAGAGCGTGGGTTTGGGCCAATTCGATGAGCACACCATGAATGTCCTCTACGGACGGGTGGTGCAAACCTTCGACACTGATGCCGCGGATGGGATGCCCATGAAGGATCAGGATACCTTCGCCGTCCGCAATTGGAGCCACCTACCAGATTATTCGCTCGCCAATTGGTCCACCGATTTAACAGGCGGCGAGGCTGTTCAGCCGATGCACTACACAGAAGCGGCGCGACGCATGAAGCTTTTCGATCCGAGCCGTTGTCGAGACGCAACCGCCGAGGAAAAGGCTCACGCCGAATGGCGGATTGTGCACGGGAAAGTCTGCGCTCCGGCTCCGCGTGACTACGCCGCCTGGAACGACATGCAGGACGGGCCGGCTGCTGGCAACGATTACTTCTCGCCCAAGCTCCGTTCGCGCGCCGACGGACGCACTGCTCCAGGCGCCGTGCGTTGGCCTTACCGTTGGGGAACGACGAGCAACTCGTATCTCCACACCAACCCAAGCGATGCCGGCGCGGACGTCTACGAAGTGACGGTGGAGACCATTCGGAAGTTCGACTACTCCTACCCGTTCCGCTATTTCCGCCGCGGGAACCGCGATTGGTTTTATCCGGGCATCCCTTCGCGCACGATCAATGAATTCTATGAGCGCCTCCGCTCCTATCACTGGGGCATCGCGAATAACAACGCATACTTCCGCTCGTTTGGTGACGCGGACTTCCAGGCCCTTGCCAAGTCGGATGATTGGTGGCGCCCGTATCTTGTCGCTGAGCGACTGATGTTCGACAACATCACGCGCGCACTCTTGATGCCGGAAATCGGTGGCTATACCAAAGTCACGCAGAAGGCCGCTTACGGCGATGTCTTCCTGGGCTCGACGAAGGACATTTATTTGCCCGGGGCACCCAATGCGGGAGCCAAATTTATTCTCGACGCCGCCACGGGCCGCTACATCAGCCCTTCCTTCAATGATGGTCCGGGTGGCGGCGGTTCGTGGGAGTACCAAAACTGGGTCAATTGGGTCGGTTTCTCGGTCGAAAAGAGCGAAGCCGGCCGCGCTCTCACCGACGGGCGAGCCGTCTTTCAGACAAATTCGAACCAGAACTACTTGGATGGTCGAGGGCTCAGCGTGAGCTTCCGAACAGACATGCCAGAGGCAGTAGACCGCCTCATTGGAGGCTTGCTCTCCAGCGACTGGGACACGATCGCGCCCTACGTCCCGATCTCAATCGAAGACACTCACCCTGAAGTTCAGATGACGGATCTCTCCGGCGTCGCTCCAAAGCGACCTGCCGGCACTGGGCTAGTCTATCCGAACGTCGGCTACCAACAACAGATCTCCACCCTGCTCTACACCCACTTGTACTCGCGCCTCGATACCGATCTCACCCTCGCCAACAAGATGCGCATTTGGGTGGATGGTTACCTCGGCGAATTCAACATTCCAACAGAGCAGCAGATCCGTTTCACGAATCCTGAAAGCGGTCTGACGTATATCGCGCGCAAGTTCGGTCCCGACGAGATCGATGGAAAGATCGTCGATAAAGGCGTGGCGTCGCGCATGTTGGATCGCGCCAATCGGTTACTCCTCCTCACCTATCAGGTGGAATTGGACGCGCAAAACAAGCCGATCCTCGATCAATATGGTCAACCAACCGTAAAACGTGGCACCGACGGTCAACCCTTGGAGCTCGCGACAGGAGCGCTCACCACCGATTACCGACTCTATGTCGGAGTTCTGGACGCCTCGGTGCAGATTTCTAATCTGGTGGGCTTCGGACCTTTCAATCTCTGAGAAGCTCCCAAACTTGTCCGGAGCACCTTTCGGCTTCGGCAGCGAGGTCTCTCAAAGTCGAACACAGGATAGTAAGCATGCTTACTATCTTCCAAGAACAAAAAGGGCTGCTCGCCGGGCGGTGCCGCGGCACATTCAACTCTGGCGTTGGACTAGGTAGCCGTCTGCCAAGAGACGACTGAGCGACTGCAGGAGTTCAAGATCACTTTCATGACGTGAATCTAAAAGTGTTCTCAGGCTTTCCGCATTCAGGGCAGCCTGCACGAGGTCCAGCTCGTACTCCTCAAGATCTTCGAGCGCCGACAAGAGCGGCGTTGGCAGCGCGAAGCGGCTTGTCTGGCGAGGCAAATTTGGAGCGAGGCGCTTCACTTCATCGTAGTTGCGCATGGCCTCGATCACGAGGTGCTCCGTGGATTCCAAGAAGGGCTCGAGGAACTCACTTGGCCCCGCGGCTTCAAGTTCGAACTGGCCGCGTGTGAGCCCCATTACCCGAAAAAATGCCTTATGCGGTGAGAGCCCGGGCAAGCGGAGCAGCTCAGCATGAACGATCTGCCCCTTCTGAAAATGGATCTTGCCGGAGCCCGCGTCGGCGTTAAGCAACAAGACGCCCGTCTTCTTCCCGTTGGCAAGCAGTTGCACCAAATCGGTAACCGGGATCTCTTCCAGATCCCCCCGCATGCGTGGCCCACGGGACGCCTTCCGTTCTGCTCCAATATTCTGAAGGCTCCTCACCTCGGACGCAGACGACCCGCGGCCTCCGTCCACCGCCACCAGCTTGAGAATGTTCATGCCGACCAAGAGCCGATCGCCCACAACGAGATCTGCGCGCTTGATTCGTTCTCCGTTGATGAACGTCCCATTCGTAGAACCGAGATCCGTCACCCTCACCACGTGGGCCTGACGCGCAACGGTGGCGTGGTGACGGGACACCAACTCTTCCACCAACACCAAGTCCGCGTCCGTGGCTCGCCCAATTAAGAGCTCCTGGCCAGCCAGAAGTGGGAACTCACCACCTTCGTACTTTCCAGAAATGAATCGAAGAACGAGAACCTGTGGTTCAGAGGACTGTGCTGGTAATTGGGCCTCTTGAAACATTCAGAGCAACTTTCGGAACCCAACGTGTAGTCCCCGAATGCCCGGGAGGATACGGCAAGCTAAAGAAATGCGTCAAGAAATCGCGCTCTCGCCGCCGCCCCCCGCGGGGCGCAGGCTCGCTCGCCCTGAGGTTGAATTTGACGTTTCGATGGCGCTCGAAATCGGAAGCGTGATGGCGAACGTGCTGCCGTGTCCAACCTGAGACTTCACCTCAATGCGCCCGCCCATCTCTTCGACGATACGCTGACTTATCGCCAGGCCAAGGCCGGTACCCTTTGGTTTCGTCGTGAAAAATGGGACAAATAGGCTTTGGCGCACTTCCTGGGTCATTCCACGACCGGTGTCCGAAACGGCAATCTCGATCCACTTGCCGGGTGTGTGCCCGCTGGTGTCTGGAATGACCCGTGTCGTCACGACTACCGGACCTTCCTGCTCCATCGCCTGGGTGGCGTTCTTGACCAGGTTGAGCATGACCTGGCGGAGTTGCTCAGCATCCCCGGGCACGAGTGGTAGATTGGGCGTGAGCCGCGCCTCCAATTTGCAGCCGTGCGCGCGATCGGAAGCCGCGATTCTCAGCGCATTTTCTACGACGTCATTCACATCCAACGGTTGAAAATCGCTCTTTCCGGGGCGCGCATAGCTGAGAACAGAGCCCACGACGCGGTCCAACCGATCGACCTCCTGCAGGATAATATCGACGAACTCCTTGTCTGCCGAGGCAGCCGCGGAGGCTCCTACCGTTTCTTGAAGCAGCTGTGCCGCACCTTTGATCGCACCGAGCGGATTTTTGACCTCATGCGCTAGACCCGCCGCCATCTGCCCCAGCGCCGCCAGCCGATCCCGTTGGTGCATGCGCCGATATTGGCGAGAGTTTTCCACAACGACCCCAATTTGAAGCGCAAACGGCTCCAGCAACGCAATCTCATCGTCCGAAAGAGCATCGCGCACGCGGTCGTCCGCCACCAACAGAAAGCCGAGCAGCTGGCTGCCTTCTCCGTGAATGCTCAGACACACTCCCGCCGCATACGGTCCCAAAATTTTGGCTGCCGCAAGGATCCGTTCGTCAGCCTCGGCCTCACCCGTAAAGCCACCCCTTCGTTTCTCAAGCGCTTCGAACTCGAGTTGCTGGAGCGCCACCGAAGCACTCTTGCTGAGCCTGTCGAAGAGTGGGCGTCCGGCAGCCGCGTCAATGCGTTCGGGCGGTGCGGGGCCAAGATAGGTACCCAAGTGATAGTCGGGCCCCAAAGGATCCCGAAAGTAGATGGCGGCACCCGTAACCCTCCGCGACTCCTCCAACGCGGTCATCACCACTTCCTGCATCTTCTGAACTTCGAGCACGTGAGAAAGCTGCGCCTTCGCCAAGCCAAGCGCCCTTTCGAGATCCACGCGCTCCCGAAAAAACACCAGATGCACGTACTTTTCGAGCTTGGTGCGAAGCGGCTCCACCAACACCAAAATCACGAGGGCCGCCAGCGTCGCTCCCAAATACATCGTGTCAAAACCGCCGTACAACACGACAAACACGTAAAACACACCGGCCATCCCAAATGCGAGCGCCGTGGACACCAAGAGCTGCACCAGGACATCGAACAGATCCAAGAGCCGCTCACGGATCAGAGATTCGGAAAGCATGAACAAGAATACGATGCTCAAGACAGCGCCAACCGGCGGCAACGGCGCGCCAATGAACCACAAAAAATCTGCCAGACTGAAGGCTGCAGCCAGAGCGCCGATCGACACCAAAACGCGCACTCGCCTTTGGATGGCACGCGACCCACTGTGCTCGCCGCGCTGTGCGAGGGACCAAAGGCCAGCCGAGAGCAGCCCAAAAACGTAAAGAAAAATCCCATAGCGCTCCAACGCAGTCTGCCGAGGCAAGGCTACCAGCAAGAGCAGTGGCAACATTAAGATACCTGCAACGCGCAGCAACTTCGAGGGCCCCGGCTTACGGGGCACTACCGCATCAAAGAGATGCAACGCAAACTGCGGCAAGAGCACCACGAGCACGATCGTAAAACGCACCCACACATCGGTTCGCACAAAGTGATAGAGCCATTGCGCGAGGTACCAGAGCCCAATATCCGCCGCAAATGCCGCGAATAAAAACTGCGTGCGACGTGGCCGACTCCGCAAAAGGATGGACACCGCAATGGCGAGCGCGAGGGCGCCGCAAAAGAGCGAGGTTTGCGTGCGTAGATCCACTTTGGCTCTCAGTTATCCGTTCAGGTAGATGTCTCAGCTACCCATTCTGGTAGAGCTGGTGCTCGTTGATGTAGGCCAAGACACG
>CAZSUA010000186.1:0-11050 GCA_964609655.1 uncultured Polyangiaceae bacterium | reverse complement strand
TGCGATTTCTTTTCTGAAGCTCTCGGCCTCTGGACGTCGATGGACGTGATCTTGCCCCAGGGGCCGCAAATCGCTTGTGATGGTTCGCAAGTTCTGGTTAATCCAAGCAGCTCCGAGTTTGTCGGCCATCCGACGCTCTATCTCCTGCATGGGCGTTCGGATGACCACACGGTTTGGCAACGCTGGACAGCGATCGAGCGCTACGTGCGCCCGACGGGCCTGGCGGTGGTGATGCCGAACGTGCACCGCAGCTTTTACAGCGACATGCAGCAAGGTGGACGTTATTTCGAGTTTGTGAACGATGAGCTGCCGGAGGTGACGCGCGAGCTCTTTCGGCTTTCCGCGCGCCGGGAGGATAACTTTGTGGCTGGGCTCTCGATGGGCGGCTACGGCGCACTCAAGCTCGCCATGTTGGAACCGGACAAGTTCGCGGCGGCGGCAGCTCTTTCGCCAGCGACCGATATTCGCCAGCGCTATCAGGATGGCACGGCACTCGACAAAGCCGAATATCGGCGTATTTTTGGCGACATCGCAGAGCTGACGGCACCGGAAGACCTATTTGCACTCGCCCGTGAATTTGCCGCCCACGAAGGTGTGAAGCCTCGACTCTACCAATGCTGCGGCACCAGTGATTTTCTTTACGACCAGAACGTACGCTTTCAGCGTCATGCTCAAGAACTCGGTGTTGAGTTAACGTATGAGGAGCATCCTGGGTTTGGGCACACCTGGGACTATTGGGATCGCCAAATCCGCCATGTGCTCGAATGGATGGGCTTTGCACCGGGCGCGTAACCGCTTTCAATTACGAGCGCAGCGCAGTCCAATCACAAAATAGTGATTGGCCGGATAATCCTCCAAGATGGCTGAGGATTTCACCAGATCAGCTACATTGTTCCAAGCGCCGCCCCGCAACACACGCAGCTCGCCTGATTCAAGATTCGAGCAATCGTTGCAGGGCATCGGAAAGGCGCGCGCCCAATCCAATGCCCATTCTCGCACATTCCCCGCGAGATCGGCTTGCCCATACTTCCCATCGCCCAAAGGCTTGCTACCCACATTCAGAAAATCGCTGAGCCCGCAGCCTGGTTGCCCATCACTCCAACAATCCCCCATGGAATAGTAGCTGGCATAATCGGGAGTGATCGTGGTGTCGGTGGCTGGCACAGACCACGGATACTCTCGTTGCTCAGCGCCGGCCGCCGCTGCGAAATTCCACTCTCCCAGTGTTGGCAGGCGCCCACCATCCCAAGCGCAAAAAGCGAAGGCTTCGTACCAATTCACGCAGTTGATGGGCCGCGTTTCGTTGGCGCCGGGCTGAGCCGTCCAAGTTTGACTCTGCCTATCGCAGCGCAGTGCCAAACCGAAACGCTCGGCGTTTTCCGGCAGAAATTGAGTCCAATCAGCCACCCAACCCGACTTCGGAATCAGCGGATGCTGCCCGAACCCGACGCTGGGGTTTCCCGCAGCACGCCAAGCGACAAATTCGGACACAAACTTCCGAAAGCGGCCGACGCTGACCTCATACTTGTCCAAGCGAAAGCCAGAAACACTTGCCGGCAATGCAGCATCGTTGTTGCGAAGGAAGCTGCCGCCGGGTACTGGCAGATTCTCGCAGCAATCCCCAGCGCCGAGTGCTCCACAGGTTTTCGGGAGATCGGCGCAACTCGGAGGCGTCGCCGCTACAACCGTTGAAGGTTGGGCCGGGGATTCGCTGCACGCCGCACCCAGCACGGCCAATGCTAGCCACGCCCCCGTTTGGCTAAGCGACACAGAGAAACGCGACACAGAGAAACGCGACACCAATCCGCCAGAGCATCCCTCCCGCGCCGCGCTCCAGATAGTTGTCATGCTTACTATCCTAATCCGCACACGAACCCTCCGCACCCACCAATCTCACTCCAGATCCCCGCTCGCTATTCGTGCCGCAGCGCCTCAATCGGATTCATACGCGAGGCTTTTCGTGCGGGAAAGAAGCCAAACGCGACACCCACCGTCGCCGAGAATGCAAATGCGACACCGATAATCTCAGGCACAACGGCAAATGGCAGGTTGAGTGCGCGTGCGCCCAGAAACGATGCGAGCAGGCCTACGGCGACACCAATAGCGCCCCCAAGAATTGAAAGCGTGACCGCTTCAATTAAGAACTGAAGTAGCACTTCTTTGCCACGGGCGCCAATCGAGAGGCGAATGCCGATCTCGCGTGTTCGCTCCGTCACTGATACCAGCATGATATTCATGATTCCGATCCCGCCGACGAGCAGGCTCACGCCAGCGATCGCGCCTAGAAGTGCCGTGAGCGATCCGGTGATTCGGCCGAGCATGCTGCTGATTTCCTGCATGTCCTGCACCGTGAAATCGTTGGCTTGACCTTCGGCGATGTGACGCCGTTCGCGCATGAGCAACTCTATTTGCTGTTTGGCCTTGATGGTGACTTGGTCGCTCTTGGCACTTACAAATACGGTGCCCACGTCTGTGTTCCCTGAGATGCGACGCTGGAATGCCAAAAGTGGCATGACGATAAAATCGTCCTGATCTTGCCCAAAGGTAGAAGGCCCCTTCGCAACCAGCACACCCGTCACCAGGCACGCCACAGAACCCACTCGAATCGACGCGCCGATTGGATCGAGCGCCCCAAACAGCTCTTTTCTAACCGTGGCACCAAGCACGCACGCCAGAGACCCTTTGAGCTGAGCCTCTGAAAACAGCTCACCCTCGGCCAGCACAAAGCGCCGCACGCTGAAGTACTCATTGGTCGAGCCATTGGCCACGGTATTCCAGTTCTTGTTTCCAAACACGGCCAACACCCCACGGCTAGCAGTGGGTGCAACCTCCGCCACCGCTTGCACATCACGCTGGATCGCTGTGGCATCGTCGAGCTTCAACGCTGTCGCCGAAGCGGAGGTGGGGCCTCGCCGGTCACTGCCTGGAGCCACGATCAGGAGATTGGTCCCCATACCTGAGATCTCTTGGGTGATCTTGGCCGTCGCGCCACGCCCAAGCGTTACCATGGCAATCACCGAAGCCACTCCGATCACGATGCCCAAGGTGGTGAGCACGGAGCGCAGCGTGTTGCGGCGGATCTCACGCAAAGCCATGACCACCGTTGCCCAGATCATCGGCCTGTCTTCCTATCATCCGTGATGCGACCATCGGTGAAGACGATGATACGCGTCGCGTATTGGGCGATATCGTGCTCGTGCGTCACCATCACGATCGTGAGTTGGCGAGTCTGATTGAGCCTCACCAAAAGCTGCATAATATCGGCTTTTTTTGCGGAATCCAGATTGCCCGTGGGTTCGTCGGCGAGCAGCATCTGGGGCTTGCTCACCATGGCTCGGGCAATGGCGACGCGTTGCTGCTGTCCTCCAGATAGTTCGGCCGGTGTGTGCAACGCACGGTCCCGAAGCCCCACTTCCTCCAAGGCCTGAAGCGCCAGCAGCCGGCGCTCTTTACTGCCGAGGCGCCGGTAAACTAACGGCAACTCAACATTTTCAAGCGCGCTCGTACGCCCCAGCAGATTGAAACCCTGAAATACGAATCCCAGATAATTACGGCGCAACAGGGCCAATTGATCGGCGGATAGCGCGCCCACGTTGACGCCGCGAAACAAGTATTCGCCGGCACTGGGCACATCGAGGCAACCCAGCACGTTCAGGCAGGTGCTCTTTCCAGAACCGCTCGCCCCAGTAACGGCAACGAATTCGCCATCTTCAATGATGCAACTGGCGGAATCGAGTGCGCGGACCTCGGAATCGGCCCTACCGTAGATCCGCGAGACGGCCCGGAGCTCCACCAGCGGCACGGCCCCCGGTGCGCTCGACATCAATGGGGTTCCTTCACATCCACCAGGACCGGCTTACCCTCAGAAAGCCCAGAAACAGGCTCGATAATCTCCGTGCGGGTGCCGTCGGTGGCTCCGATCCTGAGTGTGATCGCAACCGGCCCATTCGGACTTGGTACCCACACACGGTGGCTCTTATCGCCTGCCTGGCCTGTCTTCTTTGGCGCTCCAGAAGTCCCGGCGGGGGGTGCGGGAGGCGTGAATCTGAGCGCGGCATTGGGAACGCTGAGCACATGTGGGCGCGTTTCTGAAATGATGGTCGCTGTGCAGGTCATGCCAGGCTTCAGGAGCTTGGACTCATTATCCACCTCGAGCACGGCTTGATACGTCACCACATTCTGCGAAGTCTTCGGCTCGTTGTAGAGTGAGAGCACACGCGACTCAAAGCTTCGCTCCGGGTAGGCCTCCACCGTGAACGTGGCACGCGCGCCCTCGTGAACCCGCCCAACGTCGGCTTCATCGACATCGACCGTGAGGCGCATGCGTGTGAGATCTTGGGCTAAGCGAAAGAGAACTGGCGTAGAAAAGCCAGCTGTTACTGTTTGGCCGGGTTCCACCAATTTCGAGAGCACCACGCCATCGATGGGGGAGACAATCGTGGTCTTTCCCAGCCTAGATTGCGCGGATCTCAGCGAGGCCTGTGCCAATGAGGCATTCGCTTTAGCACTCTTCAGATTCGCTTCCGCGCGCCCAAGGCCAGCCGTGGAGGCCTCCGCTTCGGATTGCGAAGCGACGCCCTCTTTCAGCATACGCTGGCTGCGCTGAAACGAAGCCTGACTCTCCGTTAAGGTAGCTTTCGCCAGGAGGATCGCTGCTTCCGAAGAGATAACCTGGGCTGCTGATTGCTCGACGGCGGCTCTCAGTTGCTCAGGGTCAATCTCCGCCAGCACTTGCCCGCGCTTCACGACATCATTCGTCTCGACGTTCACTTTGAGTAAACGCCCCGTGACTTCGGCACCGACCTCGACCGTCGTCAGAGTTTGCAGCGTGCCCGTTGCACGGACCGTCACTTGAATGTCCGATCGTTGCACGAGGGCACTTTCAAAAACTGTCCCAGCCGCAGCTTGATTCTTGCGCCAGAGGATGACTCCGACTGTAAGAACTCCCAACACCAACAGTGTTAGCAGTGCGGGTACAAGCTTCTTCAGTGTGGAACGCGGCCCGGCTCCCACCACGCGGAGCACCTCTGCGCTCGGGTCCAGTTTCTGATGCGCGCTCATTGCTTGGACTCTAGGTCCCGGCTGTCGTACCGCACACGCTCCGGCATGTCGCAGAATTCGCCCAGCCGCGTCAGAATTTGGCCAAGAAACCCCCGGCTAGCGCAAAGGCCCGTGTTTTGAGGTCGGCAGCCCTTGCACCCCGCCCCGATCCTGCTCTAGTCCGCCCCCTGAACTACCGCTGCCGGCCCTCGAAGTACGCTTCCTCGGCCGCCTCTGGCAGGTTCTGGTTTGGTGTTGGTTGCGTGGAGGTTTCTTAGTGTTCTCAAAGCTTTTTTCCTTGTTCCCTCGGTCGTTGCAGGTGCTGGGCGCAGTGCTCGGCGTCGCGCTGTTTTGGCCATCGCTCGCGAGAGCTGCTGACGGTGAAGCTCCCGTTCACGGCGGTGAGGCCAACCTCGTGGTTCCCGATCTGAGCTCGGTTGAGATGCTCGGCATGCCTGGCAGCACGTTGCTCAGCTACGGCCTCATCGTGTGCGTGCTGGGGCTCGTGTTTGCCTTCCTCACGTTGCGCCAGATCCGCGACCTACCAGCGCATCATTCGATGAAGGAAGTCAGCGCGATTATCTGGGAAACTTGCAAAACATACCTGATCACCCAGGGCAAGTTCCTCCTCGTGCTGGAGCTGTTCATCGGCAGCATCATGGTCGTTTATTTCGGCGTCCTGATGCACAACGACGCCATGCGGGTGCTCATCATTCTGGGTTTCAGCCTAGTCGGCATCGCGGGCAGTTATGGCGTGGCTTGGTACGGCATTCGCATCAACACCTACGCCAACTCGCGCACAGCATTCGCCGGTCTGGCTGGCAAGCCCTTCCCGGTGTACGCCATCCCGCTTCGCGCCGGCATGAGCATCGGCATGCTGTTGATCAGCGTCGAGCTGCTGTTGATGCTCTGCATTCTGCTGTTTATACCTGGGAACCTCGCTGGCCCGTGCTTCATCGGCTTTGCGATTGGCGAGTCACTGGGCGCTTCAGCCCTGCGTATCGCGGGCGGCATTTTCACCAAGATCGCCGACATCGGGGCGGACCTGATGAAGATTGTGTTTGGCGTCAAGGAAGACGACGCGCGCAATCCTGGCGTGATCGCGGACTGCACGGGCGACAACGCGGGTGACTCGGTTGGACCGAGCGCCGATGGTTTCGAGACCTACGGCGTCACCGGCGTGGCCCTCATCGCGTTCATCTTGCTCGCCGTCCCCACCGAAGCGGTCCAAGTGCAGCTCTTGGTTTGGATCTTCGCCATGCGCATCATGATGGTGGTCGCGAGCGCTGCTAGCTACCTCCTGAACGAGCTAATCCAGAAGGCCACCTACGGTACGGCCGACAAGATGGACTTCGAAAAGCCCCTCACGCAGCTCGTGTGGCTCACCTCGATCGTTTCGGTTGGACTCACCTTCCTCTGTTCCTATCTGTTGATTCCGGAGCTTGGCGACGGAACGCTCTGGTGGAAGCTCTCGATCATCATCTCCTGCGGAACTCTCGCTGGAGCGATCATTCCGGAAGTGGTGAAGGTCTTCACCTCGACAGGGTCCGCCCACGTCGATGAGGTTGTCACGGCGTCGCGCGAAGGTGGAGCGTCTCTGAATATCCTCGCAGGCCTCACAGCCGGCAATTTCGCTGCTTTTTGGCTGGGAATCATCATTGTTGGTTTGATGGGTGTTTCCTATATCGTGAGCCTCGAGGGCGTGGACATCATCATGATTGCCCCGGCCGTCTTTGCCTTCGGCTTGGTTGCGTTTGGCTTCCTCGGCATGGGTCCGGTCACGATCGCCGTGGATTCCTACGGCCCCGTTACCGATAACGCTCAGTCCGTCTACGAACTCAGCTTGATCGAGACCATTCCCAATATCGAGGCCGAGCTGAAGAAGGATTTCGGCATCACCGTCAACTTCGAGCGCGCCAAGCACTTGCTCGAAGAAAATGACGGCGCGGGCAATACCTTCAAGGCAACCGCCAAGCCGGTGTTGATCGGGACGGCCGTCGTGGGTGCTACCACCATGATTTTTTCGATCATTATGGTGCTCACGCACGGCCTCACCAAGAACATGGAGATGCTTTCGATGATGCATCCTCCTTTCTTGTTGGGTCTCGTCACGGGTGGCGCGGTGGTGTTTTGGTTTGCCGGTGCCTCCACTCAGGCCGTCTCCACGGGCGCTTACCGTGCCGTCGAGTTCATCAAAAAGAACATGCGCCTCGACGGCAGCGCCGAGAGAGCTTCGGTTGAAGACAGCAAGCGCGTGGTCGAAATTTGCACGAAGTACGCACAAAAGGGCATGTTCAATATCTTCTTGGTGGTGTTCTTTGGCACCTTGGCCTTCGCCTGCGTCGAGCCCTTCTTCTTCATTGGGTATCTGATTTCTATCGCCCTTTTCGGTCTGTTTGAGGCGCTCTTCCTGGCTAACGCCGGCGGCGCATGGGACAACGCGAAGAAGGTGGTCGAGGTCGATCTTAAGGAAAAGGGAACCGATCTGCACGCGGCGTGTGTTGTGGGCGATACGGTGGGTGATCCATTCAAGGACACGACCTCCGTTGCGCTCAACCCGATCATTAAGTTCACCACGCTGTTTGGATTGCTGGCTGTTGAGCTCGCTATCGAACTGGACCGTCAGCTGAGCATCGGGCTCGCGATCGCGTTCTTCGGTGCGATGTTGTTCTTCGTATGGCGCAGCTTCTATGCGATGCGCATCCGCTCGGATGATGAGCCCTCAGATTCCGCGAGCAACAAACCGGCCGCCGCTGGCTCTAAGTAACCGGGCTAATTGTAGCTAAAGACACCGGCTGGGCCGCTTCAGGGTCCGGCCGGTTCTTTTTCCACCACAGGCGTGCACGCTCCGCGCTCCAGCTATGCTCGAAGCTGAGACCGAGCAGCGCTTCCTTGAGCTCGCGTGCTGACTGTGGGCGACGATTGGGATTCTTTTCGAGGCAGGCCATCACCAGCCCCTCAAGGCCGCTGTGCAGGGCCACATCAATGCGCTTGGAGGGCACAACGGGCTTCTGGTGGGCGTGCATGATCAAGATATCGTGGCGCGTGCTGGCTTCGAACACCGGCTTTCCTGTGAGCAGCCAATAGCCCACGCAGCCCAGCGCATACAGATCGGCACGCGCGTCCACGGCCGTTTGGAAGCGCACCATCTCGGGAGCCATCACCATGGGCGTACCCACCAGGCGCTGCTCATCTTCAATCTCTTCCGGGGTGGGATGCCGGTCCATCACTAAGCCAAAGTCGAGCACTTTCACAAAATCGTAGTCGTTGCCTGAGTGGCACGTGAAAATATTGGCGGGCTTCACATCTCGATGCACAAAGTTGCGATCGTGTGCCTCTGCCAAGGAATGACACACCTGAGCCATCAAGTAGGCGACGCGTTCGGCGGGTTGGCGCCCGAATTGCTCCACGAGTGTCTTCAGATCGAGTCCTGAAAGTAGCTCCATCACATAAAAGAAAGCCCCCTCACGCGTGAGGCCAAAGTCGTAGACCTGAATCGTGTGAGGCGATCGCAGAGAAGCCGTCGTTTGGGCTTCGCGAGCGAAGATCCGCAGCAAGCGTTCGGCATCCCTCGGCCCGTGCTGCAGCAGTATTTGCGGGCGGATCAGCTTGATCGCGGCGGGGCGCGCCAGCATGCGATGATCGGCACGCCAGACCTCGGCCATTCCGCCCACTCCCAAGCGTTCCACTAAATGGTAACTGCCGACTTCGCGCGCCTTCACGATGCCCTCACTCAGCCGATGCACCGAGCGAGATATCTTATACCCCACGCCCGCTGCTAACAGCGGCGACGCCACCAAGAACAGCACTTCGATCGCTGAAGGCAGCGGCTTGTGTGAATAGAGCAGTGCCAGCGCCAAGGGGTCGGTGGCTGCGGCTGCAAAGAAAGCGAGGAGCGCAGTCTTCGGCGCGGCAGGAATGAGCGAGGCGAACACCAGAATTGGAATAACTACGGGTGAGAGCTGTCGAGCGAATTCACTACCAGTCCACGGCGCAGCGTGCCGAAATAGGCCGAGCGCAAAACACAGCCCAATCAAATAGAGATGGCCCATGTCGTGGACCACTTGCGGGCGCCTCACCCCCAGCTTCGCGACTGCAAACATGGCAACGGAAAGTGCTGCCGCGGCTCCGAGCGCACCGAGGCTGAGCCAACGCCCTGGGATTGGCGCGCTGCTACCCGAGAGCGCGCTCCCCCAGACCACACCCAGCCAGAGCGCCAGGGCAACGGCGGTTACCAGCGAAATCTCCTGCAGTTTCGTGACGGCGGGGCCCAGCACGTCGGCGTGCAACTCGCGATGCGCCGCAGCACGGACGGCTTCTTTCTGGTCCCAGGCAGCGGCTGAAATCAGCCTTCCGCTGCCGGACCTATCCGGTTGCTCAGTACCTGCAGCCAACGCCATCCACCCAGCATAGGGAGTTTTTAGCCATAAATATCGTGAGTAGTACCCCAGACACAAAGGCAATCTTTCCGACTCATTTTGGAAACATTGCCTGGCGCAGCATGCATCGCTCCTCGGGAACATTGACCGCCCGTGCGCTCCCCGCCGGCGTGCCTCACAAGGAATCACCCCATGAAAAAAGTGATATTAGCCATAATAACAGCGCTCTTTTGCTTGCTAGCCTTTGCCGGCGGTCCAGCACCTGCACTCGCAGACACCCCTGACTCCGCTGCAGCAGCCCCGGTTGATTCAGCAGCTCTGGAGAAGCGCATTGCTGACCTTGAGGCCTACGTGAACAACGGCGCCCGCGCCGATGAGGCCACCTCGAAAATCGCCGCTCCAGGCCCTGGCCACAATGGCTTCATGATGGTCTGCGCGGCACTCGTGCTGTTCATGACACTGCCGGGCCTCGCACTCTTCTACGGCGGACTCGTCCGAACGAAGAACGTTCTATCAATCATGGCGCAGTGCATGGGCATCGCCGGCATGGTCACGATCATGTGGTGGGCCTTTGGCTACAGCATCACCTTTTCACCAGGTAACGCCTTTATCGGAGGCTTTTCCAATCTCTTCCTACAAGGCGTGGGAGCTGCCCCGAATACAGCCTACGCCGCGTGGGTCTCGCAAGACACGTTCGCCATGTTTCAGCTGATGTTTGCCATCATCACACCCGCTTTGATCGTGGGCGCGATCGCTGAGCGTATCAAGTTCAGTGCCTTGATGCTGTTCGTCGCTGGTTGGATGGTTGTCGTCTATTTCCCCTTGGCGCACATGGTGTGGGGTGCGGATGGCCTGATGAATGGCGTGTGGAATGCCAACGCTTCGATCAAAGCGGTCGATTTTGCAGGTGGCACCGTGGTTCACATGTCTTCCGGTTGGTCAGCGCTGATCTTGGCGCTGATTATCGGCAAGCGAAAGGGTTTCGGCTCTGAGAATTTCGCGCCCCACAGCTTGGTGTTGACCATGGTTGGCACTGGCATGCTCTGGGTGGGTTGGTACGGATTCAACGCTGGTAGTGCAGTCGCGGCTGACGGTGTTGCCTCCCAAGCGTTCATGACCACCACGCTCGCAGCTGCGATTGCCGGCTTCACTTGGGCCAGCATTGAATGGATCACGCGTGGCAAGCCCAGCGTGCTCGGCTTCTGCTCAGGCATCGTGGGCGGTCTGGTTGTGATCACGCCGGCCTGCGGTTTCGTCACCGCCAACGGCGCGGTCATCATCGGTGTGCTCGCCGGTGTGGTCCCCTACTATGCCTGCACTAAACTGAAGGGCTTGCTCGGTTACGACGACGCTCTCGACACCTTCGGCGTCCACGCCGTCGGCGGCACGCTGGGTGCGCTGTTGACGGGAATTCTCGCAACTCCCGAAGCCAACGCCAACCTCAACCTCAACTTGAAAGATATCGTCGGTCAGACGCTCTGGCTTGAGCAATTGAAGGCCATGGGCTTAACGCTGGCTATCTCAATCGCGGGCACAGTCGTGCTCGGTTACGGAATCAAGTTCGCAATTGGTCTGCGTCCGTCTGCGGACGATGAGGAAAGTGGTCTCGACATCACCGATCACGGTGAGCG
>CAZSUA010000185.1:0-11052 GCA_964609655.1 uncultured Polyangiaceae bacterium | reverse complement strand
CGCAAGAGCTTGGCTCGCTTGACACGCTGCTCAGTCTTTCTCCCGATGAGTTGAAAGCACGGGCTTCAGGCATCAACGGCTTTGGCCCCAAGATGGTGCAGAGCTTGGCTTGCTACGTGTTCGATCCGACACAACGGGCTCTGCTCACTCGGCTTCAGGTCGCTGGCGTCTCGTGTGCGATGCCCGAAGACGCCCCTGTAACAACAGGGCCGCTCACGGGGTTCTCCTTTTGCGTGACGGGCGTGCTGTCGCGCAAACGCGAAGAGATCCATGCAGATATTAAGAACGCCGGAGGCAGCGTGAAGGATCGGGTGACCCAAGGCACGACCTATTTGGTGGCAGGCGAAAAAGTGGGGAAAGCGAAGTTGGATGCCGCGAAGAAGCACGGAGCCAAGCTGCTCACGGAAGCCGAACTCGATGCCCTGCTGGGGCGCGCGGAGTAGGAGTTTAGCCGCTTCAACGCATTGACCGGCGCCCGGAATCTGCCTTCCCTCTATCTGCGGGAGCGGGCACACTCTGCCGAATGATTTTCGCGCGCCTGCTGATTGAGCCCGGAGTTATCCGCCACGCTGAAGTGCGCGCCGAAACGGCCTGGCTGCTGAACGGTGCTCCTTGGCTGGGAGGCGTCCCGACGGGCGAAACGCGCCCCCTCGCCGACTGCCAGCTTCAGGTTCCTGTCGAGCCTTCCAAGATCTTGGGCGTTGGCCGTAACTACCGCGCACACGCGCTTGAGCTCGGCAACGAAGTCCCCAAAGAGCCACTTTGGTTTTATAAACCACCTTCGTCGCTGTTAGCTCCTGGGGGGAGCCTGGTTTTACCCAGTGTGAGTGCACGCGTGGACTTCGAAGCCGAGATCGGTGTCATCATTGGCAAACGCGTGCGGAACGTGGACGTGGCCCATGCACTCGATGCAGTCTTTGGCTACACGCTGGTCTGCGACGTGACGGCTCGCGATCTCCAGAAGCAGGACGGCCAGTGGGCACGCGCTAAGGGTTTTGACGGCTTTTGTCCCACTGGACCGGTGAGCGTCACCGGCCTGAACCCACTCGATTTGGACTTGTCCTTGAAGCTGAACGGTGTGCTGAAGCAACAGGGCAATACCAGCGACATGGTGTTCGACGTGGCCACATTGGTCGCGTGCGCCAGTGAGTTCGCAACCTTGGAGCCAGGAGATCTGATCGCATCAGGCACTCCCGCCGGCGTCGGGCCTTTGGCCTCGGGGGATCAAGTCCTGCTTTTCGCGCCAGCTATTGGAGAGCTAGCGTTCGTGGTTGCCTGATGGGCCGAGCCGCTTGGCTTAAAAGAAACTGGGGCGCGGCGGGCGCCGGCTTGCTGGTTTTGTTACTTGGAGTAGCGTTCGTCTTAGGTTTCCGTCCGATGGTGGAGACGGCGCGCTGCCCTCACGGGCTCGTTTCTCTGGGCCCGCGCTGCTGCGCGGAGGGGCAAAGGCTCGTCGGCGGCGCTTGCGTCGGACAACCCCGAAGCTGCCCTCACGGGTTCACAGCGCGAACGCTCGGCTGTGTGGTGAACCCAAAAAAAATCCTAATTCGCGCTGGAAACCTCAGCTCCGGACCCGCAGATTGGCAGTCTCCAACGCTAGCTCCTCGCACCGGCAAGCTTGAGTCATTTGAGCTCGATGCCTTCGAAGTGACGGTCGGAGCGTGGCGGGATTGCGTCGGAACAGGTGGCTGTGCGGCGCTCGGATCACGAACCATTGCGCGCGAACCCGGGCAACCGGTTACCGAGGTAACACCGGAACAAGCCGAGTCGTACTGCCACCGTTTAGGCGGTCGCCTGCCGACTTTGAGCGAATGGATGTGGGCGGCAGCAGGTGCGGAGGAACGCCGTTTTCCCTGGGGACAAACGGGCCTGGTCTGTCGGCGTGCAAGTTTCGGTCTGATCGCTGGCCCTTGTGCCGAGGGCGGGCAGCAGCCAGAACTGTCCGGCGCGCGTCCCGACGGGAGAACGCCGGAGGGGGTGACTGACCTGGCAGGCAATGTTGCTGAATGGGCGCGCTCGCAGATGGGACATTACCGAGCTTTAGGAGGCTCTTTCGAATCGCGGGTCGCAGGCGAACTCTCAGCCACCGCCGCCTTTGACGCAGCGGCTCCGGCGCGCCATATCGGGTTTCGCTGCACCTATCCCGCCTCTCAACCGTGAACCGACACTCACTATGACTATCGCCCTTTTATCTATCGGGACCGAATTGACGCGCGGAGAGCTCACCAATACCAACGCGGTTTGGCTGGCCGAGCGTTTGAGCGCGCTCGGGCTCGAAGTCACCGCCTTAGAAACAGTTGACGATCATCGCGAGCGGATCGAGCGCAGCTTGCAGCGACTCGCTGCTGAACACAGCGCCATTCTTTGCACGGGTGGGCTGGGTCCGACCACCGACGATATCACGACCGAATGCGTCGCCAGGATCCTCGGCGTCGAGCTCGAGCGGCATGAGCCATCGCTCGCAGCCATTCGTGAACGCATGGCACGGGTTTCGCGCAAGCTGGCTCCTTCGAACGAGAAGCAAGCGTATTTCCCAGAAAACGCAGGCATTCTTCCAAACGCCCGGGGTACGGCTCCAGGATTCTCGGTCCTGTTCGGCAACTGCCAGGCATTCTTCCTGCCCGGCGTTCCCCACGAAATGCACGCGATGTATCTGGACTCGGTCGAGCCTGAGCTAGCCCGCGCGGTTCCAGATCCCATTGTTCAAATCGTCCTTCGTACATTCGGAATTCCAGAATCCAGCGTGAATGACGCATTGATTGGCTTGGAGCAGGAGTTCGGCGTCCTCCTCGGCTATAGAGCACATTTTCCCGATATTGAGGTCAAAGTTCTGGCACGGGGCAGCGACCGGGTAGCAACCCAACGGAAGGCGCGCGCCGCAGCGGATGAAGTCGTTCGGCGGCTGGGCGACGCCGTTTACGGCGAGGGCTACGAAGGGCTGCCGAGCGTGGTGGGCACGCTCTTAGCGAAACGAAAGCTGACGCTCGGCGTCGCCGAATCTTGCACGGGCGGTCTGCTTTCTGCACTGCTCACCGATAAACCCGGAGCCAGCTCCTACTTTCTAGGCTCCGTTATTTCGTATGCCAATTCTGCTAAAGAGGGGCTGCTCGGAGTGAGCGCTGAGCTCTTGGAAGCGCACGGAGCCGTGAGCCAAGAAGCGGCGCAGGCAATGGCGCGGGGTGCCCAGAAAGTGCTAGGTGCCACGCTGGGGCTCGCCATCACAGGCGTTGCAGGGCCCGCGGGAGGTAGCCCCGAGAAGCCGGTCGGTTTAGTGCATTTCGCATTGGCCACACCCGACGGCGTTCTATCTTACCACTTCGTGAAGCCAGGTGATCGTGAGCGCGTGCGCATCTTGGCCGCACACACGGGACTTAATCACCTGCGTGAATGGTTGCTCCGCAGCATGACTTCCGGGTCGCGGCCTCCGACGTTCGAAGAAACCTGAGCCGGTGTCAGCGCCTTCCTAGACACAAGCTTCGGACTGTGCATAACGTCTGGCGGAACGTCGAATTAGTACTTATGCGCAGCATTTAGTGCCATTCCTGCGTTTGCAGCTTCGGCGGAATCTGCCACAGAGACCTACGGTTTCCCCAGTGGTGCCCGAGGCGGCTCCGGACGCTTGGCATTGCGCGTGCTACATCTTCATCGACATTCTCACTCACGTGAGTATGCTCCCCCGCAGCCCAGCGCGCTGACGTACTGTTGGCGCAGTTAAGCTGAATTGCTAATTTAAGCAACCTTAGTTCGGAGGTTACCCATGAGTTCGTTACTTACTTCAAACAACAAGAATCTGCCCATCCTTGGGCGAGGCGTTTATCTAGCTCTCGGCCTGGCGGCCCTGATTGGCTGCTCCAGCAGCAAAGGCACCAACGAAGCCGGACCGGTCGTGGCAAGAACTGTCGGCGATGCCAAGCCGGGTGCTGCGGGAAGCGTGCTGCGCGAGTGGTGGTCAGGCTTACCGGACGGGGACCCTTTCGTCACGAAGCTGCGCGATGAATATTCGCTGACGCCCCCCACCAATTTCGACAGCCTGACCACGTTGCAGTCGCATAGCTTCATTCCCGGACAGGAAACTACGATTAAGACCTGGGACGTGGATTTCGGCGAGCGTATCCGCGGCTTCATCAAAGCGCCCGCCACCGGCGCGTACCACTTTCTGGTTTCTGGCGACAATCAGGTGCAATTCTTTTTGAGCACTGACCAATCGAGTGCGCCGATTAAAGAGGCTATCAAGAAGTGCCAAATGGTCATGGACGGGATGATGGACGTCTGCACGGCATCAACCGCCATGACTCGCGACTTCACGGACCCGGGCGCATTTACAAAAGATCCCACTCAGATATCCGCGCCCATCATGCTGACTGCTGGCAATCTGTACTTCTTCGAGTGGTACCACCGCGAAGGTCAGGGTGACACGCACGCCCAGGTCAAGTGGGCCAAGCCTGGCGAGGACGTGAGCAAGCCCGAAGGGCTCGAGGTGGTGCCCGCTTCAGCCCTTGTTTTTCCTATCTTTGAGAAAGAAGTCACGGGAACCGGCACCGGCGGGGCTTCCGGAACTGGTGGGGCCACAGGGACCGGCGGCACCAAGTAAGATTGCCTGCTCAGGAAGTTAACGCCTCCGAACCGGGCGCTTGGCACACGTCGAGCGCCCGGGGCAATTTAGCCGAGTGGGAGCCTACCCAAGGTCGAAAACTAAGACTTCGGCGCGCTCCACTCCGGCAAGAGAGATCTCAGATTCTGACGAAAACGCTGCGGCGTCTCCAGCCTTGAGTTCCTTGCCGTTAATCTGAGCACGGCCGCGAGCCACATGCACCCAGGCATGGCGCTCAGGCTTCAACTCCAGCCGAGCGACCTCGTGAGCATCCAGAATACTCGCATAGAGCGTGGCGTCGCTGTGGATGGTAACACTCCCCTCACGCCCGTCGGCTGAGGCAACCAGTCGCAATTGGCCCTGTTTTTCTGCTTTAGAGAAGCTCTTCTGCTCGTAACCGGGAGCGATATTGCGTTGACTGGGCAGGAGCCAAATTTGCAGGAAATGGACTAGGTCGCTGTGCGATGCGTTCTGCTCGCTGTGCGTGACACCGGTGCCGGCACTCATTCGCTGCACATCCCCGGGATGAATGATGGAGCCGGTGCCCATCGAGTCCTTGTGCTCGAGCGCGCCTTCCAGCACGTACGAGATGATTTCCATATCCTTGTGCGGGTGGGTACCGAAACCTCGCGCTGGGAGAACACGGTCTTCATTGATCACGCGCAGACTCCGAAAACCCATGTGGTTGGGATCGTGATAGTCCGCAAAAGAAAACGTATGGTAACTGTCGAGCCAACCGTGATTGGCGTGACCACGTTCTTCAGCACGGCGAATTTTCATCATGTCGGGCTCCTGGGATTGTGCGCTCCCCCCGCTCGGCGGGGTTCGCACAAGTGTAAGGTCAACCGGCTTGGGACGGCAGGGAGGGTCGAGCCGGCACACGCGGCGCAAGTAGAGCCTTCGCCTCTGGCCAGGAAGCCAGGTGCTCCTCGAAGCGTTTGGGTTTTTACTTGTGGGCGGTGCTCCGCTTCTCCACTCTCCGTGCTGGAGGCAACGCGTGTTCTTTCGTCCATGGGGTTTAATGTCGTCAAAGCTGAGGCCGAGTGGCTCAAAGAGTCCCACTGAACTGCGCCGTTGGCTGCGTTTGCTCAGTCTTGCTGTGGTGCTGCTGCTGGCCTGTGCGCCTGAGCAGAAGCAGGTGGCTTCGCCTGCGTCTGCGGCGCTCGGCATGGGTGCGCATCTGAGCCCGTTGGGCCGGGGGCCCTTTCGGGTGGCCTTTTCGGGACCCAAGGGTGAAGCCTCGCACCTGGCACAGATCCAAATTGTCTTTAGCGAACCGATTCGTGAACTTTCGCTGGCCGGCGATGAGGCAACGCCGCCGCTCACGATCACGCCTGAGATCGAAGGACGTTGGCAATGGATCGGTACTCGCGCGCTCAGCTTCGTGCCAAAATCGGGGCAGCTGCGGGAAGCGACGCGCTATGTGGTCGCGGTATCCAAGAGCCTCAAGGCTCTGAGCGGACACCCACTCGCCGCCGATTTTCGCTGGGATTTCTCGACCGAGCGCCCGCAATTGCTGTCGAGTGAGCCCCACCGCGAGGCCGAGGGCCAGCTGCCCACCACCGCACTCAAACTGCGATTCAATCAGCCCATCTCCCCAGAAACTCTCAAAGTTGAGTCTGGGCTATTCGCACTGAAGAACGGCAAGCTAACGCCTCTCGCCTTCAATGTGGTTCAACCGAAGCCAGCGTTCACCAAGCTTTTGGAAATACGCCCCAGCGCCCCCTGGCCACTCGATAGCCGTATCGAGTTGCGTATCACCGACAAGCTCGGAGGATTGAGCGGGCCGCTGCTCAGCGGAACCTCCTCCACGCTCGGATTCTCAACGTACGGACCTTTGCGTGCCAAGATCACGTGCTCGCGCCCCAGCCCCAGCGCCGCCTGCGAAGCTGGAGGTGCTCCCGGCGTGGAACTCTCAAATCCCGTCAAATTTCGAGAACTTCGCCACGCAGTGCGCATCACACCACCCGTGAAGCTCAGCTGGGACAGCTGGCAAGGGGACGACGAACCCACGAGCTGGTTGGGCCTGTCCGGTCCCTTCCTGGCCGGTCGAACCTACACCATCAGTCTGGACGCCAATCTCCGCGATGCCTACGGACAGATGCTCGCCAACGCCACCAAGACGGCCCTCACGTTCGGCGATTACCTACCAACGCTCAGCCTTGGCGTTGAAGGTGAAACCTTTGAGCCGGATCATTCCCCCAAGATCCCGATCGCGAGTGTGAACCTCAAGCGCTTCAAGGTCACGACTGCCGCACTCACTCCTATCAACGTTTCCGAACTCGCGAAGCTCCCCGAATTAACTGCGAAAGCGCTCTACTTGGGCCGCCTGAAAGCGGCCAATTCCAGCTCTTTTCAGCCTGTTTCTCCAAAAAATCAACCCGCACAAACTTTTATCGATGTCAGTGCGATCTTGAAGGACCGTGGTCGCGGGCCCCTTGCGATCCTCACTGAGTACGTGCGCCCAGATGGGCAACCAGAGCGCGAGCTTCGAGTGTTACAGGTGACAGATTTGGCGATCTCAGCCAAGCTCTCCGAAGATAAAGCGCTGGTCTGGGTGAGTCGGCTCTCCACCGGGGAACCGGTGGCCAATGCCAGCGTTGAGATCTTCAATGGCAAGAAATCTTCGAAGCGCTATACCACGGACGCGTCGGGCTTGGCAGAGTTGGCTCGCGGCGAAGTGCGCGCAAGCTACGAGTCTGAAGCCAGTCGCTTGATCGTGGTGCGAACTTCGGACGACGTCGCGTTCCGACATTCCGAGGATTTCATCGCGCCCTGGCGCTTGGATGTGCCGACCGATTTTGGGGCTAAAAATGCCTATTATGGGGTGCTGTTCACCGAGCGCGGACTCTATCGCCCTGGCGATGAAGTGAAGCTGAAGGGGATCGTGCGCCGCGAGGCGAAGACAGGCAACGAAGTGGCAGCGGGCCTACATTTTGAAGTCGAGGCCGAGTCTTCGGATGGCCGCACGGTGCTCCGTCACGCGGTGACCACCAGTGCCTATGGCAGCTTTGATCTCAGCTTTCGCCTACCGCTTTCAGCATCACTCGGTAGCTTCAGCGTCCGCACGCGAGGGCTCACACCCGGCGGTCTGTACGAAACTTTCAGCGTCGCTGAGTACCAACCCGCGGCCTTTAAGGTGAGCGCCGAAAGTTCCAAACCGAGCTACCAGCACGGCGAGCGCGCCAAGTTCACGGTTCGCGGGGACTACCTGTACGGCGCAGCTATGGCGGGCGCTGATCTCACGTATCGGGTCACCCGCAATCCTACGTCTTATTCTGTGCCAAAAAGTGCCGGCTTGGTCACGGATGCCAGCGTCTATGACGCGGATCTTGACCGAAAATCGCCCGGCTTTGCCACACTGAAAGACGGCAAAGGCAAGCTGAACGCGCAGGGGCAATTCGCGTTTCCCATCGACCTCGCACTGCCCGGCCAAACGGGACCTGAAGCGGTGAGCGTCGACGCTGAACTGAGCGATGTTTCCCGCCAATCGCTCTCGGCCAGCACTACCAGCATCGTGCATCCCGCGCGCTTCTATCTTGGACTCAAAGAGCCGACTAACCACTTCGTCGATGCACCGGCCACGCTCGCGCCCGAATTCACTGCGCTCGATCCGACGGGGCGGCATGTGGCGGGTCGCAACGTGAGCCTGCAGCTCGTGCGCCGGCGCTGGACGCTGGTTCGTGAACAACAAGGAGACAGCTTCAATTCGACCACGCATGCCGTTGACGAAGTGGTGTCAACCTGTAATGGCGTCACCGGCGAAAAGCTGGCCAGCTGCAGCCTAAAGGTGCCGGATGCCGGCTATTTCATTGTGTTGGCGCGCGCCAAAGATGCGGCTGGCCAGGAGGCACGTGCCGCCTATTCCCTGTACGGAATTGGTGCCGGCCAAGCTTGGTGGTCTGATTCCAATGATCACAAGCTGGCTCTCACTTTCGAAAAGCAACAGTACTCGGTGGGCGAGACCGCGCGCCTCTTGATACGTTCTCCCTTCCCTCAAGCCGACGCCATCGTCACCGTGGAGCGCGCGGGAGTCTACGAAAAGCGTCGCATCCGCGTGACGGGTCCAACACCCACGATTTCGATCCCGGTTACCGACGCGATTCGCCCGAACGCTTTCGTTGCGGTCGAGTTGCTGCGCCCCCGTACGGCGCCTCCGAAAGGTCCCGGCAAGCCGGATATTGGCGCGCCCACCTTCCGCCTGGGTTACGCCGAGCTGCGTGTAGACGCCGAAGCTCGCCGACTCCGTGTGGACCTAACGCCCAATGCACGTGACTATCGACCCGGCAGCGAAGTCAGCGTCGAAGTCTCGGTAAAAACCGCAAAAGGCCAACCCCACCCGGCCGAAGTCACACTCTATGCGGTGGATGAAGGTGTGCTCTCGCTCACTAACTATCACGCCCCCGATCCGATCAAGATCTTCACTGCGCCGCGCCCACTGCAAGTGGCAACGCTTGAATCGCGTGAAGGCCTCGCCAAGCTGAAGCTTGATGCACTGGGTGAAATCTTGGGCCTCCAAAAAGGAGCCGAAGGTGGTGGCGGCGGGGAAGGAGCCAGTTCGCTGCGCCGAGATTTTCGGCAGAGTGTGTACTTCAATCCGAGTTTGATGGTTGGCCCATCGGGCGTGGCCCGCGCTTCCTTCAAGCTTCCCGACAGCCTCACCAGCTTTCGCATCATGGCCGTCGCCGCAGCCCTGGACGATCGCTATGGTTTCGCGGAAACCAGCATCACGAGCAGCAAGCCGCTGATGGCGCGGCCCGCGTTGCCCCGATTTTTCAGGGCTGGCGACGCTGTTTCGGCCGGAATCGTGCTGAGCGCGAAGAACTTTGGCCCGAGCGAGATCGCGGTGCGCGCGGAAAGCTCAGGGCTTGCACTCTTGGAGGAACCGCTCAAGCGTGTGCAACTCGCACGGGACGAGTCGAAGGAAGTTCGCTTCAAGTTTCGTGCTGACAAGGTTGGCAAGGCAACGTTGAGCTTCAAAGTGCGCAGTGACAAGGAGAATGATTCGGTTGAAGTGGTGCGCAATGTTCAAAGCCCAGCGAGCCTGGAGGCTAGTGCGCTGTATGGCGAAACCCGCGCCCGCACGCAGGAACGCTTGGGTGATCTCTCTCAGGTCCGTCGCGATGTGGGCACTCTCACACTCACGGCGTCTTCCACTGCGCTCGTGGGCTTGGACGCGGGCGTGTCGCAGCTGCTCGACTACCCGTACGCTTGCACCGAGCAGCTTTCGAGCCGAATTTTGCCGCTGTTGCCGCTTTCTGACTTGGCGCATGAGCTTGGTTTCACCCTGCCACCCGACGCGGCTGCGATCATTGAACGCACCGTTGCCGAGATTGTCTCGCGTCAACGCGGAGACGGCGGGTTTGGGCTCTGGCCCGAATCCGAACAGAGTTCTCCCTGGGTCACTCCTTACGCACTGTGGATGTTGCACGAAGCCAGGCAACACAAGGTAGAGTTTCCGCGGGACGTGTTGGAGCGCGGTGTGGAGTTCTTGCGGAAGTATCTGGCGCGCACTGAGAAGGAAAGGGTTGGGCTCGCCGCACAAGCACTGATCTTGGATGTGTTAGCCATGCTGGGCAAACCGGATAGCGGCTACACCACACGCCTTGCGCAAAAAGCAGAGCTTCCCTCGTTTGCCAAGGCACTCCTCTTGCACGCCATGGCCATCTCCAAAGAGCCAGAAGCCGCGCAACAACCCCTGATCCAGAGCCTCGAAAACAGCCTTCAAATAACCGACAATCGCGCTTTTTCTTCAGAAAATTTGGGGGATGCGTATGCGCCCCTGATGGACTCACCGGCGCGCACTACAGCGCTCGTCTTGCGCGCACTCTTAGCAGCTCGCCCCAACCACCCGCTCGGGGCCCCGCTAGCGCGTGGCTTGCTTCGGGTCAGGCAAGGCGGAACTTGGCAAACGACACAAGAGACGGCATTCGCCCTCCTCGCGCTGAACGACTACCGCAAGGCACAGGAAAACGAAACGCCGCGTGGCAAGGTGCGCATCACGCTGGGCCCACGCACACTCCTCTCCCAACAATTTGACGGTCGGAGCGCTGTGCCGTTCGTATCGACGCTCCCCCTGCTAGGCCTCACCGGGCGCGACCTCGTGTTTGAGAAGGAAGGAACAGGAACTCTCTTCTATGAAGCCCGCCTGAGCTACGCGCCTCAGGAACTGCCAAAGATCGGCCTTGATCGTGGCTTCTTCGTTCAGAAAACGCTGCGCGCGGTTGAGCCTGCTGCGCTCGCCACAGTGCTCACCACCCTGCCGACCCAGAGCCAATCGCTTTTCCACGGCGGTGATTTGATCGTCACCGATCTCATTCTGGTTACCGGCGAAGCTCGCGAATACGTGGTGCTCGATGATCGGCTAGCCGCCGGCATGGAAGCTATCGACACCAGCCTGGCCACAACGGCTGCTTGGCTATCGGTACCTAGCAGCGGCTTTGACGCTGAAGGCGAGCATT
>CAZSUA010000184.1:0-11082 GCA_964609655.1 uncultured Polyangiaceae bacterium | reverse complement strand
TCCTTGAAGGTGGGCTCCCCAGCTATCGACAAGGCGAGCACAACGAACACGCCAGCCACCGACTATCTGGGCAATGCACGACCGAAAGGGCTGGCTCCCGATATTGGCGCGCACGAGAGCTACTGACGGTTACGCGAAGCGAACTCAATCCGCCCCTAAAAAATGCAGCGCCAGCGCTCGCTTTTCCCACGAGCCGACGGGCCAGCAGCGCGGCGGCGCAAACGTTTACGAGCTCGGCACCCTGCTGATCGACTATCCGCTCCAAGAGTTCGAGAGCCTGCAACTCGGCGCTGAGCTGCTGTACATTCGCGTCGGTATCCCGACGTTTCAAGGTCAACAAATCAAGGCTAACGCCGGCGGCGTCGCGGTGGGTCCATTGGTTGGCTACAAGCTTTTGATTGCTGCATAGTGTGACCTCCAAAGGAGGCAGGGTCGATGGCATACGAGCATCTTGCAGGGGCGGCAGGCCGGGTTCGAGGGCGTCGGTGAACGATCACGGCACGCACGAGGAAGCCGTCGATCGCGCCGCGGAGGCGACCGCACGCGAGCGGCCATGCGACCTCTCGCTGGACCTGATGGCCGTTGCTAATTTCGAAGGCCGCCTGCTGCAGGTTAACCCGGCGTGGACAGCGTGTCTCGGCTGGAGCGCCGCGGAGCTCGTCGAGCGGCCGTGGCTCGATTTCGTCCACCCCGAGGATCGCGCCGCCACGACGCGCTACTCTGAGACCCTGCTCGCGGGCCTGCCGGTCCCTGCGTTCGAGAACCGGTGCCTCCACAAGGACGGCTCCAGCCGCTGGCTCTCGTGGAGCGCGCTCCCTGTGACGGAGTCGCGCCAGATCTTCGTCGTGGCCCGCGACGTCACAGGGCAGGAGCAGCACCTCGAGCGGCAGCGGCAGAGCGAACGCCTGCTGCGCATGGCCGGCGCGACCGCGCAGCTCGGAGGGTGGGTCGTCGACCTCGCCGACGGCCGGGCGACCTGGTCCGACGAGGTGTGCGCGATCCACGAGGTCCCGGTGGGCCTCCGGCCCCCCGTCGAGACCGGGATCGAGTTCTACGCGCCCGAGAGTCGGCCCGAGATCACGCGCGTCGTGACCGCGTGCATCGAGCACGGGACGCCCTTCGTTGTCGACCTGGAGATTATCACAGCCCGCGGCAACCGGCGCTGGGTCCGCGCCATGGGCGAGGCGGTGCGGGACGCGTCCGATCGAATCGTGCAGATTCAGGGAGCCTTCCAGGACATAACCGATCGGCGCTGGGCCGAGGCCGCGCTGCGCGCCAGCGAGGCGCGCTTCCGCACCGTCGTCCAGAGCTCCTGGGACGTCTTCCAGCTGGTCGGCGGCGACGGCACGATCCTCTACGAGAGCCCGGCGGTCATGCGGGTGCTCGGGTACCTGCCCGAGGAGATGGTCGGCCGGAACGCTTTGGATTTCGTCCATCCCGACGACGCGGCCGAGATCGCGAGGACGCCCGACACCCTGCCGCCGTCGGAAGCCCACATCAAGGTCCTGAGGATCCGCCACAAGAACGGCAGCTGGCGCTGGGTCGAGTCGTACGAGGTCAACCTGCTGGACCACCCCGACGTGGGGGCCTTCGCGGTGAACTACCGGGACATCACCGACCGCAAGGAAGCCGAGGAGTTGCTTCGCGCCAGCGAGGAGCGGTTCCGCGCGATGGCCAACTCGATGTCGCAGCTGGCTTGGATTGCATCGGCCGACGGCGCGATTCATTGGTATAACCAGCGGTGGTACGACTACACGGGCGCGACGCCTGCCGAGATGGAGGGCTGGGGCTGGCAGCAGGTCCACGACCCCGAGCGGCTCCCGGCGGTGTTGGCCACGTGGAAGGCAGCGATCGCCGCGGGCGCACCGCTCGAGATCGACTTCCTGCTTCGCGGCGCCGACTGCCGCTTCCGCACGTTTTTGACCCGGGCGGTGCCGGTCATGGACGCCAGCGGACAGGTGGTGCAGTGGTTTGGGACCAACACCGACGTCGACGCGCTGAAACGGGTGGAGGACTCCCTGCGCGAGAGCGAGGCGACGTTGAAGACGGCCCAGCGCATCGCCGGCCTCGGCAACTGGAACTGGGATCTCGCGAGCGGTAAGCTTCGTTGGTCCGACGAGATCTTCGGTCTGTTCGGCATCCCCAGGAGCGAGTTCGGTGCCACCTACGAGGCGTTCCTGCGGGGCGTGCACCCGGAGGACCGCGAGCGGACTGATCGTGCGGTCAAGGACGCTCTGGAGGGCGTCGCGCCCTACCATATCGAGCACCGGACGCTGGCGCCGGACGGCACGGTGCGGATGGTACTGGAGCAGGGTGAGGTGACGCGGGATGCAGAGGGGCACCCAGTCTACATGGCCGGTACGGTCCTTGACGTCACCGAGCTTAGGCTCGCGGAGTTCCACTTGGCCGAGACCAACCGCGCCCTACTTCTCCTGAGCCGCTGCAATGAGGCCTTGATCCGATCCGACAGCGAGGACGACCTGCTCAGGACCGTCTGCCGGATCGCCGTGGAGCAAGGCGGCTTCCGGATGGCCTGGGTCGGCTACGTCGAGGCAGACGAGGCCCAAACCGTCGTCCCGCGGGCCCACGCCGGGGTCGAAGATGGCTATCTCTCCGAGACGCCAATCACCGGGTCGGACGAAAGCGCGCTAAGGCGAGGGCCGGTCGGTCGCGCCATCCGGGGCGGGGAGCCCGTGGCGATTGCCGATCTGAGCGCGGACCCGACCTTCGCGCCCTGGCTGGACGCTGCGCGGGCACGCGGCTTCCGCGGCATGGTCGCTCTCCCGCTGGAGAGTGCATCCGGGACCTTAGGCGTGCTCGCGCTGTACCTACCGCAGGTGAGGATCCTGCAAGATCAGGAGCTGCGCGTGCTTCGCGAGCTAGCCGACGATCTCGCCTTCGGCATCGTCAACCTTCGCGAACGCGAGGAACGCCGGCGCTTGCAGACCGCGTTGCAGAAAATGGCTACCAGCGTCTCTGCCAGCACCGACGCACAGTTCTTCGAGCAGCTAGCGGCGAGCATGGCCGAGGCGCTCGGAGCAGAGGCCGCCTTCGTGGCACGGGTCGTACCGGGCCCGGACAAGCAGGCTCGGATGATCGCCGGGGTCGTCGACCATCAGGCAGTGCCTGCGTTCGAGTTCGACCTCGCAGGGACACCCGCCGAGCGTGTGCTCTCGCACGAGGCGTGCATCGTGGCCTCAAGCGAGGTCGAGGTCTTCGGTCGGGCGCTGTCATACGCGCCCGACGGGGCCCGGGCGTACGCGGGGCGGCGCCTGGACGACTCAGCCGGTCAATCGATTGGGCTGGTGTTCGTGTTGTTCCGAGATCCAGTGCGTTCGCCCGACTTCGTCGCCTCAACGCTGCAAATCTTCGCGATCCGCGCGGCCGCGGAGCTCGAGCGCCAGAAGGCCGAGGCCCGCCTGCGTGAGCAGGCCTCTCTGCTCGACAAATCCCAAGATGCGATCCTCGTTCGCAACCTCGACCACCGCATCCTCTACTGGAACAAGAGCGCGGAGCAGCGCTACGGCTGGACCGCCGCCGAGGCCGTGGGTCGCTCGGTGCGAGACATCATCTACGACGACCTAACGGATTTCGAGATCGCGACGGCAGCGACGCTGGCGCGAGGCGAGTGGGTGGGCGAGCTCCGCCAGCGGCACAAGGACGGCTCCCCGGTCGTGGTGGAGGGGCGCTGGACCTTGGTGCGCGACGATGAAGGCGTCCCGCGATCGATCTTGGCGGTGAACACGGATCTGACCGAGCGCAAGAAGCTCGAGCGGACCGAGGAGCAGCTCCGACATGCTCAGAAGATGGAAGCCGTCGGCAGCCTCGCGGGTGGCATCGCCCATGACTTCAACAATCTACTCTCCGTCATCTTGAGTTACACGGACCTCATCATCTCGGATCTGCCGCCGGCGGACCCGCTCGCCGCGGATCTCACGCAGGTCAGGATGGCGGGAATGCGCGCCACCGAGCTCACCCGCCAGCTCCTAGCGTTCAGCCGCAAGCAGATCCTTGAGCCGGTGGTGCTCGATTTCAACCTGGTCGTTGTCGGCGTCACCAAGATGCTCGAACGCCTCCTCGGCGAGGACATCGAGCTGACGATCTCGACAGCGGCCGTGGAGAGCCGGATCTTCGCGGACGCCGGGCAGGTCGAGCAGGTGCTGATGAATCTCGTCGTCAACGCGCGGGACGCGATGCCGCTCGGCGGAAACCTCACGATCGAGACCGGGAACGTCGATCTCGATGCGGACTACGCCGCGGAGCACGTCGGCGTGCGCCCGGGTCCTTACGTGATGCTCGCGGTCTCCGACACCGGACACGGGATGGATCGCGCCACGCGGGAGCGGATCTTCGAGCCGTTCTTCACTACCAAGGACACGAGCAAGGGCACCGGGCTCGGGCTTTCGACGGTGTACGGCATTGTCCAGCAGAGCAGCGGACACATCTGGGTCTACAGCGAACCGGGCGCCGGGACCACCTTCAAGGTCTACCTACCTCGCTCCGACCGAGACGTCGCGACGCCAGCGACGTCGGGCACCCCCGCGAGCTCGTTGCGGGGCGCGGAGACGATCCTGTTGGTGGAGGACGAGGAGCAGGTCCGCACCATCATCCGGACGATCCTACGCCGGCAGGGCTACCACGTGCTCGAGGCGCAGAACGGCGGCGAGGCCTTCCTAATCTGCGAGCAGTTCCCGGCGAAGATCCACCTCTTGCTCACCGATGTCGTAATGCCTCGCATGAGCGGGCGGCAGCTCGCGGAGCGGCTGGCCCCGCTGCGACCCGAGATGAAGATCCTCTACATCTCGGGCTACACCGAGAACACGATCGTCCACCACGGCGTGCTCGACGCCGGCATCGAGTTTCTAGCCAAACCGATCATGCCCGAGGCGCTCCTGCGCAAGGTGCGCGCTGTCCTGGGCGGCGGCGCCCGAGGGTAGGCGATGAACTCAGCAACTGCCGAAGGAGTCCCGCGTTGGGAGCAAACACTCTACGCCGACCTCCAAGACTACTGAAGTGGTTTGTTTCCGGCGCCATCGGCGCGTGCTGCTACAAACAACGCTTAAACAACCCTGCACCAAAAGCCAGGTGCAGCGCGCGCAGGCTCTCAGGGTAGTATTCTTCTACGCGCGTTGACTTCAGATTCTGGTGGAAATTGTTCACCGTGATCTGCGTATCAACAATCGCAGCGTTAGCGAAGGAACCAACGAATGCGGGACTGTGAAAGTCATTGAGCTTGGTGCCGCTCACGCTGTATTTGTCGCCAATGAGGGCAATATTTTCTGATTTTACCCAGTTGGTGATGCGCGTGAGCAGTGTTTTTGCGTCGTCGATACCCCACCAGAGATAATCGGTGGCCACCCGCCAAGGAGTGCGGGTCGCATCGTAGTAGTACAGCGCTGCGTTCGGATCATTGGTGCAGGTGCTGGCTCCGCCACTGACGTTGCCCCAATTGGCTACGAGCCCAGTAGTGGGGTGCGCGACATTATTGGTGAGGAAGAGCACATACGTGTCGCGTGCCAGGTCAGACCAGCGAGCGGCGCCGGGTAGATCAACCTTGGCGAAGGCGCGGTAATAACCCGGGGAAAAATACGAGGGGTTCAGGCAATTTTTGTCGCCAAAAGTATCTCCCGGGCGCAGCAAAGAAAGCCCATCCTGAACGATGGTTGCAGCGGCGCGAATGGAAGCAATGCTGGTTCGAGCGCGATCCAAATACGAGGCATTGAACGCACAACTCGCTTGGATAAGGCTCATTGCCACATCCAAGTCGCCGTCGGTAGCGGCGCTGTTGCTAGCTGCCGCACCACAATTCGCGGCGATATTCCATTTCATCAGGCCGTTACCGTTGAGATGGTCGTCGTAAAACTTGAGCAGTTGGTCAAAGAGAGCTTTATCTCCATGCGCGACCGCGAGCAGCATGCCGTAACCGATGCCCTCCGACACCGCTCGCCCGCTCTGCTGCGGATCCGCGACATAGGCGCTCCCGTTGCACGTTCTAACATAGTCCGTTTTCCACTCGTCATAAGCCTGCTTGGCTTCGGCAACGCTCACGTTCGTCGGAAGCGTGCCGAACGCATCGGTGCCGGGAGTGGGGGTCGGAGTTGGTGTTGGCGCAGGTGGCAGCGAGGTTGGGTCGTAGATTGCCTCCAGGTCTTCCACGCAAAAATCGAACGGAGAGGCGGCCGTTATGTTCGACGCCACCATGAAGTGGATCGAATCAATGGCAGCGAGGTTTGGCCCGGGCGCGATGGGATTGAAGATCACCTTGCCGTCCGCGAAAAGAGCTTCATTGGGCCCCTCATTCGCTAAGACATAGGTCGATTCCGCTCTGCCTTTTTCGGTGAAAACGACGCGAACCTCCCCTGGAAAGGTAGCCCCAGTTATCTTAAACCGAACACCCTTGATGCTGGTGCCAAGCGGGCATGTTCCTAGTGTGAACTTGGTGGCGGGTGGGGTCTCGTCCATGGCTGTCGCGCACAGGTCAATGCCCATCGCGGCGCCGTAGTACTTCGCGTACTCCGGCGTTCCATCATTGTCGTCGTCAATAATCTTGGCACCAGTGCCCTTGATGCAGAGCTTTCCGTCTCCCGCGGTAGCGAAGGGGGTCATGGGCGCGGGGGTGACCGTCGAATCTGAGCTCGCATACGTGTAAGTAGCACCTTGAACTTGCGCGAGATTGCTGCAGCGCGAAATCCAGCCCTCCGCGTTGGCGATGAGTTTCGGGTCTGTGGCCGCGGGCTCGCACGCTGCGAACACACCGGTCGCTCCACCCGATGGGAGCATCGACGCCGACCCACCTGATACCGCGTTGCCCGTGCCACCGGCTGATGAGTTGACGCCGCCGCTACCGCTGAGACCGCCAGTGCCGTTCAAGCCGCCGCCGACCCCGGATACTACGGGGGAACCAGTGCCGCCGCCGCTACCCGGCACGCCGAGAGGTCCGCAGTTGCATGCGCCGAATCCGCTGCCATTCGCGCTACAAAGCTGAGCGCCACTACAGGCTCCTGGCCCAAGGCAGGCCTGAGTTGCTCCGGGAATGCAAGCCTGCTCAGCCCCCCGGGGGCTACCCGTTTCGCTGCCTGCGCAGCCGGCGACCAAGGCTAAGGCTAAGAACGCGTTGATGCAGAGGCGAATGAGTGGTGCTTCCTTAAACATGCCATTGCACTAGCACTGAGGCTTGCATGACCTAAGGTGATCAATGTTAGGTCTGGCCTTGGATCAAAAAGATCCACCGTGGCATAAGGCGCCAACAACACAACAATGCTGCCGTCCAAGGCGGATTTTTCTCAGAATCTCCCGGCTCAACGCTTCGACGACCGTTTCGAACTCGAGGTCGAGCATCCCGTAACTGGCCGCCTTTCCGTAAATGACGCCGGCGCGCCTTCAATCCGGTTGGCACGCCACGTTGGCGAGCCCTTTCCTTGCGCCGGACGCGACGTTGCTGCAGTGAACGATGTTGCCGCTGGTGTCGGTTGAGAGGCTGAAGCCGTAACCCGCGGCATCCACTCGAGCCGTGTTGTTCGAGAACAGGTTGTTGTTGCCCCATCCCGCTCTTTCCTGATGCACCTGAAAGCCGTCCAGCGGGGAGCTTTCGCCGACGTTGCCATCAATCGTGTAGCTGTTCCCTTTCACGTCAACCCACGAGTCAGCGTAGTTGGCGCCGCTGATCCCGGCTCCGAAGAAACGGTTGCGCAGAATGAGACCGCCTTGGGTGCCTTCCTTGATGTCGATGTGCTCGGCGCGCACATCCGGGCCGATGACGTTGTCGGAGACCCGGTTTCGATCGCAAGCGTCCGGAGTGCCTGCATTCCCCGTAAACTTTGCCCATTGGCTTTGCGACGAGCCCAGGTAAATCCCCTCGCCAAAGCCGGGCTCAGCGAGCCCCGTCTGCGAAATTTCAGAATGTTCGATGACGTTGTCCGAGCTGAACATCCTCAGGTGAATCGCCTCTTGAGCGGTCCCGCGCACAGATAGGTTCGTCAATAGATTGTTCTTGGCTCTTTCTAGCATGATGCCGCGCAAGCCTCCCTCGAGACTGAACCCAGCTATTACCCAGTCGTTCGCGCCGAGCCGCAGGACATCCTGGCTGCTGTCCGCTGTTAACACCGCGTTGCGTGAGCCACAAAGCCAAATCTTTGAATTGGGTTTGCCCGAACGATCGATGTTGAAAGCGCCTCGATAGTTGCCGTCCGCGAGCGTAATGATCTGGCCTGGGACGGCGACAGCCAGCGCTTGCTCTAGCTCTGGAGTGCTGCTCACAGGGATCCTTGAACCCTGCGCTGCCTCGCAACTCGGAGGAGGGTCCGGGACAGGAACGATTGGGGTAGGTGGTGGACCGCTGTTCGGACTCGATCCGCCACTCCCTTCAGCTGTTTGGATCGGCGGTGGCGGTGGCGGCGCCGTGCCGGTGGGTTCTGGAATTGCCGGTGCTCCCGTCGTGGTGACGACCGGACTAGGGTTCGGCAACGCCGAGCTGGTCGCGCGCGGGGAAGCTCCAGAAGGCGGAGACGGATCCGCACTCGGGAAACCACCACTGCAAGCGCCGCCCGCGCTGATACACGCGAGCCAAACTGCTACTAGCGAAGTACGGTTTGGGTTTTGCATCCGAATTGGATATCCACTTGACCTGCGCGATTGTTGATGGCGTTGCACGCGTGAGGGCACAGACGCACTTCAGTCGGTGTGCCGGGGCTGTCGTAGTACCAGTTGGATTCCCCCGCTCGGCAATCGGCCACTGATTGGACCTGAGGGAACACGACGGGGGTAACCTGTGGCTCTGAGAAGGCGACGTTCACCCGGCTAGGGTCCACTTGTCCTGAGGCAGGCGTTGGGATGCCGTAGCTGCACGGCAGAGTCAAACCGCGGATTTCCTGCAGAACCGCGGCGAGTTGCTCCTGGGTTTTGCTCCCGGTGCCGTCCACGATGAATGCGCCCCGCTGGGTGCCGCCTGCTTGCGCGAGCACATCGAGGCTCTCGAGCGCACCGATCCCAACGACGTACGTCTTGATCGGGTTGGGCGCTTGCGCCGCGCTGGCGATCACCTGAGCAATGCCGGCGATATCGTTTCCTGCGCAAAATTTCGAAGGCTGGCCATCCGTTGCCAACAGGACAACCGGCGTCCGTTCCGGGTTCTGAGCGACCCACTGGCGGAGATGTTGGAGCACGCCTTCGAGCGCCGGTTTAGTGGGAGTGCCCCAATGAGCGGGGTCTCGACCTTCGGCGGCGGTGAAGAAGTGTCCATCGACAGAAGCTAAGATCGCGGCGTTATTCTGCGGCAAAGGACCGATGGGAACTTCAGGAGTCACATAGGTTCCCGGTTCGCAGATCACTGGATCTTCCACCTTGGTGGCGTTGCGCGGGAAGTACTGCAAGCCCACGCCCAACCCGGAAAGCGTTGGGTCACTCACGAATGCTTTGAGGGCGTCGGTCACAGGTTGCCAGCGGTTTCCCTCCAGCGTCATGGACCCCGACTGGTCGAGGAGAATGAATAGGTCGACGGGCTTCGCCACGGCCTGCTTGCCTTCGGAGACGCAGGGGGTACCACCACCTTCGACGCTGCCTAGCGTGATATCGACCTGCGGAGTCACGGGAACACCGGAGGGCGTGGCAGCGGGTGCGGGCGGCGGCGTGTTGGACGGCGAAGCTGGGTCCGGATCCGACAGTCCCCTACCACTGGCATCTGAGTTGGGCGCCCCCGCGCTACACGCGGCCGCAAGCACCAAGCCCAAGGTGAAGCTAAGGGGGGCCAACAGAGTTCGACCCGAACGGTTACGTGGAGCGACCATGCGCGCCACCGTTGCACCCATCATGCCGGTTCGGTTCCGGCTGAAACGGGTGCGACACTCCACGAGCTCGACCGGCGGAATGTGCTGAATCAGCGCGATTAGGCGCGCTAGATCCGTAGTTGCGCATCGGCTTGCACAAGTTCAAAAACTCAGCGTGGCGCTCGCTCCTCCCGGAAACGCGCTCACCGTCACCTTTGCCGCGTCTCCCTGCGCGGACTCGGAGCCTCTTAGCGCAAAGTACAAACTGAACGCGCCGGAGGCGAGGGCCGTGGTGAGTGCAATGTCCGCGATCAGAAAATCTCTCTTTATGGCATCGGCGCGACTGCGCGGGCAACTCGGAGCGCACTCTGCCTCTAGATCGCCCTTAGCCTCACTACCGCGAATCGCAAAGTAGGAAAAAGTACCCAGACCGACGACCGCAACGCCACCCAATGTGTAGCTTGGCCAGGCGCTTCTACGGGAGCGAGCCGGAGAGGAACTGAGCGGATCGGCTTCTGATAGTGGGAGCCGAAGCGTGATGCGTTGGTTCTTGCTTCCCTCCGTGATCACTCGACTTGACTCCACACGCTGCGTGCCCGCGCGAGCCTCGAAGTGGTGAGGGCCCGGATCGACGGCACGGGCTCTCCCCGGCAGGTCGATCGGTTCTCCGTCCACGAACAGTCGTGCACCCTCAATCGGTTCACCTGTCGACGACTGGACGTCTACGATAACGGAGGGGAGGCTCGCGCCGATTTCGCGAAGCCAAATTCCGCAATCGCCCCTGAGCAGGGCTGGGCACTGTGATTGAGCGCAAAAAATGGCGCGTTCCTTCGCTTTCATCAACTGCCCTGCTTGCCGGTGGCGCTGGGCTTGTTCGTAGGCTTGGGCGCACTCCACCTTTAGATTTGCCGCGCCGGCAGGCTGCGGTTCGCTCGTGGCTGGAGCTTCGGCCCAACTTGGGGGCGATGGAAGGATCACTAGCAGCACCAGGCAAAGCCGTTGCAGAATGCGGCGCAGGAAGGGCGTGGGGGTAGCGAATCTCACAGGCAATGCTGCTTGGGGATCCTGACCCCTGCTGCGTCGATAACGAACGGCTCCGAACAATCATCGGAACGAGGCTTCGAGGGCACAGCAGCCTTCTGTGTGCGTCGGATCGCAGGCGAGGAACGCAGCGTCGATGGGACCGCGGCGCTTGCGACCCCTCGGGCCTCTGGGGTGGGCGTCACGGCTGAGCGCACAGGCACGATCGGTGACAAGGCGGACGCAGCTGGTGTCGCTGGTGTCGCTGGTGTCGCTGGTGTCGCTGGTGTCGCTGGTGTCG
>CAZSUA010000183.1:0-11115 GCA_964609655.1 uncultured Polyangiaceae bacterium | reverse complement strand
AAGCCGCTACTCCGCGCGCCGCAGCGGCATAGCAGGCGGCAAGGCCGGGCTCATCCGAACACAGCTTGGGCGGCTCGTCGTCTTGCCCGTCTTGCATGACAGGGTCGAGGGAGCGGCCGTTTGCTCGGGTATGAGTACCAGCGCCTTGGGACTCGTAACCTGTTTGCGGCATTCAATCGCATGGATGTAATCCTCCGCGCGTCGCGTGGCGTCGCAATGAGCGCAGGGTGACGAAGTTGTGGCGGCTACACGAAGCGATATTCGAACGTGTAGTAGTGTTTGCCGTCGACGATATCGATCTGCATCTCGCCGCGTAGCCCGGTGAGCTCGGCGCTTGCCGAGTCGGCGACGACGCTCACGCGCAGCGATTTTTCGCCGCGGTCAGAGAGCCCGAGGTGCACCAGCGCGAACGTGCCCGTTTTGCCGTCGAGCGTACCCGTCACGCGCTCGAGCGCGACGTACGCCGCCGAGGTCGGCTCGGGCGTGCGCGCCGCCATCATGTGAACGACGCTCGTCGCGGCGAGCGCACCGGTAAAAGTTTTGTTGAACAACATGCGCCCGAACGAGATGCCGTCGCTCTCGGAGAACGGTGGCTCGGGCGTGGCTTTGACGTCGAAGGGTCCCTTGGCGATCATGGGCTAAGGTCTATCGTGGCGGCCACGCGCCGTCTTGAACTTATGCGACAAAACGCAGCGCCGCCCCGCGGCATCCTCCACCACCCGAGCGTCACCGACGGCAGCGTGACGCACGATCGGACCTTGCCGCCGCCGTCGCTCGCGCCCGTCGTCGCGCACTTCTGGTCGGTGACGTGGGAGCTGCAGCAACCAAAGTTCGTCGCGACGTTGTCCCATCCGACGGTGCACTTCGTGTTCGACGCTGACCGCGCCGAACTCGCCGGCGTGCCGACCAAACGGTTCGAGCGCACGCTCACCGGCCGCGGCTGGGTGTTCGGTTGCAAGCTGCGGCCGGGGACGCTGCGCGCGTTTCTCGACGCGCCCGCGGCGACGTTCACCGATCGGATCGTGCCGTTGACCCTCGCCTTCGGTACGGTCGCCGCAGAGTGGGCGCACGACGTGTTCGCGGCGCCAGCGTCGCACGATGCGCGCATCGCCGCGATCGTCCCGCACCTACTGACCGCGCTGCGCCCTTTGCCCGACGCCGCCGTGGCGCTCCGCGATCTCTGCGAGCGCGCCGCGACCGATCCGTCGATCGTCCGCGTCGAGCAGCTCGCAGCGCTCGCGCACCAGAGCCCGCGCTCGTTGCAGCGGCACTTTCTCGTGGCCGTCGGCGTCAGTCCGAAGTGGGTGATTCGGCGCTACCGCTTACACGAAGCGGCGGAACGTTTGCGCGCGCCGGCGTCCGCGCGTTCGTCGTCGTCGTCGTTGGCCGCGCTTGCCGCCGAGCTCGGCTACGCGGATCAAGCGCACTTCAGTCGCGACTTCGCTGCCGCAGTGGGGCAAACCCCGACGCAGTTTTTACGCGCTCTCCCTCTCACGTAACGTTGGCATCCTGCGTGCTCTGACCTGCTGGCGTGGAGGTCACAGTCATGAACAGTCCGGTGTCCCGTCTCCAGATCGTCCGCAACACAAATGGTCGCCTCGAGATCCGCAAGCAGGCGCCAAAGAACGAAGTCGTGAAGCAGGGCCCGCGCGACACCGATCGCGTTCGCCCGGTCGTGACCGACCGCCGCCGATAGAAAACGCAAGCGCGTGGCAAACGTGCGCGAGTCGCAGAGTTGCCACTAGCCCGTCGCGGAATTATTCCCGATTCGAGCGGCCCACGAGATGCACTACCAAAACTCAGCGCCTCAACAAGGAGAATCCCATGAACCGCAACCTCGTTACTCCGTCGTCGCCTTCGTTCCTCAATCGTCAATCGGGCAAGGTCGGCTGGGCGCTGCTCTGGCTGCTCGGCATCCCGCTTCCGGTGCTGCTGCTGCTCTACGTCTTCGGCGTGGGTCGGTAAGTGCGACATGCGGTGTGCGCAGCTCTCCGAGTGGTTGGTTGGCGCGACGGCGCTGGCATTGCTGACCACTGGTGCGAGTGCTGCGCCGCCGCGACATTCTGAAGGCACGTCTTCGGCCTCTAGTGCAGACGACCGCCCGAAGTTGAAGGAGGCGCCTCTGCCGAAGCTCGCTAAGTCGCACGCGCTCGACACGCGTCGCAGCAGCAGCGAGACGATGGCGGTCAGTGAAGCAGAGAAGTTCGAGCCGGCCGATCAACGTGGCAAGGACGAACGTTCGGTTGAATCGTATGAGCCCAAAGTCAACGGGCGGAGCAGTGTCACGCCGTGCGGGCAAAGCTGAAGGCAGAGCGGAGCTCGTGATCAAACTGTTAACCCTCCGCTTCGGTACGGTGGATGCGGCTAACGCCGAACGCATCCGCAATGCTTCTTCGGTAGAGTAGGATACGTTTGCTGAGTGCGTGTTAACTGCGCGGGATCTGGAACGACGTTCTGGTGAGCTGATGATATGCAACTTGGCGTGACCGGAGCGCCGGAACGTTACCGATCTGATTGTGGTGAGATTGCTCTTCAAAAATCTCTCGCCTCTCATCTTGGGTGAGCGCCCACCACTGGGCATTTTTTCGGATCGGAATGAGCACCGCGCAATCTGCCTCGATTCGCCCTAGCGCCGGTTGTTGCGCGAGCAACCTTTCCTTTTCTCGCCGCGTGACATAGCGCTCATTGCTGGTGGCACCACGCAGCACTCAAGAAGCTCCCGCAGGCAGCCCCGTGATGTTTCCATTCACATAGCTGAGCCGTTCGGTCGGCGGAATACTCTCGCCGTATGTCGCTGACCTGCCACGGCCCTTCCTTGCCGCCGATGAAAGAATGGAGTCTGGCATTTGGATTCATGGGAGTTAACAGTGTTGCCCACTTTGGCAGGCCAGAACAGTGCCGTTCGCGGTACTGTTCTCCTCGCTCTAACGGGTTTCGCTCAAATGGTGCCCTGTTTCTCTGGGAATTTGACCCTTGGATGCGTATAGTTAATATGTATCTATGCATACCGTACGTATGACCCTGAACGTCGATGAGGCACTTCTTGCTGAGGTCGTTGAGCGGCACCCGGGCGTGACCAAGACAGCTCTGGTGGAGCAAGGCTTGCGGGCGCTGCTCGCGCGTCAGGCAGCCCGGCGACTTGCTCAACTTGGAGGCAGCAAGAAGGGCGTGCGCCGGGCGAAGCGATCGGCTTGGGAGCGGCGTTGATCCTCGTTGACACTAACGCGTGGATTCACCACCTCCGCACCAAGGACCCACAGCTTGTGCAGTTCCTATTGGACGAACGCGTGCACACGTGTGACGTCGTGATCGGAGAGCTCATGCTCGGCGAGGGCTTACCCAAAACATTCGCGAGCGATCTGCTGGCACTCCCGCGACTGCCAAGTCCCCACGCGGCGGAGACTCGAGTATTTGTCGAACAGCATCGGCGCGTGTTTTCCGGATCGGGAGTTGGCTGGGCGGACGCTCAGATCATTCTTGCTGCCAGCAATGCTGGAGCCAGCGTGTACTCTTCTGACCGCGCGGTGCGGAAAGTGTGCAAGGCGATCCGGGTTGGTTTGGTATCTCAACTTTCGACTTGAACCTGCACCCAGCTCACCGAGCATTGGGGTACGGAACGACGTGTCGTGCGGCGGGGAACGCATTTGCTCTGGAGCATAAGACATTCGAACTTACAGTCGGTCGGTAAGTGAGGAGCAGCGCCAAGAGCAGGCCATCCAGCCGAAGGCGCTCTGCTCCCTCCGAACCACGTCACCGAAGCCCAGGCAGTGGTGAACACGAGCGACTGCGGAGCTCAAAAACCAGCAGGATACCGGCGCAAATAGATCTCCGCGCTGAGGTGCTCACTTCCAGCAAAGCGAGCAGCACCCCCAAGGGCAACAAGCCTAGCTTCAGAACCTCAACAGAACCTGAGCCGGAGCTGCCCGACCAAAACCGGTGGTGGCGTCGGCGGAGGTTGAGGAGCAAGCCCAAGCTTAGCGAGCAGCGCGGTGGCAGCTTGTTCGGTTGGGGCTCGCCATTGGTGTTGGGGTTGGTGCCGCAGCTGAGCGTCAAAACAGGCGATCGGCCCAGAGCTCACTTAAGAACTTCTTCCAAGGAAAGACCTTGGTGCCATTCACCGTGCGAAACGTCGGATCCAGCGAAACTACCGCAAACTCCTTCACTATTCCTTCCTCGCGAAGCGCTCCGAGCCCCTTCATGTCCCGTTCACTGACCAGGCTCGACGACTTGAACTCAAGCGCGAGCCGATCGCCTACCACGCAATCCACCTCGAATCCCGAGGTGCTCCTCCAATATTGGAGTCGCTCGCTTCGGCGTCGATAAGCGAGATAGGCGCGAAGCTCAAGGAACAGGAAGTGCTCGAACGCACGCCCAAAGAGTTCACTCTTGGGGCGGATTTCACCCCGCTCTGTCAGGCTTCCAACGACGCCAACGTCGAACAGGAAAAACTTCGGGCGCGTGATCGCCTTGCGTTTCTTGGTTGAACCAAGTGCCGGGATTAGAAATCCTAGCAGCGTATCTTCGAGAATTTGCACATAACTCTGCAGCGTGCGAACCGGGACGCCGGCATCACTAGCTAGGCCTTGGTAGCTCAGCTCCTCGCCATTCGAAATTGCCATGACGTCCAAGAAACGCGCGAACTGATCGATGCGACGCACCAAGGCCTCGGACTGTATCTCTTCGCGCAGGTAGAAATTGACATAGCTTGCGAGCTCTTCTCCATAGTCCAGAGAGGGATAGATCCCGGGTAGACCACCCCGATTGAGGTACGTAAGAAGATCGAATTTGGGGATCTCCTGTGAGGTGAGGGGGAACAGTGCCGCTTGCCACGCTCGCCCCGCCAGTAAATTCGCCCCGCCATGTTTGAGTTTCCGGGCGCTTGAGCCCGTGAGCACGAATCGCAAGCGCCTCTTTTCGATCAGGCGATGAACCTCATCCAGAACTGACGGAAGCTTCTGCACTTCATCGATCACCACGACACGGCCATCATCTTCAGATTCTTCGCCGAGAAGCTGTGGGCGCCGCGCTAGTCGCGCAAACACGTCCGCGTCCAAGAGGTCGTACACCCGAGCGTCTGACAACTGGGTCCGGATCAAAGTGCTCTTTCCAGTTGCGCGTGGCCCCAGCAGGAAAAATGACTTTTTCTTAATAAGCTCTGCTAGTTGCAGAGTTCTTTGATAGTTAGACGCCATGATAATCTGTACCTATAATGCCGATTATCATCATAAACGGCAAGATGAATGCCGATTATAATCAGACAATTACTGCATGTTTGCCGTTTTTCTCACGGCGCCGGGCACCACCGCGAACCATCTAAGAACTACTTGAATTCAATTGGGCCGATGCAAATCTCTGGTCTTCGGCTCCGAATGTGGAGGTGGCTGTTGCATCAAGGGCCTCTGTTCCGATCAAGCATCTTTCTGTGTCGAACCGTGCACCTTTGGCGCGACGAAAGCCTGCGGCTGGGATCAAGCGGGTCCCGCACCAGCGCACTGCTTTTTCCAGGCGCCTGGCTCAAACTACCTCACGGATCTCGCTGCGCGTGGTGACGCTGGGCTCTGCGGACAACTCTGCGACTGCTCACGAGACTGTTTCAGCTCCGCGGAACCACGAGCAGCGTGCGCAACTGGCGGACGGTTCTCAAGCTGCTTCCGCCCCTAGCGCTCAAATAGCAAATCAGCATGGCTCAAGTTGGAGGAAAGTGGTTCACTTTCCAATCTGATGTCCCAACCAGCTACCAGCGAGCCGAACCCAAAGCCGTCAGTCTTAGATGCCCAGGGCCGTGAGCGGCCGGTTTTTCTTTTGGCGTTTCCCTCGGATGAAAAACTCGACGAGCTGGTGCGCGCGTTCGAGCGCGGGGATTATCGAACCGTGCGTAAAGCCGCACCGCTCTTGGCCAAGGAAGCCGCCGATCCAGCCGTACAGGATGCCGCCTCAGAGCTCTACCGTCGGATCCAACCGGAACCCGCACTTACCTATCTGCTCGCGCTAGCGTTCGGATTGCTGTTCTTTTTCGTGCTGCACGCCTACACGCACTGACTGAACATCACTTCGGGCTCACACCAGCACACACGCCCGTATAAGAAAAACTTTCAGAGCCAAGCGACAAACTTTGCTCCTGGCTTCACTAAAGAGGATGACAAAGCGGCCGATCTGATGACGTGGGCCACGGAAGAACTCAGGCACGGAATCTGCTTCGTTGGCAGAGCGATGTCGGCAAGTTGTGCCACCGACCGCACACCCTTTTTGGAGGAGTGAGTTGTGTTTAGCTTTCGCCGCGTTGCTGTTCTGAGTGTCCTCGTCGTTCTCGGGTGCAGCTCCAATGGAAAGAAGCTCCCGCAGTTAGAGACCAACGCGGGTCGGATGCCTGCTGTGGCGAACGTCAACACGTGCATCACGCCGAATGACGGTTGTCCGTGTGGAACTCCTGGGCAAGTGGTCGCCTGCGGCGTGATTCGACAATCCGGCGACTACAAAGAGTGCTCGATGGGCGATCGCACCTGCCAGGCTGGTGGCGTCTGGGGGGGTTGCGTTGGAAATCGAATTGCAGATTTTCCAGCGACACCTCAACACACGCTCGCGCTCGGCGTCGCAACGCCCTGCGTGACCAATCCTTGCGACCCGCAATGCCAAGATTTCACCGACGATCCAATTGGCGTCGTGCTGCCGCCGGGCTTTACCAATGATCCAGGCAACGGCGGAATTCAGCTCAAGCCGTCACCGCCCATGAACAACAACTCGACGTGCACGGGGCTCGTCGTCACCCCACCCACCGACACCCTCACAGTCACGAGCTTCAACGTTTCGACCGGTGTAGTCGGCGAATACTTCAATCAGATCAGCAAAGTGATCACGTCCATCCCGGCAGGCTGGGCCGTTACCGGGACGCGAAACGACGCGACGATCAACTTCACCTGGGCTGCCAATCCTGGTGTTACCGGTATCGGCAACGACGCTTTCACAGTGCGCTGGACGGGGACCGTCATTCCAACCACGACTGAAGCCTATACGTTCTACGTCAAAGGCGACGATGGCGTGCGCTTCTGGCTGAACAACACGCTGCTCGTCGACAAATGGAAAGACCAAGGCCCCACCGAGTACTCCACCGCCGCGCAAAACCTGGTGGCTGGAACCGCGTACTCATTTCGCATGGAGTTCTACGAGAACTCTGGTGGAGCCACGGCCGAGCTTCGCTGGAGTTCGCCGGGCGTTGCCAAACAAATCATTCCAAGTTCCTCGCTCGCAGGCCCAGGCGGCCCACTCCCCCCTTTCAGCGTTTCTCCATCAAATCTGACGTACACGGCCGCTCTGGATCCGCCCAATTGCTTTAAGGGCGTGTTCGGCGCTTCTTGGAGCATTGATGCGCTGGACATTGCGACAGTCGACACCTCGGGAGTGTTGAACCTCTTTACCCCGGTCGCCAACACGATCAATGTGCGGGCGTATGCGGGCAATTTCGTAGGGCAAGCGACTGCAAAAGTTGTGGTGGACACGAGAGATACGAGTGCCGCCCCAGCTGGGAGCGTCGCAGCTTTCGCGATGGCGGGCATCAACGCCGACACGGTGGATGTGCTGTACCCGTACGACAATGTGGTCCTGCCGCTCGCGCTACAGCCACCGTTAGTCATGTACGACAATGGCGGTGTCCCGGCGGATTCTGTCAAGATCAGCCTGCTTTTTCCGGCGTCTGGCACGCCCAGCTTCAAGTGGGAACAGATCCTAGCCGAGCCATCTCCCCCGCGCATCACGATCCCGCCTGAAGTGTGGAAGTACTTCGAACGCTCCGCCAAGGGCAGCACCGGCACACTTCAGCTTCAGCGAGTGGTGGCCGGCTCGCCGCGTTTGCCCGTCACTCGCAACGTCAAGTTTGCGACGGGTCCGGTTCGCGGCCGCGTGTACTACACCCAATATGGCCGTAGCGGGGGCACTAAGATGATGGTCGCCAATCCTGGAGCGACCACCTCAGCCACACAAGCTTTCCCGACAAACGACGGCTGCCCCGTGTGCCACTCGGTGTCCGCAAACGGCAATAAATTCGCCACTTCCGATCGCGGGTGGAGCACCAACGGCGGCATTTCCGATATCCTTTCGGATGGTAGCTTGAGTCCGCTTGCCGACTTCGTCTCTCCATCCGCGGCCTATCAAGTTGCGAAGAACGATTGGCGCGGGTTCGCCTGGGCGCCGTTAACCCCTGACGGAAGCTACTTGCTCGCTGCCAACAATATCTGGGGCAACAGCAAAGATAGCATTATTGGTATCAATACAGGCGTCACCCCCAACGTCATCAACGCCCCCACCACGTTCCTTTCGGGTGGCAATGGCACCGGACTCCTTGCAGAGTACTTCCCGAACCTCACGCTGGCTGGAGAGCCCTGGCTCCGAACGGACTCCAAGGTCTTCTTTAACTGGGCAGCCAGCAATCCTGGCTGGAATCTGCCGAACGACGGCTTCTCGGTGCGCTGGAGTGGTCTGATCCAAGGTCGTTTTAAGGAAGCCTACACCTTCAGCGTCCTCACCACCGACGGCGTCCGCGTTTACGTCGACGGCAATCTCATCATTGATCAGGCAGGCTACGCTGGCGCGCTCACCACCTTCACGGGCACGGCGAACCTCGATCCTACCGTCAAATCCACCATCCGCGTGGAGCTCACCCAGGTGAGTGGGAACTCTCAAATCGAACTGCGTTGGTCGAGCGCCAGTACACCCGAAGTGCCGATTCCGCCCACACAGCTGTTCAACAACTTGGGCGCACGCGGCCTTCAGACGACTTATTACGACAACAACGATTATACTGGCACAAGCTTTACCCGGCTGGAGGCCAACCTCTCGGCCGACTGGGGCTCAGCTGCACCGGATGTGAGCATGGGAGGGGATGACTTCAGCTATATCGCGACCGGCTTCGTGCAGGCACCTTACACGGGCAACATCGTGTTTTGCGTGGACGCCGATGACCGCGTGGACCTCACCGTGAACAGCGTAGCGTTGCTGACCAACATCAATGGCAACAACCAGTGCTCCACTGGGATTGCGCTGGTTGCCGGTCAGAAGTACCCGATCACGGTCAATTTCAAGGAACTGACGTCGAATGCCAAGCTCATCTTGGGCTGGCAGCTGGCGAGCGTCTTTACGAAGATCACGATCGCCCCCGAGTATTTCACTCCCCCCAACACCTATGTAGCACCCACCAACGGCCTTACGGCCAGCATCTACGACGACAAGGATTTCAACTTTGCGGCAGGCGTCGGCTCAGCGGTGCGCGCCATCACGCGCATCGAATCCACCATTAACACCGATTGGGGCGCTGGCAGGCCTGCCTACGGCATCATTACCAACAGCGACAACTGGAGCATCCGCTACACCGGCCAAATCGAGCCTCCGTGCACGGGCATCTACGAGTTTCAAGGCGATCTGGACGACAGCATGCGGCTCTGGATCGGAGCCAACAGAATTCTCAATAAAACCAGTAGCGGCACCGCCAACGGCGCCGTCTACCTCCAGGGCGGCACGCGCTACAACTTCAAGCTAGACTTCGAAGAGGGCAGCAGCAACGCCAAGGCGCTACTCACTTGGAAGGTGAATTGCCAGGGCGCCGCCGGATTTGTGCCCATTCCGAATTCGGTGCTCTATCCTACTGGCGATACGAACACGACCGGCTTTGTCCGAGGTGGTGGGGATAATGGCTCAGGCACGAACTACTTCGTCTGGCAATCGCCCACACTGGTTAACCAAGATCCAACCGATGTGACTGCCGCTACCCCCGGCGTGTGGGGCCTTGGCTCGGCGACCATGATGGTCCCAAGCTTCGCGCCCGACGCCACGAAGCTGGTGTTCATTGATGGCGACCAGGGCGGCGGCGCCGGCTGGAGGAAGGGCCTCAGCACGTTCGATTTCGATCAAACCCAGAAGCTTTTCACGAACCGGAAGCTCTTGGTGAACACGTGGCCGCTCGGTGCCGTGATGAAATGGCCGTCGTTTGAATCGGATTCGCGCAGCGTCATCTACCAAACCAGCACCACCACGGATTGGTGTTGTTTGGGGGGTTGGACCAAGTACGGCCACATGGCGCCCACGAACTACTTTGAGGTGCCGGGCAAGCTCTGGTCGATCGACTCTGAAGCCGCGAATCCTACGCCCGTCGAACTCGCCAATCTGAACGCAGCCGAACGCGCCACCGATCGCAACAAAGCCTATCAAGCCACCATGCTGCCGAAAGCAGCCGGCGGCTACCGTTGGACGGTTTTCACCAGCACGCGCGCCTACGGCAATCTGTTCAATTTGCCGGCAGCCCAGAATGACTATTCGGATATGACCACTTTCACGCCGATCGTGAAGAGCACGCAGTTGCAATCTCAGTTATGGGTTTCCGCCATCAATGACACGACGAGTGCCAATACCGACCGCAGCCAACCTTCTTTCTGGTTGCCCAACCAGAGCTACGATGTCGATCCCACGAAAGGTGTGCTGAATGAGCGTGGCTTCTGGGCGCTTGAAGCGTGCCGCCCCGCCGGCAACGCCGCCGCCAACTTGTGCGATGTGAACGAAGACTGCTGCGCGGGCTCGATCTGCCAGTTGGACACGCCTGTTACGCAACCACCCGTCAAGCATTGCCAGGCTGCTCCCGCCGTCAACTCCTGCCAACTCGAAACAGGTAGCTGCACCACGAGCACCGATTGCTGCATGGGCCTGGTGTGCGTGAATGCGGTGTGTGAAGCTCCCCCCCCTCTCGATGTCTACGTGCCTGCCAACCTCGACCGCACCTATGATGCAACCTGTGCGCAAGGCCTGTTCCCGGTGTGGCGTTTCTTTGATTGGAAGGTGGATGTCCCGGCCGGAACTCAGATCGAAATCTACGCGCAAACTGCGCTAGATTCGGCAGATCTCGCGACGCTCGCAGTAGCGCCCACGGCAGTAGCGGATGCCAACGTGGTGTTCCTCGGCACGGTGACGACGTCCAGTGCGACCTTCACGGGTGTCGATGTGGGCCCGAAGCTAGAAGCGGCTGGCATTCAATCCTCGAAGTTCCTCAAGATCACGCTCCGTTTCTCTCCGGATCCCGGATTAACGGCGAGTCCAACTTTGCTAGAGTGGCGGCAGCAGTACAGTTGCGCCGCTGGT